>JAZTYI010000075.1:0-7695 GCA_045636885.1 Alloprevotella sp.
TTAATTGCGGGTAACTAATAATGGTTGAGGTTTTGTTATATAGTACCGAATTGGCGCCCCCAAAATGAGAGCAAAAATAACAATTTTTCAAACGCCTGTATTTCAACTGTTTATAAGTTTGTTATATAGAAGCAATAGTTATTTAAGCCACTAATGGGCACTAATCTACACTAATGCCTCGTGGAGTCTTTAATGCCGGATGGTTATTAGTGCCCATTAGTGTTCATTAGTGGCTTCAAATAAAACAAACGAACTTTCGTGGACAACCAAAGGTCACGCAAGTAACACCTATATTATAGTTTTCCCCTATATCATTCCCCTATTTTCACCAATGTCGTTAACCCGTTTTTCTGCCCCACTACGTATGTCGGACCGATCAAACTGTTGTTTCGGTAAAGGTCGGTCATGGTTAAGGGGTGTCCTAACGTGAATTGCAGGCATGAGAAGGTGTCACCAGCTTGTAATTTTGAGTTCTCACAGCGCTCTGCCAGAAATCTGTTTTCGCCCAAATAGCGGATTTCACAAATACGATCGGGCAACCAACCAATTTGTAAGCGGTCTCCCTCTTTGAGTTCACGGCTATCTATGTGTTCAGAGTTGAAATACTCTGACTCACAATTTGTTCCCTCTTGTAAAAACTTGCAAAAGTCTTCCCAACTACAACCTTCCGCATACGCGGCCAATACGTTGAGGGTGTGTAGGGAAACCGTGTCATAACCGCGTGTGGAATAGCCCCACACACGTTCCAAGGTTGTTTCGGATATGTGGAGTCGTAACGCTGTTTCAATAGCAGCAGTCAGTGCTTGAAAGTCAGCATGCACTGCCAACTTTTTGCCAAAGCGCCGCTCTACATGTTGGCGCAGCGCACTAATTTGAGGTATATTTCTTTTGATGACCATAGCGTTACAAAATTAATCATTATCTTTGAGTCCCAAAAATAAGTCAGTGATGGAAGAAAGCGAAATCTTTGATAAAGTCCCCCCAGTGAATGAGGCACAACCGGGTTTTCATGACTTTAAGTTGTTGAGAACCAATGCTCACACCTCCTTATATCTCGCTTACAAGGCCGGGAAGCGCTTTGCGATAAAGGCAACAAAAGACAATACGGCGTTGCAGACCAAAATCCTGCAGCGTGAGTATGAGGTGTCTATTGATTGCGATCATCCCCACCTTGTACACATATATACATTAGAGGACGGTTTTCCCTTTGGCCTCGGTCTCGTGATGGAATATATCGAGGGGCGCACGTTGGGGGAATACCTCAAAGAGCGTCCTTCGAGAAAGGAGCGCAATCGTGTTTTTGCGGAACTCCTTTCTGTTGTTGAGTATCTCCATAAGCGCGGCATTGTTCATAACGATATCAAACCCGAAAATATCATCATTACCCGTGCGGACAATACCTTAAAACTCTTGGATTTCGGCTTGGCAGATAATGATGCGCAGTATGCCTTGCGCACGTTAGGGTGTACGCCTCAATATGCTTCTCCAGAGTTGTTAAATCAATCGGGAGTGACAGATGCGCGTAGTGACATCTATTCGATAGGGGTGGTGATGCGTGAAATGTTGGGCAATTCCTTTATAGCAAGGCGATGTGTGAAGAAAATGCCCGAACGGCGTTATGCCAACGTCGAGCAACTCAAGAAAGCATGGCGCAATCGACACCTGCCCCTCCGAATTTTATGTTTCCTCCTGTTGTTGGGAGTCATCTTATTGCCCACCTTCCTGCTCATTCAAACAAAGGTGAAAGAGCTGGAACAGCGTGATTATCAAGAGCGGATAATCACGCAAATGGAGCGCAGCATCACCAGCATTTGCGAGACCTCAAAAGTCGCTATTGAGCAAAGTCCCTATTTTGAATTTGCCGATATGCACATGATGATGATGATGGAGCGTTGCCGTGAAAGTCTGGATAGCGTAATAAATAAGGTAGACGACCAAAATCTAAAGATATTGGTAAACTCTCGCTATCAATTTACATTCGGAAACTATTGTAAGGAGCTGGCTGACATGCAGTTGGGAGATAAACCCTCATATCTTATAGCAACACCTTCCGAACATCATGTTTTTTATGATTCGTTGATTGCCAATAATTTACCTTATCGTCCATACCCTGAGACAGAGTGAATAGACAATAAAAGACAATATAAAGTCTCTTTTCTGTAAGCATTTTATTTATACCTTTGCCGACGCAACAGTCCAAAAAATCACGACAATCCGCTTGTTGTTTTGATTATTTTGTTACCTTTGCGTTACAAAATCGATCAACACGCGAGTGTGTTTGCTCTTTTCGCTGATGAACCTAGGAAATTCATACAAGATAGAAAAGACAAGCATTGTCGCATGTCTGTATATTCGTATACCTACGTCATAGGTGTATGGTTATAGGCGTGGACTGTTGCTTATTCTTCTATCAAAGGTTTTCCTAGGACCTATCAGCGGAGATTAAGTAATTAGTCTGCGCTTTTTTGTGTGCTCATAAGATCAGGCACAATCAAAAATTGGTTGTCTAAAAAGGCGTATCCGAAAAACCTATAAAGAGTAGGGATTATTTGAATTTGAAAAGAACTTTTGGTTTAATTGTTTCTCGCCAGAAGTGACTTAACATAGAGGAACAATAATATTAAAATTTATTTATTCTTATGGGAACAATGGTTTCTTTTATTTTAGGATGGGTCTTGATTGGCCTTGGATTTCTTGGATGTTTTATTAACAAAGTTCCGGGTCCTATTTTGGCAGTAATAGGTCTTGTAGTCGTTGCTGTTACAGGTGATGTTGAAGTCCCTTGGTGGGGGTGGGCCCTGATTGTTGCTCTTTTGGTGATAGGTAAGATTGTAGATAAAAAGCTCTTGCCAAAAGTTGCAACAGCTGTTGCTGAATATGGCAAGGCTGGAACTTGGGGGACGACAATCGGGACCTTCTTGGGATTGTTTATTTTAGCAGGCGTGTCAAGTGATGCTTCAAATACATTTGTTATAGTTTTGTTGCTTCTCATCCCATTTGTGTTTATGCCTTATATCTTTGCATTTTTATTTGAAACGATTTCAAGGAAGTCTCTAGCTGCGGGTGCTAAAGCTGCTTGTGGTGCTTATGTGGCATATTTGGCAAGTTCAGTGCTTAAGTGCTTGGTATGTCTCTATGCAGTATCTTTCTTCTTTGATAGCTTGGGCTAATAATGGAAGATATCTGAAATAGAATAACGATACTTTAGGACTTGTAATATTGTTAATTTATCCTATTCTGAAATAATTATGAAAGTTGTTTATAATCTTTTTATAATGATGCTTGTTATTTCTACAATGACTTCTTGTGGGGAATCAACAGGTGAAACTTCGAAGGTTAAAGAGGTGATTCTTAAAGCAACTCAAATTGAAATTAAAGGTGATTTAAAAGGTTGCTATGAAGTTGTCGACAAAGACTATAAAGTTAAGTTTGCTCAGAAGAGTTACGAAGATGATGTAGTTAATGTTGAGTTGAAAAGAACAACGAAAGAACTTCCTTATGATCGTAAGAATGTAGTGAATTTCCCTGAAGCTAATCAGTCTTCTGCAGAATACTGTGCAGGTTTTGGTATCGAAATTCTTAATGCAGATGGCGATGTGATTGACAAAATTAATGCCAATGCTGTTCCATATTCTTGGGATGAAATGACTGTTGCCTTACAATTGCTTCCTGATGAAACGACAACTATTGCGTTCCACTTGGAAGATTTATCTGAAGCTTCAGGTTTTAGAATCACATCATTAGTACAAGAAAACGAAGAAAAGAAAACATCTGTTGGTTCTGAAATTAACACAATGGTTGATTTGGTAAATGAAATTGAGGAGTTAAGTGAAGAAGTGTCTGTAGCAGAAGAAAATGCGAATCCTAAGTACGATAAAGTTCTCGACAAGCTTGAAAAAGATGTTAAGAAACTGAACGAAATGGCTAGTAAGATAGGCGACGGGTATGGCGTCCTTGATATTACTGAGTTGCAGAACAAAATGCAAAAGGATATAGATAAAATCAAAGTTGAAGAACTTTCTCGTAACCAACGCTCTCGTTATGATAAGATAATTCTCAACATGACTAAAGCAACAGCAGTAACTGCTGGTGGAATGATGAACGTGCTCTTCTAATTTAAGAGCTTAAAATTATTACTGTCCGTTAAATATTTAGACTCACTCCCAACTTGCTGAAATATAGAAGTTGGGAGTTTTTTAGTACGCTCAGCATGAGCATTAGCTAACGGGTGTAAGTCTTGAGCGAACCCTAATAGCGGAAATCGTATAGACCAAGGTAAGGGTGTTCATCGTGGGGAGGAATCTGAAGGAAACTAGCGGCAAACTTTATGTATCCTCGTCCCCGATAAAATGCAGACGTCGATATTATTTGGGAAACAAAACCTCTATACTATAATAATGGGTTAACCAAACCGACGGCATTGCGCTCCTACGGGGCATTACGGAAGTGATTTTATCGAACTGTAATAATTCAAAATAACGAGTGACCATTCTCGTTGTGAAAACGGGAATGGTCACTCGTTTTGAATTATGTATGGAGTATGAGGAAATGGTGGTGGGGCGTGCGCTGTTTAGAAGTTTTGTGTTAAATTTGCACTGCATATTACGTAGTAAAAATGGAAGTTTTAAAGGCTTTGTATGCCATCAATAGTAAATCGGGTAGAGAGGGGGAGGTGAAGCGCTTTGTATTAGAGCGGTTGAAGGACTTGCCCCTTAATATCAGTGAGGATCATTTGGGTAACCTTTTCATTACGAAAGGGGTGACTGAAATGTATCCCTGCGTTACGGCGCATTTGGATGAGGTGCATGAGGTGTCGCCTTTTCGGATTGTAGAAGAGGGGACGCGTATATGGGGGGAAGATGAAGGTGGAACCCAGGTGGGGATTGGTGCGGATGATAAGAATGGACTGTGGGTGGTGCTGAAACTTTTGCACGAACTGCCTGTGCTGAAGGTGGCGCTATTTGTTGAGGAGGAGAAAGATGGCGAACTTGCGGGATGTCGCGGTTCAGGGGGATGCTCACTGGAGCAGTTTGACAATGTGCGCTATGTGTTGGCTGTTGACCGAAAGGGTGGTTCGGATGTGGTGATAAATGGTAAGGGAGTTCGCTTGTGTGACGAGAGTTTTCCGCCTGCGCACTTGTTGCAGCAGTATGGTTATGCATGTGTTGACGGTGGAAAAACGGATGTTGTAGCGCTGAAGATGCGCGGACTGAATGTGCCCTGCTGTAACATCGGTTGTGGGTATCATAATGCCCATAAGCCAGAGGAATATACGGATCTTATGGAGTTGAATAATTGTTACTTGTTTGTTCGCTCGTGGATCATGCATACCTTGGAAACTGAAAATATTTATATAGAAGAAAGAACACTTGTTATGAGTAAAATTTTAGACTTTAAGAAGAAGCTTGTTCGCGTCTTTGATAATGATTTGAAGACGAGGCAGTGGAGCAATCTGTTGGATTACACGATCATTGGACTGATAATCCTGAGTACGTTGGCTGTGTTTATTTCTACATTCAACGTGTCGTCCGCCGTTGAAAAACTGCTGCACATTGTGGATATGGTTACGGTGGTGGCCTTCACGATTGAAGTGACGCTCCGTATATGGGTGGCTGATGAGATAGACGCTCGATATAAGGGATTTTGGGGTAGGGTGAAGTATTGCTTTACCTTTTATGGGTTGGTAGATGTGTTGTCCACTTATAGTTTCTATGTGGCCTTGTTCTTCCCGCTTCCTTACTCCATCTTGAAGTCGTTGCGCGTGTTGCGCTTGCTGCGTGTGTTCCGCTACATGCGCTCGTTTAAGTTATTGCAAGAGGCGATTGTTTCTAAAGCCAAGGAGATGTTTATCTCCCTGCAGTTCTTGGTGGTGGTGACATTGATGCTCTCCTTCGTGTTGTTCTTTTACGAACATGCGGCACAACCCGAGGTGTATGACAATGGGATGAAGTCAGTAGTGTGGGCCTTCGCTCAATATATTGGCGACCCTGGAGGTTTTGCAGATACTCCGCCCATTACAGAGGTGGGGCGCATTATTGCCTGCATCATTGGGGTGTTGGGAATCGCGCTTTTTGCCGTGCCAGCAGGTTTGATTGGGGCAGGTTTCTCAGAGGCTATGGAGAAAGAACTTCATAAGAAGGTCATCTCAGAAAACATAGAAAACCTTAAGCGGGCTTTTGAGCGTAAATTAGATCGCCCTACGGGATTTCAGGTGGTTCCTCCCGTGTTGTCGCTGATTGAAATTCAGGCGCGAATGGGTATGCAGGAGGATGAGATTATTGATGCTGTAGCGCATTCTGATTTTTTCCGCTTGGCCAATACGGCTGTGATGCAAACCATAGATGAAAAGCCGAATGACAAACTTGTGGTAGAACATTTTGACAAGAATCGTTCGTACGGTTGTTGTATCGACAGAGGGTCAAAGGTGACGATCGTTTCTGTATCGAATATTGTGGACCCTGTGATTGGGTATTTTGCCTACTATCTGGCAAAGATCGGTGGATTTAATTATATGAGTAGAGAAGTGGGAGAGACGCGCCCTTATCGTTCTTTCTATAAATTCGAAGATGAAAATTCGATTGAGGGACTCCCAGAGTTTATGGCAGACCTGAATAAATTAACCGCACGTGAAGATGCTTGGGTGGTGACGATGCTTGCCTCTTCAGGAAGTCTGGAACCCTCATACCCCGTGAAAGTGGAGTTCTCAGCAGGCGGTAGTAAGGGAGGCGAATCGCTTGAGCAGGATTGTTTCACGGTACAGGATAAGGAGCGCTTCAAGGTATTCTTCGATAGCGTAAGTCAAAAGTTGACGACGGATTTTGGCGTGGAAAGCGCTTACCAACGTTACCATGGTGTCGGAGCAGGGCGAGATAAACTGTATACGCGTAAACTCGTAAATGCTGAGACAGTCAACAACTTTAACATATACGTTGCGTGGAGCTTAAGTTTCTGGGATTCTCGTCGTATTGCCCTGGCAAAATGTTTGGCAGAACAGATTGCCAAGCATATTGAGGGCAGAGATGAACTTAAATTCTCGGCAGAATTAAAGCGTAAGAACTTTGGCTACGCTGATTATAAGGAATAAGTGGTCGCACCCCACTTCAATATCCTATTTGAGGCACTTATATGATTGCCTTTTCCTTATGCAAAAAATGACGAAAAATGCAAAATAATGTTGGTGTTAACAAGTGTTAACGGATTTGCATTTCGCTCGGAAATTTTGTATCTTTGTACTACGGAAGTGGAGATGCCCCTTGAAATCAGGGTTGTGTCCACTTTTTTTGTGCCAAAAATCCCATTTTTAGGGGCAAAAAATAAGTTACCTTGTTTTTTCAAGGTTAAACAACCGGTTTTCTATGTTACTTATTCTGCGCCCCATAATAGATATTGTCGCGAGGGGGTGTAGGTAGAGTGTTAATGTTTGTTAAAGTTTTCAGCGAAAAATCACGAAAAATGAAGGATGAAAGTGTCACAATTTTTCGCCAATTATTGGTGTCAGGTAAAAAACTCACGCAAAGTACGCAGAGTTTCGCAAAGACTATGCAGAGCATTTACCCTTTCTCTATTATTGCTGTCTGGTAAAATTTGTCTCTTTATTTTAGAGAACACGAATTGCACGAATAACACGAATCCTTGCGGGGTGTTATCTTTGCTTATCGCATACGAATTGCACGAATACCATCCGGATGGCATTCG
>JAZTYI010000076.1:0-4483 GCA_045636885.1 Alloprevotella sp.
TAGTTAATTGCGGGTAACTAATAATGGTTGAGGTTTTGTTATATAGTACCGAATTGGCGCCCCCAAAATGAGAGCAAAAATAACAATTTTTCAAACGCCTGTATTTCAACTGTTTATAAGTTTGTTATATAGAAGCAATAATAATCAATGCGTAAGGAAGGGTATTGTAGGTGTTGTTGCAATATCAAAAAATCCGCAATGCAGTTCGTCATAACCTGCATTGCGGATTCTTGTTGTAATACGATATGAATGGTGTGCTTGTTATTCTATCATTCCGAAATAGACTGTGTTGTCGGGCAAAATGTGCTTTACGCACTTGCGCCTGTCACAATGCGGTAGAAGTTGCAACCGATAAAATTACCGAGCACGATGGCGAGGTAAAAGCAGAAGACTTCGCCTAGGTGGGCAAAGAGGAAATCGGTGGGGACGGTGAGGTAATAGAACGCATCTGCCACGCAGTGGGGGAAACCACAGACGATGAAGAGGGGAACACCAAAGAGAGTGGGGAGGACATTGCCCTTGCGCGCAAAGGTTACGGCAGTGGTCATAATGAATCCGCAACCGATGGCGAGGAGACCGCCACGCAGAGGACCTACGGCAAGGCGACCTTCAAGAATGGATTGCGCCGCTTCTTGAAGCGGCTGGGGAGAAGTGCGCGCCAAAAGTGCTACGAGTAAACACCCGAGGATGTTGCCAAAGAGCACGAGAATGAGGTGGGGCACTTCGTTGCGCTTGATGAAGCCCGCAAAACCTGTGTAGAGGCGAAGGCGATAGTTGATTACCGCTAAAAGTCCGAAGGCAAAGAGGATGCTTCCGACAATGTCGCGTGTAGCGAGGTAACCAAAACCTGCAATGCCCACGCATACGCCACTGAGCATTGACGACTTCAAAATATCTGCAATGTTCTTCAGTAATGAAACCTTCATTGTATCAATATATTATATATGTGTGAGGGAAAAACATCCCCATAGTCTCTGCAAAAGTAGTCTATTTTGCTTGTTTGATAAAGCAGAATGGATATTTTCTTTAATAAATTTTAACTTTGTATGCACAAAAAGTGCGTAGTTGTGTAATAATTAGTAACTTTGCACCCGAATTTTTAAATCCCTCCACTCCGTATCACAGTAGATGTTCGGAATAAGTTGGAGGGTTGCATTTGAATTTACAAACTAACTCAACTTTCGCAGGTATAAGAACGCTTATATCAACAATAGATAGACTGCTTGAATATTCTTAGGTGAGAATAGGGAACCGGTTGGCGTTCTTATGACCTTAAAACCTTAGACCTTATCACCTAAGAAGTTGAGCTCTTGCGAAACTTGAATAAACTAAAACGATAGTTATGAAGAAAACTTTAGTTGACCTCTTTGAAGCTTCGGTAAAGCAGTATGGTCAGAACACTTTCTTGCTTGAAAAGACTGGTAAGAAGTTTGAACCCACCACTTACGCACAGGTTAAGGAACAGGTGTACCGTCTTGGTGCAGGTCTTCAGGCGCTTGGCGTGAAGAAGGGTGACACGATGGCGTTGCTCTCAGAAGGTCGCAACCTTTGGGTGATTGGTGAATTGGCAATGTTTTATGCTGGTGCGATCAATGTGCCCCTCTCTATTAAGTTGGAAGAAAGTAGCGACTTGCTTTTCCGTTTGAAGCACGGGGACGTGAAGTTCGTAATGGTTTCAGGCACACAATTGAAGAAGGTGCGCGCCATTAAGGACCAGTTGGATGCCGTAGAAAAGATTATCGTATTCGACAACTGTGGCGAACTCCAAGATAAGGAAATCCTTGTGGACGATGTGTTCGCAATGGGTGATGAGTTCTTGAAGGAGCATACGATGGAGGAATTCCTTAGTGTGGCAAACTCTTTGCAGAACGACGACTACGCTACGATCACTTATACTTCAGGTACTACGGCTGACCCCAAGGGTGTCGTGTTGACCCACCGCAATTATACAGCTAACGTAGAGCAGGCGCTTACGCTCGTTCACATCGACGAAACATGGCGCACGCTCATCATCCTTCCCCTCGACCACTGCTTCGCACACGTTGTAGGTTTCTACATCATGATGTCTCGCGGTGCTACTGCTGCAACAGTGCAGGTAGGTCGTACGCCTCTTGAAACCCTCAAGAATATTCCTCTTAACATTAAGGAAGTGAAACCTCACTTCATCCTTTCAGTGCCCGCTTTGGCAAAGACCTTTAAGAAGAATATTGAAAACGGTATCCGCGCGAAGGGTAAGGGTACGATGCGCCTCTTTAAGTTTGCGCTCAAGGTGGCACAGATTTACAACGGCGACTCAAACATCGACTTCAAGGGATGGCGCTTGATTCTCGCTCCCATGGTGAAGTTGTTCGACAAGATTCTTTTCTCAAAGGTGCGTGAAAACTTCGGTGGCGAAATGCGCTTCTTCATTGGTGGCGGTGCGCTTCTCGACAAGGACCTCCAGAAGTTCTACATGGCAATCGGTATGCCCATGTTCCAGGGTTACGGCCTTTCTGAAGCAACTCCCGTGATTTCTTCAAATGGTCCCGATCGTTACCGCTTCGGTTCAAGTGGTAAGCTCGTTCAGCCCATTGAAATCAAGATTATGGCAGACGGCAAGGAACTCCCCGTTGGCGAAATGGGTGAAATCGTAGTGAAGGGTGAAAACGTCATGGCTGGTTATTGGAAGAACCCCACTTCTACGGCTGAAACGGTGAAGGACGGTTACCTCTATACGGGTGACCTCGGTTATATGTCAAAGGAAAATCTCCTTTATGTAAAGGGCCGCTTCAAGAGCTTGCTTATCGGTAGCGACGGTGAAAAGTACAGTCCCGAAGGTATTGAAGAAGCACTCGTAGAACACTCTTCTTGCATCGACCAAATCATGCTTTACAACAACCAGTCGGCTTACACCACTGCGCTTGTTGTTCCCAATAAGGAACGCCTCTTGCGCCACATCGCTCACCAGGGATTGACGCTCGAAACTGAAGAAGGTCGTAAGGTGGCTATCGGTGAAATCGAAAAGCAAATCAATGTCTTTAAGAAGGGTGGTGAACTCGAAACGATGTTCCCCGAACGCTGGTTGCCCGCCACATTTGCCGTGCTTTCAGAACCCTTCACTGAACAAAATCAGATGATTAACAGTACGATGAAGATGGTGCGCGGTAAGATTGAAAAGGCATACGCGGCACGTCTTGAGTACATCTACACTTCTGAAGGTAAGCAGATTTACAATCAGCAGAACCTTGATGCTTTGAAGTAAGAACTTTGTAAATATAAAATGAGAAAGGAGAAATGAGAAAGTTGCTGGCGCGCTAAAATCCCGCATGGTCTTTCTCCTTTCTCCTTTTTCATTTAGTCTTTTATGCAACAACGAGTAGCGGATTTTATTGCGTCGTTCCAAGATTCGGACGCATACATAGAAGTGCAAACTTCGGGTTCTACGGGTGTCCCCAAGCGGATGCTTGTAGAAAAGTCGTTCATGTTGGCCAGTGCACGCCGCACGAATGATTTCCTGAGCTTACAACCTGGGGATGTGGCTATCGTATGCCTTCCCGTAGAATATATTGCAGGGAAGATGATGGTGGTAAGAGCGTTGGAGCGCAACTTGCGTATGGAGGTCGTTACGCCTTCTTCCAATCCGTTGAAAGATTTTGAAGCCAACAGGTTGGGCGCTCAAACGCTATTGGCAATCACCCCCCACCAACTTGCTGAAATTTTGGCGGACGAACGGGCGTTGCACATTCTCAAGCGCGTGTCGCATATCATCATTGGCGGAGGTGCGCTGCCCGAGCGTGTAGAGCAAATGGCAAGGGATTTGCCCGGCAATGTGTATGCCACCTATGGCATGACCGAAACCCTCTCACACATCGCCTTGCGTCGCATCAATGGAGCGCATCCTGAAACGCACTTCTCTCCCCTTGAAGACGTAAGGCTCACTCAAGACGCGGAGGGGTGTTTGATCGTTTCCGACCCACAAACAAACGATGCTCCCTTGCATACAAATGACCTTGTGGAACTCCTTCCCGACGGGCGCTTCCGCATTTTGGGCAGGCGCGACAATGTGATATGTTCCGGAGGAATTAAATTGCAGATTGAGGAGATTGAGCATAAGTTGGCAACAGTTATTCCAGTTCCCTTTATGCTAACGTATGTCAAGGACGAACGCCTTGGACAAGCACTCACCATGCTCTATACGGGAGATATATCCCCCTCTGAACTCCACCAACTTTGTGCCGCAAGAGTGGGGCGCTACGAAGTGCCCAAGCATATCTTTCGTGTCTCCTCACTTCCCATGACAGAGACGGGGAAACCTGCTCGTAGTGAGGCACATCGAGTAGCAGAAAAACTTAAGAACGTGTGATTATATTTATTGGTGCCCGATAAACTTTTGAGGGAGGAATAGGTCTGTAGGACCTATAAGCCATCAGCCCAGGGCAACGCCCTGGGTAGATTGATTGGGTGGGGACTCGCCCTGAAGGGGCAAAAGCATTAAATTACAATG
>JAZTYI010000077.1:0-9937 GCA_045636885.1 Alloprevotella sp.
GTCCGAAGAAATGTGTACTTTTGCCCATGGTTAAATCTTTTAATCAGCAAATTCAAAGATAACCAAAAAGGGCTGAACTCCGGTTAGGAAGTTCAGCCCATTCTTTTTTCTGATTCGATAAGTTTTAGCGGACAGTAATATAATATAATAGACAATAATATAGGAGTTGACCCAAGATTTTTAACAGACCCCCTCCGCAACTAAAGTTGCTCGTCCCCCTAACTTATGGGGACATTTTAGTTAGTCTACCTCGCTTGGGTATCCAGTTGGTAATAACAAGCGAATGGACGTATATAAAATTCCTCCCCAAAGTTAGGGGAGGTGCCCAAAGGGCGGAGGGGTCTGTGGTTATGGGTCAACTCCTATATCATTACCATATAATAACAAAGACAGACGAATCGGAGTTAACTCCAGTTCGTCTGTCTTTTTTTGTTATGTAAATTATGCGATCTTCTGCCAGAATCGCTTCCCTATCACTTACTGTCCTCTTTATACCCCTTCAGCAGGGTTATGGTTTTGCGGATTTCATATTTCTTTCCGTCGGCCCCTTGGGCGTCAATCTTTAGGAAGTAAGCACCGTCGGGGGCATAACTTCCGCCCATGCGTCCGTCCCAACCGCCCTCGAGGTCGCTCCATTCATAGATTTTCTTCCCCCATCGTGTAAACACTGTGGCGTGAAATGAGACGATACTGCGGTAGTCTTCTTTCACCTTCAGCACATCGTTCATACCGTCGCCATTGGGCGAGAACGCGTTGGGAACTTCAAGTTTTGACTCCGTTATTGTCACCGAAAAGGGCATATCCATCTCGAAATCCAAGGTATCTGTACCCTGAATGAAGGTCGTGTGGAGTTCAATGCGGAAACTCCCCGTTTGCCGAAACTCGTATTCCATATCTTCGGTATAACGCTTGATAAAAGGGTCGGTTTCACCCATGCGCGTCATGGTCCAAACAAACACAGGTTGGTAGTCGCCCATATCCTTGGGATTGGCGTAGAAGAATGCTTTTAGCGGTGCATCACCGTCGTATTCCGTTACTTCCTCTTCCATACCATCCTTGTTGATGATAAACATCGTAGGCGATACAGACGGAAACGACTGTGCCAGCAGCAGGCACGGAAAGAGGGAGAAGAGTAGGGAGAGGAACTTCATTGTTAAAGGAGAAATGAGAAAGGAGAAAGGAGAAAGACGCGCCGCGACACTGTCGCAGCGAAGAGAACGAAAAGGAACGAAGGGAGATTAAGGGGGGAAAGGAGAAATGAGAACCGACGCCAAACCGAGTGCAATCAAGCTTGCTTGAATTGCCGAGGTGCGAAGGAGGAAAAGACCGCGAAGCGGGATTAAAGGAGAAATGAGATAGAAATTCTGTTAATAACTGTGTTGAGACTCGACTTTCCGACAGGCAATCAGGCAGTGGGAGTCATCCGATAGCGTTGTGGCAAACCAGTATTCATCCCCACCTTCGCGGAGTTTTAATCGCTTGCGCAGGTCTGCCACCGTAGCCGGGAAGTTGCGCACTGTGAGGTTTGCTTGTGTCCTTCCCTTACAGAACGTCTTGAGTTCGCGTTTTCCAAATCCCCCCGTACGCTCTACGGTAAAGGTACGTCCAGGAAAGTCCGTGTGCAGGGTGTCGGAGGTGTACAGATGACTGTTGGGATGCAGTTTTTTGAGATGGAAGCGCACAGCAATCTGCTTAAACGCCCCCGCCTTTAACACCGTTGCCGAGGGTTCGTAAAGATAAGTCCCAAGGGTTGATGTGTAAGTAGGAATAGCTGTAGTTTCTGCTTCAATCGTAAAGTTGAAACGGTGATGGTCATCTGCACAATAAACAACGGCAGGAGTGGTAGCATTATTGCATTCCTTACGTAAAACCAAGAGTAAATCCTTACATTCACCCCGCTCTGCAAAGACATGCACCTCTGCCACACAGCGCAACGCGGCAAGTGCTTGGTGAAGGTCGAGCATGGTAGATAATTTCAGGATACACACCTTCGCTTTTTCTAAAAGCAACGGCAGAAGTTCGAGTACGTTGGGTTCGCAATCTTCAAGGAGCACCGTCTTTCTTCCTGCAGCATCGCGCCGTGCGGGGTCAAGAAAGAGCAAGTCCACCGCCTGCATTTGGCGCAAATATGCTACGCCATCCGCGTGATGTACCAGTGCGTGATGCAATCCAAGCAAGGGGAAGTTGTGTGTTGCCAAAGAGCACAATTCTTCTTGACGCTCGACATAATCTGCCCGCTTAAACAGGGGCGCCACAAAGGAGAAATCCACGCCCAAACCTCCCGTAAGATCCGCCATCGCTGTTGCCCCCTCGGGAAAGAGGCGCTTCACAACTGCCGCCTTATAGCGCGCAGCCGCCTCTCCGGAACATTGCTCCAATGCCAAACGATGGGGGTAATGCAAGTCGTCAACAGCTGCCCACGAGGGAACTTTGACCGACAATCGCTGCCACCCTTCTACCTGGCGAAGTAAAAAGGCCGCATCGGGATGTCCTGCAAGTTTGAGGGCGAGTTGGGAGATATTTTCCTTACGGAGTTGTTGGATGTCTGTCATTTCAGAGCAAAGATAAGAAAACCCGCTCACCTGTCGATTCTTCTGTTGTAAAAAAAAGGTGAAATAAGGTTTGGACCATATTTTTGAACCGCGAGTCGACGAGTGTCAGATATAGTTTATATTTTTGCACACATGATACAACAAGAGATATTCAGCAGGTCAGAACGCCTTTTGGGCGCTGAAGGTATGGAGCGTCTGCGCACCCTTCGCGCTATAGTTTTCGGCGTAGGTGGCGTGGGCAGTTGGGTGGCCGAAGCATTGGTGCGCACGGGAGTCATTCACCTCACGATTGTTGACTCCGACAGCGTTGCTGTTTCCAACATCAACCGCCAGTTGCCCGCCACAACGCTTACGGTAGGTCAACCCAAGGTGGAGGCACTTAAGCGCCACCTCCTTGAAGTAAACCCAGAGGCGCAGATTACAGCCCTCGCCACGATTTATAGCGCCGAGAATGCTCCAACTTTTCAGCTGGAGCAGTATGATTACATCGTCGACTGCATCGATAGTCTGGAGCACAAGGTGTCGCTCATCCTTCATGCTACGTCCCTGCCCGCAAAGTTTTATTCCTCCATGGGCGCGGCCTTAAAATTAGACCCCACGCGCATCAGTGTGGCCGAATTTTGGAAGGTAAAGGGATGCCCCCTTGCTGCTGCCTTACGCCGCAGAATCAAGAAGAGCGGCATGTTTCCCAAGAAGAAGTTTAAGTGCGTTTATAGCGAAGAACTTCTTGAGAACCGCACCGAGACCGCTGTCTCATCAGGCGGAAGTTGGGACGCGCAGAAGGCGCAAATCAACGGTTCGCTCATGCACATTACGGCCATTTATGGACTCACGTTGGCAGGACTTATCATCAAGGATGTAGCCGAACAAAGTGAGTAGACTCCTCGCCGACTGTTTCGCACCTTACCTCATTCTCCCCCACATTCATCTATCATGCCTCAAATCCCCTTACTCACCTCGGCTTATCTTGCTCCCGTTCAATATTTTACCCACCTTTATGCTGCGCCAAAGGTGGTGATTGAGACGTGTGACCATTATGTGAAGCAAACCTACCGCAACCGCTGTATCATCAGCGGTCCGAATGGTGTGCAGGCACTGACCGTCCCCATCGAGAAACCCGCATTTGGAAAATCAGCCCTGCGCGACATTCGCATTTCGGACCACGGAAATTGGCGCCACCTGCATTGGAATGCGTTGCAAAGCAGTTACGAGCGCAGTCCATTCTTTGAATATTATGCCGACGACATCCGCCCCTTTTACGAAAAGCGCATTGAGTTTCTGCTTGACTTCAACGAGGGGTTGCAACATACTGTGCTTGACTTGCTCGACCTCAAGCCGACCGTCCAACTCACAGAGCGCTACCTTGAACTCCCATCTGCCGAGATGGTGGACCTGCGCGAGATGATTTCGCCCAAGCATGATTGGCAGGAAGATGCGCATTTCCGTCCACATCCCTACTATCAAGTCTTTGCTCACAAACACGGTTTTCTTCCCAACTTAAGCATCGCAGACCTGCTGTTCAATATGGGACCCGAAGCTCGATTGGTATTGAAAAGGTCGTATAACGGTGTGTAGAAATCCAGCCCTATTTTCGTCTTCGACAACTGTATTTTTTGTCCCCGAAAAATGACGAAAAATGAAGAATAATGTTGGTGTTAACAAGTGTTAACGGATTTGCATTTCGCTTTGAAATTTTGTATCTTTGTGTTACGGAAGTGGAGATAGCCCTTGAAATCAGGGTTATCTCCACTTTTTTTGTGCCGAAAAACCCATTTTTGGGGTCAAAAAATAAGTTACCTTGTTTTTTCAAGGTTAAACAACCGGTTTTCTATGTTACTTATTCTGACACCGCAAATAGATATTGTTGCGAGGGTGTGCAAGTTGAATATTAATGTTTGTTAAAGTTTTCGGCGAAAAATGACGAAAAATGAAGGATTGAACTGTCACAATTTTTCGCAATGTAGGCAATTCCGTAAATCACTTTCGTAATGCTGTTGTCTCTCTGTTTAGGTGGACGAGCAAAGAATTTGCGGAGGGGGATATTGAGAGGGCAAAGTTGCTTCCCAATCCTAATTTGTTGTGATTTGTTAAAAAAAACAACTTTGTATGTGGTTGGATTCAGTAGAAATTGCGATATTTGCGAGAGAAAGTGGTGTTACGTAATCTCGTCTACACCAAATAATGCATGTAGCAATACAAATAATTATACATTAGACATGGAATTTTCTGCACAACAGATTGCAACCTATTTGCAAGGTACAGTTGACGGTAATCCCGATGCAACAGTAAAGTCATTTGCCAAGATTGAAGAAGGCGTAGAGGGAGCCATCTCTTTCCTCGCCAATCCCAAATATGCTCATTATCTCTACGAAACAAAGTCAAGCGTTGTACTCGTAAACAACGATTTCACGCCTGAGAAAGAATATACGGCAACTCTCGTTCGTGTGCCTAATGCTTACGAAGCTATTGCCAAGTTGCTCACGCTTTACGAACAGTTTAAGGGCAAGCGCTCTGGTATTCACCCCTTGGCGTTCGTGGCTGAGTCGGCGAAGGTGGCAGAAGATTGCTACGTCGGTCCCTTTGCTTACGTTGGCGACAATGCCGAAGTCGGTGCAGGTACGCAGCTCTATCCTCATGCCGTAGTTGAAGAACGCGCCAAGGTAGGGGAGAACTGCATCCTTTATCCCAACGTGAGTGTCTATCATGATTGCATTGTGGGCAACCGCGTGATTCTTCATTCAGGTTGTGTGATTGGTGCTGACGGTTTCGGTTTCGCACCCTCACCCAATGGTTATGAAAAGATTCCTCAGATTGGTATCGTAACGATTGAGGATGACGTTGAAATCGGCGCAAACGCTTGTGTTGACCGCTCAACAATGGGTAGCACCTACGTGCGTCGCGGTGTGAAACTTGACAACATGGTGCAGATTGCTCACAATGTAGAAGTCGGCAGTCACACTGTCATGTCCGCTCAAGTAGGTGTAGCGGGTAGCACGAAGATTGGCGAATGGTGTATGTTTGGTGGTCAGGTAGGTATTGCCGGTCACGCAACCATTGCAGACCGCACACTTTCAGGTGCGCAGGCAGGTATTGCCGGTAGCGTGAAGAAACCCGGACAAACCATTCAAGGCTCTCCCGCCATCGATGCAAAGGCATTCATGCGTTCAAGCGTCGTGTTCAAGCGCCTTCCTGAAATGTATAGCGAATTGAACGACTTGAAGAAGCAGGTAGAAGAGTTGAAGGCTCAACTGCAACAGTAGAAGATTTATAGTTTCTATTAGTGTTTTATAGAGTCTATAGCACCTATACTTTCTATAGTACCTATATTTAGAAAAATAATCCCATGAAACAGAAGACACTTAAAGAGAGTTTCTCGCTCTCCAGTATCGGACTCCATACAGGTTTGAAGTTGACTGTGACGTTCAATCCTGCCCCCGAGAATTTTGGTTATAAAATTCAGCGTATCGACCTCGAAGGTCAGCCCATCATTGATGCTGTCGCTGAAAATGTAATTGATACCAGTCGTGGTACGGTCGTTGCTAAAGGCGAAGCGCGTTGCTCTACTATTGAACACGGTCTTGCTGCGCTTTATGCTTTCGGTATTGACAACTGTTTAATCCAGGTTGACGGTCCTGAGTTCCCCATTCTTGATGGTAGTTCTTATTATTATGTCGAAAACATCAAGCGCGTAGGCATCGAAGAACAGGAGGCCGACAAGGACTACTACGTCATCAAGCGCAAGGTAGAATTTAACGATCCCGCAACAGGTTCGCAGATTACGTTGCTCCCCGATGAACAGTTCTCTATCACATCCATGATTTCGTTTGACTCTCAGTTCTTGAGCAGTCAGTTTGCTACGCTTGACGACATGTCAAAGTTTGCTGACGAAGTGGCCTCAGCACGCACCTTCGTGTTCGTTCGCGAAATCCAGCCCCTCCTTGCTGCAGGCTTGATTAAGGGAGGTGACCTTCAGAACGCCATCGTGATTTACGAACGTCAGATGGAGCAGGAAGCCCTCGACAAGTTGGCAGATTCGCTCAACGTAGAGCACCGTGACGCTACGCAGTTGGGTTATTTGCAGACGCGCCCCCTTGTATGGCCCAACGAACCCGCTCGCCACAAGTTGCTCGATATTATTGGTGACCTCGCGCTGATTGGTCGTCCCATCAAGGGCCGCATTATTGCAACACGTCCCGGTCATACCATTAATAATAAGTTTGCCCGTCAGCTCCGCAAGGAAATCAAGCAAAACGAAGTGCAGGCGCCTTCTTACAACCCGAATAAGGCCCCTGTTTTGGATATTAACGACATCCAGCGCATGCTTCCCCACCGCTATCCCATGCAGTTGGTGGATAAGGTGATTGAGATTACCAAGAAGCAGATTGTGGGTGTGAAGAACGTCACTTCCAACGAAGCTTTCTTCCAAGGTCACTTCCCCGGTAATCCCGTGATGCCCGGCGTGCTTCAAATCGAAGCGTTGGCACAGTGTGGCGGATTGTTCGTGCTCAATGGACTTCCCGATCCTGAGAAGTATTCTACCTATTTCCTTCGTATTGACGACGTGAAATTCCGTCAGAAGGTAGTGCCCGGTGATACGCTCATCTTCCTCGTACGCCTCATTACGCCCATCCGTCGTGGTATTGCATCCATGCGTGGATTTGCCTTCGTGGGTGACAACTGCGTGATGGAAGCAACATTCACTGCTCAGTTGGTAAAAGAAAAAGAATAAATCTCGTGTCTTTCACAGGCACACTAAACAACATAATTTAGAACACCTCTTAACCCCAAAACTATTATGATTAGTCCCTTAGCATACATCCACCCCGAGGCTGTAATTGGTGAAAATTGCGAAATCGGTCCTTTCTGCTATATCGACAAGAATGTAGTTATCGGCAATAACAATAAGTTAATGAATGGTGTGACCTTGCTTTACGGTACGCGTATGGGCAATGGTAATACCGTGTTCCCCGGTGCTGTCATCGGTGCCGTTCCTCAGGACCTTAAGTTCCAGGGCGAAGAAACAACCGCAGAAATTGGTGACAACAACACTATTCGTGAAAATGTAACGATCAACCGTGGTACTGCTGCGAAGGGCAAAACCGTTGTGGGCAACAACAACCTCCTTATGGAAGGTATGCACGCTGGTCACGATGTGATTATCAACAATTATTGCATCATCGGTAACCAGACAAAACTTGCAGGTGAGGTCATCGTTGATGACTGTGCGATTGTTAGTTCTACGACACTCGTTCACCAGTTCTGCCGCATCGGTGGTTATGTGATGGTGAGCGGAGGTACGCGTACGTCTCAGGACATTCCTCCCTTCGTTATCGCAGGTCGCGAACCCGTTGCTTATTGCGGTTTGAACATCGTGGGACTTCGCCGTCGCGGTTTCGCCCCCGAAATTATTGAAAACATTCACAATGCCTACCGCATCATTTATAATGAAAAGGGCCTCATGAAGGAACGCCTTCAGATGGTGCGTGAGCAGGTGCCCCAGTGTAAGGAAGTTGATTATATCATTTCCTTCTTCGAAGAGTCGCAGCGTGGCGTAATCAAGTAGTTCTTAAGTAGCAAAAAGTCATGTTATACAGAATTAAATTTATCAGTGACGAGGTAGAAGGTTTCCTCCGTGAACTGAAGATAGATAGCGACGCTAATTTCCTTGACCTTTGCAAAGCCGTACTTGAATCTTGTGGTTATCCCGATGACCAAATGACGGAGTTCTACGTGTGTGACGAGGAATGGGAACGCCATGAGCAAATTACGCGTGAGGACGTCTTTGATGAAGATATGTCAGAAGACGTTTACTTGATGGAAGAAACTCCGCTCTCGGATTTTATCGAGGATGAAGGTCAGCACTTTGAGTTTGTTTTCGACCCCTATGCCGAACGCTCGTTCTTCTTAGATGTGAAGGAAATTATTCCTGGCGAACATCTTAAAAAACCGGAAATCATTCGTGTCAAGGGCGAAGCGCCCCAGCAACTTCTTGACTTTGAAGATCCTTTTGTTGAAAAAATCACAAAGGCAAGTGCAGCAGGCGGAGCAGGAGTTTACGACGATGACTTGCCAGGATTCTATGATGGGGACGAAGGTTTTAACGACGACGAACTCGATCTTGAAGGTTTTGAAATCTCTGATGGTAGTGAATATTAGTAAAACCGTGAAGCAGGTTCATAACTTATAGTGAATATATTTTAGGCGTGTCAAGATGATGTTCCTGGCACGCCTATTTAGTTTGCTTGTGCAACCCCCAACCCCAACCTTTTTATGCCTAAAACCCTCATAGTTTTACTTGGCCCGACAGCCGTGGGGAAGACCTCGTTGAGTCTTCGCCTCGCTCGCTATTTTGATTGCCCCATAATCAGCGCTGACTCGCGTCAGCTTTATCGCGATATTCCCATTATCACGGCAGCCCCTACAGCAGAAGAACAAGCAAGTGTGCCCCATCACTTTGTGGGTATGCTCGGACTGACGGATTATTATAGTGCTGCGCGGTATGAGGAAGAAGTTATTGCGTTGCTTGATGATCACTTCCAACACCATGATGTAGCACTCATTACTGGCGGTTCTATGATGTATATTGATGCCGTGTGTGATGGGATTGACGACATCCCCACTGTGGATGAGCATACGCGAACGCTGCTCATGGAGCGTTATCAACAGAATGGTTTAGAATCTCTTGTCGCTGAACTTAAGTTGCTTGACCCTGAATATTACGAACAGTGTGACATTCGTAACCCCAAACGCGTAATACACGCTCTCGAAATTTGCTATATGACAGGCACAACTTACACTTCTTTTCGAGTACGTAAGAAAAAGGAACGCCCGTTTCGCATTCTCAAAATCGGATTGCAACGTGAGCGTGAGGACCTTTTTGATCGCATCAACCGTCGCGTGACACAAATGGTAGAGCAGGGAGCATTGGAAGAAGTGCGCCGCGTAATGCCTTTCCGTGCAGAAAATTCGCTGAATACGGTGGGCGTAAAAGAGTTGCTCCAGGTGTTGGACGGCGAATGGGAACTGAATTTCGCCCTCGACCGACTTCGAAAGAACACCCGCGTGTATGCCAAGAAGCAAATGACTTGGTTTAAGAAAGATGATACGATCCATTGGTTTCATCCCGAGCATGAGGATGAAATTATGGATTTTGTGAAGCATGAGTTGGGAGTCGTGTAGTGTAAAAAAAGAGAGGCGTATAGTCACTATTGGTTTCATAGTCACTATACGCCTCTTTATTAAAAAATATTGCTGTCCGGTAAATATAGATAACTCTTTGTTTGATGGATAGTTGTACTCATACAAGCCCCCTCATAGATATTCAACCGAAAAAAACGAGAATTTCTATGTTTAAGAGAACACGAATTTCACGAATAACACGAATC
>JAZTYI010000078.1:0-32064 GCA_045636885.1 Alloprevotella sp.
AAGAGACAAATTTTACCGGACACCAATAATTTAAATTCAGTTGATTGCTTAATAATTGGTGCATAGAAGAGGTAATAAAAAAAATAAGGGTGTGTCAAAATGATTCGACACACCCTTATTAGTTATCATGTTTCTGACTTGGAGGTTGCTATGTTATTACATCAACACTTCCATGATCTGATTTGCTACGCGGTTGTTGGGATTTACGATAATTACAGTTTCGAGATACTTCATACATTCTTCGTCGTTGTTCGTCTTGAAGTAGTAAAGCATCAAGTACTGTGCACAGATTTCCTTCTGACGGTTGAGCTTAGCGTTGTCGCCAATAAGTTCGAGTGCCTTTTCGTAGTACATCTTGGGCTTTTCTTCAGCAGCAGCGGGATTTGTAATCCAGAGCTGTGCGCGATAGTACCAAGGGAGGTAGAAGAGTGAAGCGTCGTACTTACCTTCATTTTCAGGCGCTGTCATTTCGTCGGAAATACGCTGGTAGATGTTGTCCGCAGCAGTCTTATACTGGTCACGGAGTTCTACCTGTGTGCTATCGCACTTGTTACTTGCAGCGAGGTAAAGGTTAGCAAGACCGAGGTCGTCACCAAGACTCTTTTCCTTACCGATAAGGCTCAAGTACTTTTCGTAATATTCAATACCGAGTGCTGCCTGACCGAGCTGACGGTAGAGGTCTGCCACAGCCTTGAAACCAGGAGCCTTTGTAGAGTCGAGAGCAAGACCCTTCTTGTAGTACTCAACTGCGCCCAACTTGTTTTCCATGCTTTCTTCATACTTTGCAGCATAGAGGTAGTCCAAGTAGGTGTAAAGGCTGTCATGGTATTCCTGATTGGTCACATAAGCAGATGACATCATTGCTGCGTCAACGTTGCCAGCATCTACATCGCAGAAGAACTGGTAAGCCTTAAAGGGCTTTTCACGATTAGCATCGGGAGCAAGTTTGATATTGAGCACCATCTTTGTCAAGTCCTGACATTCCTTCAAGAAGGTTGCCTTGTCGGGATTGCTTTCGGGCATCATCATCTGAGCTGTGAACAAAGAATAGCTGTAACGCAAAGCGGCACGATATTCAATGTCTTCCTTAGTCTTAGGAACTGCGTTGAAGTAGTTCTTATAGTTCTGACAAGCAGCCTTCAAGTCCTTCACGAGCTGAGCGCCTTCTGACTTTTCAGCATATTCATAGTGAATATCTGCAAGGTCCTTATCCGCCTGGTAATAAGAAGGTTCGTGTTTCTTAATCAATTCAAGCGCTTCGATAGCCACGATGGGGTTCAAAAGCTTGTAGATGCGCGCCTTCAACTTGAGTGCTTCCAAGTTACTTTCATTCTGACTGAGGAGCACGTCGCAGAAACGACCCGCGTTACCGTAGTCACGACCGAGCATTGCTGTTTCCATGCAGAACATAAGTACATACTCTTCAGTAGCAGCAGGTGTTTCGTAAACCTTATCGGAACACATCTTAGCGGGACCGTAATAAGTAATTTCGTTAGTACTGTTAGTTACGAAGTAGTGTCCCACCGCTACGAGTGCTTCAGGCTTACGCTGGATAGAGCGGAGCAAACGCTGCAATGACTTATTTGCCTTTTCAGGATCTACGAACATGTTGTTCATATAGTCATCACATACCGCTTTGTGCTTGGGGTCAAGCGCGGGCACATCAAACTGAAGTCCCTTGAACTTCTCGGGTTCTGCCGCAGTTTCTTCTACTGCAACATCTTCTGCTTCTTGAGCAACAAGAGGAGTAGCGCTACCAAAAGCAAGAAGCGCCATCATTGCAAAGGAATAAATTTTCTTGTTCATTGGAGTATAGTATTTTTATTTGTTAATTCTTATTTTATAAAGGACATTCATACAGCATGCCCCATATTCTGTGCAAAATTACGAATAATTATGCACATAGCACAATCTTTTTTGCTAAAAGATGTTATAGGGAGGTTGTGAGGGCGCTACGCTTTGAGGTTATGAGGTTGGGAGGTTATGAGGTCATGAGGTCATGAGGTCATGAGGTGGTGAGGTGGTGAGGTTATAAGGTTGGGAGGTTGTAAGAGCACACCTCCCGTAGTAACCACTCACTCCTCACTACTACCTACTCACTACTACCTACTCTCTCCTCCCTAATACCACTCTCCATCATCCTCGAAGTATTCTTCCTCCTGTTTTCCAGAGCGTTTTTCTTCTAAGCGCTCCAGTTCTTCGGGGGTAAGTTCATCCTCGTAGCGCTGGAGGGGTTCCTCTTCGGGCAATAATTCCGGATTGATTTCGAGGGGTTGGAAGTTTTGGTCGAAGAACTGCTGGTAGTCGTCATAACTATACATCGTGCCGAGCGGGTTGAGGTTCGACTCGGCAATAATGAATGTACGTGCATGGCGCAGTTGCGCAACCAACTCCGGCGAGAGGGTCACACGCTGGGCATAAGCATGCGCATCGTCGTAGGAAGAGAATCCTCCTACAACAAACTGCGTGAGTGCCTGTCCGCGCTGTTGCGTAATGCTCAGTGTTCGCGAAAGGAACACGGTGAAGTTGAAGTGCGCAATGTTATACAGCAAGCGGTTGGCATCGAGCGAATCTGTAGGATAAGCGATGAGGAAACAGAAGGGGGTCTCACGATCGGCCGAAAGCTGTTGACCTTCAGCGATATTCGCAGCCTGTTCTTCCGTGCGCTGGGTACGCATAGACCAAAGTGAACCGATGTCTAACGCTCCACCCTCAATGGTACGTCCGCTTTCAAGTCCCTTGATCATCATCCCTGCCATTTCACTCACGTCGCTTTCGGGATAATCACTGAGGAGTTGGCGTAACTCCTTAATCAAGGAGTCGTTGGGCGTAGTAGCAATTCTGCTCAAGATATCCACAAAGATGAACTTCGGACGATTGGCGCCCTTGGGGAATTTCTCCTTGGCATAGGCCTCGTTAGCCCATACCTTCTCATTCTGACGGTCACGATAAGCGAGGTAGGTTTCGCGATACAGTGAGTCCTCAATCTCCTTACCGAAACGCGCAAGGTATTCAAAGTCGGGGGAAGTAATCAACTTCGTAATGTCGCTCTCGGGATAGTCTGCTGCAAGCATATTTCGGAACTGTTCTGCCCGATCCGTTCGTCCCCAGCGCGAGTAAAGCAGGAAGAGTTGGTAATACACCTCTTCCATCTTCTCAAATTCGGGATAGTCTGTATACAGTCGCGTGAAAGTGCGCTCCGCCAAGGGGAAGTCCTCCAGACGATCCTTCTCAATAACAGCAGCTTCGAAAAGCGACTCTTGAATAATGGCGTGTGCCGCCTCCTTTTGCTCGTCTGTAAAAGGTATTTGTGCTAAGTAATACGCAGGTTTATGAGGATCCTCGACATCGGTAAGTTCCCTTTCTTCTGCAATAGAATCGGTAGTCAAGGAATCGGTAGCGATGCTATCTCCCTCAGCACCCTCTTCAGAAGGTTCGTCTTCAAATTCCACCACAGTACGATTGCTACGGCGCCAATGGTCTTCCAGTTTTCGGTTGCCCCAATTACGCTTAAAGGTTTGCTTACCCTGTGTCACCGCCGTCGTGTTATAGAAATACCACGACTTATCCGCCCCCATTTGCTGTTTCGGTTTTTGTTGCTGTGATGGTGCTTGTCCATTCTCTTGCATTCTTGCAGTTGCCGCAGAGTCGGCTGCGAGTGCACGTTCCTCTTTTTCCTTACGCTTCAAGGCCTCAATCACACGTTCGATAGCCTCGTTGCGCTCCTTTTCGGGCGCTATGGAGAGGTACAACAAACTGTCTTGCAAGTGAATTGCCGACGTAAAGGGCACTAGGGCATCCAACACGGTGGAGCGGTGTTTCACCTCCTCATACTTGTCATGTTCTTTATGTAAAGCGCCCACGGCTTCGGCATAACAGGACTGTGCCAGATCGTAGCGTCCTTGCTCCCAATAGACTTCAGCAAGACGCAAGACCAGCACCCCTTTCTCTATACCGTTGCGCGTAGATTTACTACGCCCCTTCTCATAGGAAGCAATGGCGTTTACCGTGTCACGCTGGGCAAGATAAATATTACCCATGGCGTAATAAATTTGGTCGAGGTAATCTTTATTCTTATCCTCCGAAGCCATCTTGCGCAAGCGACGCACCATCTTCTTTGTTTCCTTACCCCCACTCATCACCTCCGTCTGACGGATGCGTGCGTTGAATGCCAACTCATAGGGCGGATTTTTCTTGATACACGACTGATAGGCCTTAAATGCCTCCACATTATGTCCCTGATGTTGCTGAATTTGACCTATGAGGAAGTGGAGTCGTGCTTTTTGCAGGTTGGAAGAAGCGTTCTTCACCGCCTTCTGAAGGTAAGGCAGTGCTTCATCCAAGCGCCCCTGACGCAGGAGCAGGTTTGCCTCACTCAGTTCTGCCAATTTACGAACACGTTTATTGATGGTGTCGCGCTTCATGCGCGTCACGACATCTTCAGCATCGTAGTACCACTCCAACTCCGTATAACAGCGTATCAAGTAGGCACGCGCTTCGTTGACCACCAAGGGTTGTGTGGCGTAATGACGGGTGATGTAGGAGAAGGTAGACGCTGCCTCTAAGAAGTCGCCCTTCTGAAACTGTGCCTCGCCCATCAGCATCCATGCATGCTTGAGGAAGGGGTTAAACTCCTTTTGCGCCAGATACGCCTTCATCTTGGGACTCGTGCGCTTTCCGCCCTCCACCTTCGGACGGCGCGAAATGGAATGTTGCTGAATCGCCTTTTGGCACTTCGTAATAGTTGTCTCAAAATTACCACTACCCGATGTGCGACTGCTTTCTGCTCCTACGAGGAACACAGGCAATAACTCGGTGTAATTATCCTTATGCCCCTTCTCCTTGGTATACATTCCTTCTTTGTAAGCGGTATGACCATTGTAATAGGTATTATAGCGCGCTGAGAACGAATGCCACATACGCGTCACTGCCGTATTCTTCTTTGTAGAACACGACACAATAGCAATAAGCATTGCCAAGAGGAGTATGTGAGGCAGTTTCTTCATTATTACGTTGACGGGAAAGAACGTTGATATTGTGAAAGGGCAAGCAAGTACTCTTAGGTTAACCTAGGCATTCCTAGGATTTCCTAAAGAGTCCTAGGTTTCCTAGGAAAACCCGCTGCATAGCAACTTTTATCTTTACTCTTCCATCTACTTTCTACGTTCCCCAATGATCAAGAACACTTCGTCCTTAATGGGGTCGGGCAATTCGATGTGGCGGAGTTGCAGGGAGCGCACCCATCCCGCCACTTCGTCGGTTCGCATAGTGTAAAGGATTTCCTGAAATTCTTCTACCTCTTCGTCGGTATATTCGTCGGAACGGCGGGTACGGAAGCGGTCGAGTTCTTCATCCTCATAATATTCTACATCCTTGCTCACCGCTGCCAAAAGGCTATCCTTCTCACACGTCTCGTGTTGCCCACAACATTCTTCGGGTTCTTCCTCTGCAGATTCATTGGCAGTATCGTCCGCCTCGGGGGCGGGGGTAGCATCGTCAGTGCGCAAGAATCTCGCAGCAACGGCCACAAGTATGATTAAGGCAAGAAAAATATAAAGGTAAGTCATAGGTGAGGTTATAAGGATTGAGGTTATGAGGATTGAGGTTATGAGGATTGAGGTTATGAGGGGTGAGGTTATAAGGTTATGAGGGAAAACCCTTTAAGGTGGCTATAGCCTTTAAGGTCATTAACGACAATTTGGAAGAGCGTTGTACTCTGTCAGTTGTACTCTATAATCACAGGTTTTCCAAATGCTGCCAAAAGGCGGGATACGACTTACTCACCACTTCAGGATGGTTAATGCGCTGTTGGGGGTAGCGATAGGCGCAAGGGGCAAAAGCCATTGCCATGCGGTGGTCGTCGTAGGTATCAATGCTGATAAAGGCGTTGGGTGGCAGTTCGGCAGCTGAAGAGTTGTAACAGAAGAGTTCGCTATCGTGTGCTTCTTCAATACTGATGCCCATCTTCTGCAACTCCGTGCGGAGCGCCGTGATACGGTCAGTTTCCTTTATCTTCAACGTCTGCAATCCTGTAAAGTGGAAGGGTTGGCGCAGCATGGCACAGGTAACAACCAACGTTTGCGCGAGGTCAGGTTGCTCTGAAAGGTCAATGCGTAACACCGCTGGGGCATCCTGCGCTTTTTTTGTCAGCACAACCCCCTCGGGGGTGAATTCCGTATGCACACCTAATGGGCGGAAAAACTCCTGAATACGGGAGTCGCCCTGCAAACTGTCTTCAAAAAGGTAGGGCAACACAATGCGCGCTTCGGGGTCGGGACTCAAAGCGACGAGTTCGTACCAGTAAGACGCGGCGCTCCAATCGCTTTCTACGCTAAATGCATCGAGCGGACGGTAAGGTTGTGGCGAAACGCTGATAGTAGCGGCATCCGTCCACACCACATGCGCTCCAAACTGACGCATCAGACTTATCGTCATGTCTATGTAGGGGCGCGAAATAATCGTGCCTTCAAGGTGCAGGCACAAGCCTTCTGCAAGCGTGGGACCATTCATCAGAAGGGCGGAAATGTATTGCGAACTCACATGGGCGGGAAGCGAAATGCTGCCACCCTTGAGTGCTTTACCCTGAATGCGCAGTGGGGGAAATCCCTCAGCACCTACATACTCAATATCGGCACCCAATTTGCGCAAGACCTCTACCAAAACTCCGATGGGGCGTTGGCGCATGCGCTCCGTGCCGGTCACGATATGCGTGCCGGGAGTGGCGGAGAAATAAGCGGTAGAGAAACGCATAGCCGTGCCTGCCGCCATGATATCTATCACTTCCTCCTCACTTTGCAAAGCACGAACAAGCACGCGAGTGTCGTCGCAGTCCGACAGGTTCTGCAACTGCGTTTGCTTACCCGAGAGTGCAGCGATAATCAGTGCACGGTTGCAAATACTCTTTGAGGAGGGGAGCGAAATAGTCGCCCGTAAACGGTGTGGAAGTTTCACTTAAGTTATTCTTCTAATGCGTGAACTTTTGGGATTAGTAGAACGTAATCACCAAGTCGTTTTCCCAAGTCTTGCCCGCCTCAAGTGCTTGCATGTAGGGGCGTTCTTGGATGCTGCCGTTGAAACCTTGTTCGTCGCAAAGACCATACCAGGGTTCAATGCAGAGGAAAGGTGCGTGCACGCCCTGGGGTTGCCAGAAGAGCCAAACGGGAGCGGAGCATTCTACGCGTGCCACGGGTTGCTTGTCGAGCGTAAGGAGTGTGGCAGCCGTGAGTTGGTGCTTGTCAAAGATAAGCGCTTCGTTATTAAAGGTGTCTACGCAGATAGGCACAAGACCTTCTTCCGTCTGGGGGAAGGCGAAGCGCTCGTGCTCTGTACAACCTTGTGTGCTGGCGCGGAGTACACTTTCAGGATTACCTTCGAGTTTCACATAACCCACCACGTCCTTATCGTCCGAAAAGTCGGGGAGGTTAAATGCGGGGTGTCCACCCATCTGGAAGTACATTTCTTCCGTGCCCAAGTTGATCACACGCATCGTCATGCGGAGTTGCATACCTTCAAGTGTGTAACAAACTTCTACACGACAGGGGAAGGGGTATGTAGTAAGTTCTTCCGCAGTGGGTTCGTAGCTGTAAGTTACACTGTTTTCCGTTTGCGCCGCAAGCGCCCATTCCGCCTTACGCACAAAACCGTGTTTTTCAATTTTAAGAACTTGGTCCTTGTACGTGCAACAGCCGTCCCACATACCACCACAGATGGGGAAAAGGATCGGAGCACGTCCGCCCCACCACTTACTATCGCCCTGCCACCAATATTCCTTACCCGTAGCATTAAGTACGACACTCTGTATTTCAGCACCCTGCTTGCTTACACTAAGGGTGAGATCTGCACTTTTTATTGTTTCCATTGTGAGAATTGTTATATTATAAAATATGTATAGTAAGGCAAAGTTAGAAAAATTATAGGAATCCTTCCCCTTTACCCTCACTCTAAAAACGGGAGTTCCGCATTTTTCTTATACTCGAACGCATTTTTTCACTAAAAAGTTTGCAGGGTCAAAAAAATGTTGTACTTTTGCACTCGCAATTCGGGGTGTAGCTCAGTCCGGTTAGAGTGCGCGTCTGGGGGGCGTGAGGTCGCTGGTTCGATTCCAGTCACCCCGACTGAATTGTAAAGCGTTGATAGTCGAAAGATTATCAACGCTTTTTTGTTTTATCCCATCTGTCGTCTCCACTTTTCTGATACGCCCCACCCGACATTCCCTCCAATCTTCCTCGGGGAAAGTGAGATCACAACAACTCAAACCACCATCCCCCTCCGCACTATTTCAGTGCTGTATAAAGTCAAATCTCCCTCAAATCATTAACTTTGTAGCACAAAATAACTTTTACAAATCAAGTATTGATTTTATCATGACACACGAAGCAAGAATTGAGCGCGCAGTAGCGCTTTTTAAGAGTGGTTATAACTGTTCACAGGCGGTAGTTGCTGCCTTTGCGGACTTGTATGGTTTTACGGACGAGCAAGCGTTTAAGATGGCAGCTTCTTTCGGTGGTGGCATCGGTCGTATGCGCCAAACGTGTGGTGCTGCCTGTGGCATGTTCCTCCTTGCGGGCCTCGACACTGGAGCAACAGAGGGAAGCGACAACGAGGGCAAGTCCTACAACTACAAGGTGGTGCAGGAACTCGCTGAAAAATTCCGCCAGGAGAATGGTTCGCTCATCTGTTCCGAACTCCTCGGACTCAGCAAGCAAGAACCTACACCTCACCAAGCAGAAGTGCGCACTCCCGAGTATTACAAGAAGCGCCCCTGTGCCTTGATGGTAGAAACGGCGGCGCGCATCTTTGCGACTTATTTAGAGACCAAGAACGCATAACCCCCACCCTACCCGCATGAAGATTCTTTTGCTCGGCGATTACAGCAACGTTCATGCCACACTTGCCAAAGGTCTGCGCCAGTTGGGGCATGAAGTGACTGTGGCTAGCGATGGCGACGGATGGAAAAACTACCCTCGCGATGTAGACCTCTACCGCAATCTAAACTGGGGTCCGTTCAAGACACTGCGCTACTTTTGGCACCTCATCAAGGAGTTTCGAAAGTTTCGCGGTTACGACGTTGTGCAACTCATCAACCCCATATTCATCCCCCTCAAAGCGGAGCGCATGATGCCCTTCTACAAATATCTGCGTCGCCACAACAAGCGCGTCTTTCTCGGCGCCTTTGGTATGGACCACTATTGGGTAAAGGCGGGATTGGACTGCACCACCTTCCGCTACTCCGACTTCAACATCGGAGCGGAAGTGCGCGAAAGCGAAGACAACGACATCTGGACCCGCGAGTGGCTACGCGGCACCAAAGGGGAACTCAATCAGGCGATTGCCAAAGATTGCGACGGCATCATTGCGGGACTTTATGAATATTACGCGTCCTACCTTCCCGAATTCAAGGACAAACTGAAATACATTTCATTCCCCATCATCCCTCATGCGACTGTTGAGGTACACGAACAGGCGCCTCAACGCGTGCGCTTCTTTATGGGTATTCAAAAGAGGCGTTCTGAATATAAGGGCACAGACATCATGCTCCGCGCGCTTGAGCGTGTCGCACAGGAACTGCCCGAGCGTTGCGAAATCATACGAGTAGAGAGCGTGCCCTTCGCGGAATACGTCAAACTCATGCACGGCAGCGACGTCATCCTCGACCAACTTTATAGTTACACCCCCGCTATGAACGCCCTTGAGGCCATGGCGCGCGGTCTCATCGTCGTGGGAGGCGCCGAACCAGAGCATTATGCACTTATAGAGGAAACTACGCTTCGCCCCATCATCAATGTGCAACCCAACGAAGAGAGTGTTTACCGCGCCCTTAAAGACCTCGCGCTACACCCCGAGCGCATTCCGCAACTCAAGCGCGACAGCATTGAGTACATCCTCAAGCACCACGACCACGTCAAAGTGGCGCAGCGCTACCTTGATGCTTGGGAGGCATTTTCTAAGAAATCCTAAGCGTTCCTAGGAATCTCTAGGCTATCCTAAGAATACCTAGGCGCCCCTAGGAATGCCTAGGAGAACCTAGGATTGCCTAACGACTTTAAACTTTAAACCTTAACCCTATGCAGCATAGCAAGAAAATCTTCAAGCAACCCGTCGTATGGAAAGACCTCTATTTCTTCCGCAAGAGCGATGCGATTTTTCAGTTGACGGTTGAGTTTTGCAAGCGCTATCTGCCTGCACATGGCGATCGCACCGTGGATCAAATGATTCAAGCAGCACGTAGTGGTAAGCAGAATATCATAGAGGGAAGTGAGGACGGTCAGAGCAGTTCGGAGATGGAACTAAAATTGCTCAACGTAGCACGCGGGAGTTTGCAGGAATTACGCGCAGATTATCAGGATTATCTAAATACTCGTCACCTCCACATTTGGTCTGCAAATAGCGAGCGCCAGCAGCGATTGCGTGAATTTTGCCACTCGCACAATGACTATAGCGACTATGCTCCGCTTGTAGCAAAGTTGAACGACGAGGAGATGGCCAACATGCTCCTCACCCTCTGCCACCAAACCGACAAGATGATGTGCGCCTATATTGACAAACTGGCGGAACGCTTCGTGACCGAAGGAGGCATCAAAGAGCGCATGCACGCTGCCCGCACGGGTTACCGCCAGGAACAAGATGCCCGCCTACGCAACTTGGAAGCAGAAAACACCACCCTTAAACAAAAGATCGCTGCGCTGGAGGCGGAGTTGATGAAATTGAAAGGATATTAGGCTAACCTAGGGTTTCCTAGGAATGCCTAGAATTGCCTAGAACCTAAAAAAGTCGCCCGAGGCATGCCTCGAGCGACTTTATTTTTTTGACAGCGTGCGAAGGATTAGTCTTCGTTCTGAGTCTTCAACTGCTGAACATAGATAGCATGTTCCATAGCAAGACGCTTCATTACTGAAGGCTTGTCAAACTGCTGACGACGACGGAGTTCCTTAACTACACCAGTCTTTTCGAATTTACGCTTAAACTTCTTGAGGGCGCGTTCAATGTTTTCGCCTTCCTTAACGGGTACTACAATCATTGTGTTTAAATTATTTAGTTATTATAAATTTTATCTACTGTAAACATTCAGAGAACCGGGTGGTTCCTGCTTGCAGGGTGCAAAATTACGCATATTTTTTTGTTTAGCAAATTTCGCACACTAATTTTTGAGGAGAAACCCCTCCTTTTGTGGGGCAAAGACCTTATAAACAAAGTTTTTTATCCCACGATTTGCGTTTCAGGCAGTTTACAAGAACTGTGACCTTACTTTGCGTGATGATTGTAATAAAACGACCCTCCTTTCTATTGAGAATGCTCACGAACCAGCGTTCGTGTGGTTTTATGATGTGAATGATTACAGTGTTTTAGTTTCAATTGAAAACCACCAACCGTCTTACTGAATGATGCGGCGCGCACCGATGTAGCGCAGGCGATAGTAAGAATCCGTTGACTTGTCAACCTTGATGCCAGTGCGACTAGCGTGTACGAATTTAAAGCGGCGCGCCACGCTATCCACTTCGGTAACAATCCCTACGTGACCGACCGTGCGGATGGCGTTTTCACCTCCGAAGAACACGAGGTCACCACGCTTCAAGTCCTTGATGTGCTCAATCTTTTCACCTTCGTGACATTGAGAGTTAGACGTGCGCGCAAGGTCAATACCTTCTTCGTTAAACACATACTTGGTAAAGCCCGAGCAGTCAAATCCTTCAGGACTACTTTCGCCCCAACGGTATTTTACACCGAGGTATTTAAGAGCAGTGTTAATCAGGTTGTCCGCCTTAGCAATGCGCTTCACCTCTTCTAGTTCAGGTGAGTCAGCCATTGCCACTTCTTCACACTCCACCCCCTCAGCACACTTGATTAGCATGCTGTCATTTGCCGTAGGAATCGTCATAAGCACTCCCACGAAAAGGGCGAATATGTAGCGAAGTTTCTGCATATAAATACTTTAGCGGGTGCAAAATTACGCATTTATTTTGGATTGACCAAATTTATTATTCAAGAGCGGGGATTTAAGCGATAAAAGCACCACCAGGAGGGTTGGTTTAACTGAAACCACTAATGATCTTTGAGGCGAAAAATTGTGACAGTCAAAGCCTTCATTTTTCGTCATTTTTCCGTCAAAACTTTAACAAACATTAACACTCCGAGTACTCCCCCTCGCGACAATGTCTATTTGCGGCGCCAGAATAAGTAACATTAAAAACCGGTTGTTTAACCTTGAAAAAACAGGTAACTTATTTTTCGACCCCCAAAATGGGTTTTTCGAGACAAAAAAGTGGAGATAACCCTGATTTCATGGGCTATCTCCACTTCCGTAACACAAAGATACAAAATTTCAAAGCGAAATGCAAATCCGTTAACACTTGTTAACACCAATATTATTTCTCATTTTTCGTCATTTTTGGGGTAAGAATTGGTGCCCCATTTGACGGGTGTTTATCGACGTGATTACACAGTTTTTAAGACGCGCGACCGTGCGTCCGTACCTGCCAAGCGAAATGCCCATCAAGTCTCACCCGATGCGGAGACACCATATATATGACGTCTCTACATTCGCGACCTTTGCGTCTTTGCGTGAGAAGATAGAAAGCAGACCTGCGGGATTATGTGGACTCACGCAAAGGCGCAAAGAGGTTAGATGCAAACAAAAAAAATGGAAATGATATAGGTGTTACTTGCGTGACCTTTGGTTGTCCACGAAAACTCGTTTGTTTTATTTCGAGCCACTAATGAACACGAATTTTCACTAATATCCATCCGGTCTTAAATACTCCGCAAGGCATTAGTGAAAATTAGTGCCCATTAGTGGCTACAATAATAAGAGCACAACATCTTTGGTGTAAGGATTATTTGTGGACATCTGCTATATTATTACCAAAAAATACAGACCATACGTCTTTTTGTTCTGCTCAGCACACCTAGAAACAACAACTCCTTGCAAGCAAGCTTACAAGGAGTTGAAATTTTGTACCCAGAGCCGGGGTCGAACCGGCACAGGTTTCCCTACTGGTGTTTGTGACCAGCGCGTCTACCGATTCCGCCATCTGGGCGCATACTCTTAAAACTATTCGTTTCTGATTTGCGGTGCAAAGGTAGGGATTATTTTTAGATTGACAAAATTATGCACCATTTTTTTTGTGAGCACCCCTTAAAAAAGTGGTGCAAAGGCGACAGAGGGACACTACTTGCGCTTGATGCGCGCCAAGTAATCATAATTATCACCCTCACAGATAATCTCAGCGTGATAACCTTTTATGGTTGCACATTCCTTCAGGCGCGGGAAATCAACATACAACCAATTAAATCGTTCGCCCCGCACCTTGCCGTAGACCATTTGGTAATCCACCTCGCCGTAATAGGAGTCAAACTCCGTAGGGTCGAAGTTTCCATCTTCGTCTTCAAAGACGTAGCGAAGATCAGAGGAGTCCACCAAAAGTTGTCCGCCAGGCGCGAGGAGCACATCAAGGCGTTCAAAAAGTCGGGGGAGGTTGTCAAGTGTCCCTACGATTCCCGTGCCGTTCATCAGCATAAGGATGGTATCAAAAGTTGTGTCGGGCACCATAGTGAAGAAATCCTCTTGGCGGGCATCAATCACCCCACGCTGTTGCATGGTTTCCACCGAAAGGGGCGATATATCAATAGCCGTGACGTAAAGTCCGCGCTCCTGAAGGGGAAGTGTATGGCAACCAGCGCCTGCCCCTACATCAAGCACGCGCCCTTCAGCATGATTGAGCGCCACCTGCTCCATACGATTCATCGCTTCAAAAGAACGGAACAAGGTAGAGGCGGGCAAGACATCGGTGTCAAACATCGTAGATAGTACACGCAAAGGTTTTGCACTACCCTTGGTAAAAAAGTCACGAATAGCAGCGCCCATGGGGTCGCGGTGGGGAGGAAGGAGGGGCATAGAGGGAAAGGAGAAAGGAGAAAGGAGAAAGGAGAAAGGAGAACCGACGCCAAACCGAGCGCAATCAACTGACGCCGGAGTGAGTGTAAAGATAAGTTTACTTAATCTTTGCCGAGCGACAAGGAAGAAAACTCGCTTAAGCTCGCTTGAATTACCGAGGTGCGACTTGCGAAGCTTGATGAGCGTTAGCGAATAAGGAGGAAAAGACCACGAAGTGGGATTAAAGGAGAGAAGGGAAAGATTGGAAAGAACTGTACACTATCAATAACTCTTCATCTTCGCGATCTTATCATTTAAATACTCACGAAGTTCTTCACTACCGAGAACTTCTATATCATCGTAAAGGCCTAGCACAAAGCGGGAGACGCCTTTGAAATCACACACATCGGTTTCAAGGAGATATGTCCCGTTCGATTCGGGAGTAATATAAGGTGCAGCATAAGGATGTTCCTCAAGCAAGACGCTGTGCGCAAGTTGTCCAAGTCGTAGCGTAATGGGAAAGACCTCCTCAGCAGAGAAGTGGAAGATGTCGGTATAGAAGGGGCGATGCTTATCGCGGTTTGACCAACGCAAGTCTATGAGTTCCACACGTTCGGCACGCGACACCTTAAACGTTTTGTTCTCGCCCGTCAAGACTTCGTAGCAACGCACTTCATTATTACCGGGGAGAAACATAAAGGGTTCGACGATGCGGTCGCTGACCTTTCCGCTGTGAGGCGAGGAATAATTACGCAGGCACACCATCTGTTCGTTTGAAATAGCAGCATAAAGCACCGCCAGATTTTGCGCCACGTGTTCATCCACACCATAGTTTCTCATGATTTGAGTGTCATGAAGCGCAGAGAGTTTTTCGCGCAGGTTGCGCACTTGCGGGGTGCGGTCTACCACAGAATTGAGCACACGCAGAATAGTCAACGCCTCATCTTCGGAGAAGCGAAATCCCTGTGTGATATCCTTCAGATAGGGCGAATCGTAATCTATGGTATAGGCACAATCCTTCTTTACAACATCAAAACCAAGCGTGCTAAACTGTTTGATATATCGATAAACCATACGCGGACACAACCCCGTCTGCCCCGCAAGCGACTCTACCGTTTGCGGACCGTTTTTGGTCATTATGCGTAATAATAATAACTGACGTTGTAAAGACATTGTTAGATTTAGTATTCGTAGTTTTTAAGGATCCCCATGATGATATATAGGGCATTGCACTTCCAAGAATCAACTATCACCTTTTGGAAATCATACCGTCCTTGAGCGTGACACACTCTTGCTCCACAAGCCAATCCCATGCTTGACGCTTAACAGGCGTGGGGATGTCGCCACAAAGTTTGGAGAGTTCACCCGCAGGGTGTGGAAGTCCATCGGATAAGAAGGCCAAGATCTGTTGCGCAACACGCTTGTAATCCACAGCGTAACGCGCCCCCTCAAGACACACATCGCAACCGCCACAGGGCGTGGCATCCTTCTCGCCAAAATAATCGAGCAGATACACACTGCGACAAATATCCGTGCGCGTAGCGTAATCTAACACACAGTTGATACGCTGAATATAGTTCTCCTTGCGTTGAGCATAGACAATGGGCGGGAACAGAAGATGTTGCCCCTCAAGGCGGCGCGTCATATAGGTGATATAGGAAGCACGCTTCTTGGGTATGTAGTTGAGCACACGCATGTGCGTAAGCGCCTTCAACTGTTCATACACTTCACGTGGCGTGCAGCCACATGTCTTTGCCAGTACCTCTTCATCAATCACGACATAATCAGCAAAGAGTCCGCAGTAATGGCGCAACAGCGCATTAAGCACACGGTCAAGCATCGGCGTCAAACCTCGCTGGTAGTAGAGGTCGTCACGATGCATCAAAAAGATGACGCGCGACACATTCTCCTCCTCTTCACGATAGTACAGATACCCCGCAAGTTCGAGCAAGCGAATGGCACTCTCCACTTGTATGGGGAAACGACGGAAGTTAACACAAAACTTATCAAGGTCAAACTCACGCGTAACGCCTTCGCCCTCGCCCACGGGCATCTGGAAGTAATTTGCGAGGTCGTCATAGACGCTACGCACATAGTCGAGTTCGGGATAATTCTCGCTGACCGTGCGCAACATGCGGGTGTTATCACCTTTATCCCGCAAGAGCACGGCATAAGAGCATTTACCATCACGCCCTGCACGTCCGGCCTCCTGAAAATAGGCCTCAATGGAGTCGGGCGCTTCCATGTGAATCACCAGGCGCACATCGGGTTTATCAATCCCCATACCAAAGGCATTCGTGGCCACCATGATGCGCGTGTCGTCCTCCTGCCAAGAGCGCTGGCGCACATCCTTTTCCACATTCGAAAGTCCTGCGTGATAATGCAAAGCGGTAAACCCTTCTGCCACGAGTGCTTGCGCAATATCTACCGTACCTTGACGACTGCGGGTGTAAACAATCGCTGGTCCCTCCACACAACGGAGGATGTGAATGAGTTCGTTAAACTTATTCTCCGTAGTGCGCACAATGTAGCGGAGGTTTTTGCGCTCAAAACTCATGCTGAAGACGTTCTTCTTAGCAAAACAAAGACGCTCTTGAATATCGTCCACCACTTGTGGTGTGGCTGTAGCCGTAAGCGCCAAAACAGGGGCATTGGGCACTAACAAGCGCAAGTCTGCAATTTTCAGATAAGCGGGACGGAAGTCATAACCCCATTGCGAAATACAGTGTGCCTCGTCTACCGTGATGAAGCACACCTTCATGCCTCTTACCTTATGCTGAAAGAGTTCGGAGGCGATACGCTCGGGAGATATGTACAAAAACTTTACGCCCCCAAAGATGGCATTATCCAATATGCGCATCACATCCTCACGACTCTTTCCCGTATAGATTGCCTCAGCAGTAATGCCACGCTGCTTCAGGTGCTGCACCTGATCTTTCATCAGCGCAATAAGCGGCGTAACGACAATGCAAACCCCCTCCATCGCCAGAGCGGGCACTTGAAAGGTAATACTCTTACCCCCACCCGTAGGCATCAAACCAAGTGTATCCCGACCCTCGGCGATACTGCGGATGATGTCCGCCTGTATGCCGCGAAAGTCGGGATACCCCCAATATTGCTGTAAGATGGAACGAAAGCGCATTGTAAGTTTTTTTCTTTTGCCTAAAGAAAAGGGACGAAACAAGTTACTCCAACGGACGGATATCTTCAATCTGCAGTTGCACCTCACCACGCTTATGCGTATTCTCTTCTACGGTATAGCAAATATCAAATGCACGCTTGGTCTTGATATAACGCGCTTGAGAACTCTGTCCGAAAGCGATGCCGTTCATCACATTGTTGCTCTTGTTATCAACCAGTTCAAGCTTGATATGCTCTTGTCCGCGACCCACCACCTTGCTTGTACCATAGTCGTAAACACGTGGTGTGAAGAAGATGGGTTTCGGATTACCCGGACCGAAAGGCGAGAATTTCTTCAAGTCTTGGAAGAACTTTATATTGATATCGCTGAAGTCGAGTTGTGCGTCAATATCGAGCGTGGGTTGCGTTTGTTCATCAAGGATGTGCTCCGACACATAGGCTTCGAAGCGTCGCTTGAATTCCTCCACATGCTCTACCTTGAGCGAGAGTCCAGCGGCATAGGTGTGACCACCAAAGTTCTCCAGCAGGTCGGCACAATGTTGCACAGCGCTATAGACATCAAACCCCGAGACCGAGCGGGCAGACCCCGTAGCGATACCTTCACTACGCGTGAGCACCACGGCAGGGCGATAGTAGAGTTCCGTCAGGCGCGAAGCAACAATACCAATAACGCCCTTGTGCCAAGCCTCGTTGTAGATCACCACCGAGCGGTGTTCGTCAATACCGGGCGTTGCCTTCGCCATTTCGATTGCTTCTTCGGTCATCTGCTTGTCGAGGTCCTTTCGGGCATCGTTGTACTGATCAATCAGGTTTGCCAATTCCAACGCCTCGGGGTAGTTGCGCTCTACGAGCAGTTGCACCGCCTCCTTACCGTTCTGCATTCTTCCGGAAGCATTCAGGCGCGGACCGATTTTGAAGATAATATCATTCATCGTCACTTCACGGTCGCCCACCCCACACACTTCACAAACAGCCTTAAGGCCTACGGAAGGTTTGCTGTTGAGAATGCGCAGTCCGTGATACGCCAAGATGCGATTTTCACCCATGATGGGCACAATGTCCGAAGCGATACTGATGACGCAGAGGTCGAGCAACTGATGCAGTTGGTTGAACTCAATGCCATTGCTCTGCGCGAAGGCTTGCATAAACTTGAAACCTACGCCACAACCCGAGAGGTCGGTGTAAGGATAACGATTATCCTCGCGCTTTGGATTGAGAATCGCCACAGCACAGGGGAGTTCCTCGTCGGGAACATGGTGGTCGCAGATAATAAAGTCGATACCCAACTCCTTGGCATAAGCAATTTCCTCAACCGCCTTAATACCGCAGTCCAAAACGATAATCAACCCCACGCCTGTTTCGGCGGCAAACTCTACACCCTTTTTCGAAACGCCATACCCTTCATCATAACGATCGGGGATGTAGTAATCTACGTTAGGGTAATAATCGCGCAAGAACTTATACACCAGCGCCACCGCCGTACATCCATCAACATCGTAGTCGCCATACACCATGATGCGCTCCTTGCGGATCATCGCCTCATTCAGGCGGTCTACAGCCTCCTGCATATCATTCATCAAGAAGGGATCATGCAGGTCAGCAAGTTGAGGGCGGAAAAAGCGCTTTGCCTCCTGCGGCGTGGTGAACCCACGCTGCGTCAGCAGGTGCCCCAAGGCAGGATGCACACCCACCTCAAGCGCCAACTGCTCCTCGGTTTCCTTCACCTCGGGAGACGGCAGTTCGTAATTCCATTTGTATATCATTGTTGTATAATTTTATCAAAGTCAAGGGAGCGCCAAAGCGACACTATCCCAATTAGGGAGTAAAATTACAAAAATCCCCCGACTTTTTACCCGCGGACTCTCAGTTTTTTACCTCGCTATATACATATTTGTGACACAAGAGCAATTCTCTCAAATGCAAAGCGTATCTTTGTAGGATATTTGTGGACTACTGGTTTTGTAGTTTCACACATTGCAAAACTCCTTACGCTTTGCCCTATGACACACACCTACTCCACAGCGGAACTCACCCAACTTCAACAGGTGCTTTATGAAATCTTGAACAAGATTGACGAGATTTGCATCAAGCACGACATTCCCTATTTCGTAATTGGTGGGACTGCTATTGGTGCGCTATACGACAAGGCGATTCTTCCCTGGGACGACGATATAGACATCGGGATGACACGCGAAAATTACAACCGCTTCCTCCGCATCGCGCCGCAGGAATTGGGAGCGAAGTATTTCCTTTCTTGGCAAGAAACGGACCCTCACACGCCCTACTACTTCGCAAAGGTAAAGAAGAATAAGACGCTGTTTGTCGAACGTATGTTCAAGAATGTCCCCATGCACCCGGGCATTTTTGTCGATATCTTTCCCTTTGACAAAATCCCCGACAATCTTCTCCTGCGTCGCATCCAGTTTGAAGCAGTAAACTTCCTAAAGTGTTGCTTGATTGGCAAGGAAGCGTGGATTTGGAAGCACTTTGGCACCTGCGAAATCGAAACGCCCACCAACCGCGGACGCATGGGGTGCCTACTCAACCGTTGTTTCAACCTCTGCTTCACCAAGCGTTTCACTTATCGCTTAATCGTTTGGGCACAATCGTGTTTCAACGGTTGGAACACAGCATTTTACAACAATGTCATCACGAAGACTGATCACGTCAAGAAGGAAGAAATCGAACGGTTGCAGCGTGTGCCCTTTGGTCCGCTGATGGTTTCCGCACCACAAAACCTTGAGGGTTTCCTACGGCGCAATTACCCCTCGCTTCATCGGTTCACTCCCGAGGAGGTTGCTACAGTTAACACGCACTATCCTCACCAACTGTCATTCAACACTGACGCAGAATAAACACACCAACAAACACACCACTATGCGCACACTTCTCTTACTTATCTGTTGCTCTATCACGCTTTTTGTCAGCGCACAAGCAAAATATGTGTTCTATTTCATCGGCGACGGCATGGGCGTCAACCAAGTGAATGCTGCCGAAACCTATCGCGCAGCGCTTGAGGGACGCATCGGCATTACGCCCATGGCATTCGCTTCATTCCCCCATGTAGCGCTCGTACATACGGAATCCGCAACGAATGGTGTGACCGACTCGGCGGCGGGAGGCACAGCCCTTGCTACGGGTGAGAAGACAAAAAACGGGGTTATCTCCATGACGCCCGACGGTCAGACGTCCGTTGCCAGCATTGCCTCAGCAGCAAAAGCACAAGGCATGGCGGTTGGTGTAGCTACCTCTGTGAGCATTGACCATGCCACTCCTGCCAGTTTCTATGCCCACGAATCCTATCGCGGCAACTATCACCGCATTGGGCATGACCTTTTAGAAGCAAAGTTCGACTTCTACGCGGGTTCTGCTTTCTTGCAACCCACACATAAAGACTGTCCCAACGAAGTGCCCCTCTATCAACTTTACGAGAATGCGGGATACACCGTAACCAAAGGTTTGGACTTTAACGAAAAGAAGTTGAAGAAGGCAAAGCGCCTCATGATGTTGCAATCGGACGAGGCTAACGCTTTTGACAATACCGCTCTGCCCTACGCCATAGACAGATGCGAAACCGACCTTACGCTTGCCACAATCGTAAGTCAGGGTATCGACTTCTTGATGCACAAAAATAAGGACGGTTTCTTCTTCGCCATCGAAGGGGGTAAGATTGACTGGGCTTGCCATGCCAATGACGCCGCCGCAGTTATCCAGGAGACGCTCGACCTTGATGAAGCGGTGAAGGTGGCTCTTGAATTTTACAAGCAACATCCCGATGAAACGCTCATCGTAGTGACTGCCGACCACGAAACGGGGGGTATGTCGCTCGGCACTGGTGCTTACGAACTCCGCCTTCACTTGTTGCAACACCAGAAAATGAGTGCGTGGAAATACACAAAGCATATCTCACAACTCCACACCACTCTCGGCGACGCATTTACCTGGGACGTGGTGAAGAAAGACTTGACCGAAAACTTTGGTTTCTGGGAACACATCGCCATTAGCGAACGCCAAGAAGCACGTCTCAAGAAAGCCTACGAGGCTATTGTTGCAGGAAAAGCAGAAGGCAATAAGAGCCTCTACTCTCAGGAAGATGCCCTCGCAACTGCCGCTAAGGAAATAATCAATCGCGCAGCCCTCGTAGGATGGACCAGTGGCGGTCACTCCAATGGCTATGTCCCCGCCTTTGCTATCGGTGTGGGCGCAGAACAATTTTCTGGACGCATCGACAATACGGAAGTGGCGAAGCGCACCCGTAAAGCGTTTACGCTCACTCAGGAAGAGCGCAACGCAAGGGTAAATTAATAGGTATTTTATCCTGAACAATCTCCCCTAAAAAACTTTTTACCTCAGAATTTCAAGACTTCTGAACCTCAGAACCTCAGAACTTCAGAACCTCATAACCTAAAATTCTCAAAACCTCAGAACCTCTTAACCTCACAACCTCAAGACCTCATAAATGAAAGAATTTATACAATCAGAAGCAAAAGCCGAAACCGCCATTCTCGTGGCACTTATCACGAAGCGCCAGGACGAGCGAAAGACCAACGAATATTTGGATGAATTGGAATTCCTTGCTGAGACCGCTGGCGCTGTTACGGTGAAGCGTTTCACACAGCGCGTAGATGGGCCCAGCAGTATCACTTACGTCGGCAAGGGTAAGTTGGAAGAAATCCGCCAATACATCGAGATGGAAGAAGAAGCCGAGCGCGAAATCGGTATGGTGATTTTCGACGACGAACTTTCGGCAAAGCAATTACGCAATATCGAAGCAGAACTTAAGGTCAAGATTTTGGACCGCACGAGTCTCATTCTCGACATATTTGCTATGCGTGCGCAGACAGCAAATGCCAAGACGCAGGTGGAATTAGCACAATACCGCTACATGCTTCCCCGTTTGCAGCGCCTATGGACGCACTTGGAGCGCCAGCGCGGTGGTGCCGTGGGACTCCGTGGACCTGGGGAAACACAGTTAGAAATGGACCGTCGTATCATCCTCAACCGCATGTCGCTACTTAAGGAACGCTTGGCGGAAATTGATAAGCAGAAAACTACGCAACGCAAAAATCGCGGACAGATGGTGCGTGTGGCGCTCGTGGGTTACACGAACGTGGGAAAATCTACCCTCACGAACCTTCTTGCCAAGAGTGAAGTGTTTGCCGAAAACAAACTCTTCGCCACGCTCGACACTACCGTGCGCAAGGTTATCATTGAAAACCTCCCCTTCCTGCTTACCGACACCGTAGGTTTCATTCGCAAACTCCCCCACGACCTTGTAGATTCCTTTAAGTCCACACTTGATGAAGTGCGCGAGGCAGACATTCTCTTCCACATCGTTGACGTGAGTCACCCCGAGTTTGAAGAACAAATGCAGGTGGTGAACCAGACGCTTGCCGACCTCGGTTGTGCCGACAAACCCACGGTGATTGTCTTCAACAAGATGGACGCTTACCGCTGGACCGAAAAGGATGCCGACGACCTCACTCCTGCGGGCAAAGAAAACGTGTCACTCGATGACTTGATGAACACGTGGATGAGTCGTGTAGGCGATGACTGCATCTTCATCTCAGCGCGCCAGAAGACCAATATTGAAGAACTCAAGGCGCTCCTCTACAAGCGCGTCAGAGAACTCCACGTACAGAAATATCCTTACAACAACTTCCTCTTCCAGCAGTATAACATGGAGGGCGAAGCGGAATAGGAATCGGTCAACGGACGATAGACGACAGACAACAGACAACAGTCTACAGACCTTAAAGACCTTAGAGACCTTAGAGACCTTAGAGACTTTAAAGACCTTAGAGGACCTACAAAAACAGCGAGAGAGGCAATATTGCCTCTCTCTCTGTTTTTATACTATACAAACTCTTCGCCCAATTTCATTTGTGCTTCCGTCACGAGGCGACGCACGATGGCGGGGTCGTAGTTGGGACAAACAACAAGTACTCCGTCTTTCTCTGCTACAAGATACCCTTCAAGTCCCGCAATGACGGCTGCTTTCGCGTCAGGGAGGCATACAAGGTTACCGTAGGCTTTATCGAAAAGTACACGCGTAGGTGAAATAACGGCATTATCGTCAGCATCCTTCTGCTCTACCTCATGCAGTTCGGGCCAAGAACCTACATCTGCCCATCCAAAATCGCATGCCATCACTACTACGTTTTTTGTCTTTTCCAAGAGTAGAAGGTCAATGGACTGGTGAAGCATAGAGGGATAGGTCGTGCGGAACAGGTGTTCGACTTCTGCATCCGACATGCCACCCTTCACTTTGCTAATACATTCTGCAAAGGTGGGCAGTTCGTGCGATAACATCTGGAGCATCGTTGGCAGGTTACACATAAATAAACCTGAGTTCCAAAGGAATTCGCCACTCTCTACGAACATCTCAGCAAACTGCAAGTCGGGTTTCTCAGTGAATGATTTTACAAGCGGATATTGCCCGTCGGTCACATCGTCCTTCTGAATGTAACCATACCCTGTGTGGGGTGTCGTAGGAGTTACACCGACTGCCAAGAAGTTGTTGTGGGTTGCAACATATTCCAATCCGCAAGACACCTGCGCCACGAAGCGTTCTTCATTAACAATATATTGGTCGGCAGGAGTGATTATCAGGTTACCATCACCAAAGTTTCGAGAGAGGTAAAGCGCAGACCATGCAGCAGCAGGTGCGGTAGAGAGTTGAACGGGTTCTATAAGGATTTGCTCGACCGGAAGTTCAGGCAACTGTTGTTTGACAATATCAACATAATCCGTAAAGGTGGAAACATAAATATTCTCTACAGGAATAAACTGCGCATAGCGATAAAATGTCTGTTGCAGAAGCGTGCGACCTGTACCGAAGAAATCCACGAACTGCTTGGGCAGGTTTTTACGACTGTAGGGCCATAAACGGCGACCGACACCGCCTGCCATAATCACACAAAAGTTGTTATTGTTATTCATGGTTATAGTTGTATTCAGGTTAGTAATAAGGCGTTATGTTTGGAGTATGAAATATCTTTTTCCAAACACCAGTGTTTCTCGTTGCTAAGATAACGAATTATTCTCACATTTAGCGTGCAGGAGCGCAGAAATGAAAAAGGAAAAAGGAGAAATGACATCATGCACTCGAGGTGAGCACTGTCATTTCTCCTTTCTCAGTGAGGATTATTCCTCCACTGACGAATGCTTCTTAAATATTCTATAACCCGTAATAGCAATGATGATTGAGAACACGGGACAGAGGTAGTTAAAGACGGCGTAGGGAAGATAAGTCCATGTAGCCACACCCATTACCGTTGCCTGTGTCATACCGCACGTATTCCAAGGAATGAGTGGCGAAGTAACGGTCACGGCGTCTTCCGTAGTGCGACTCAAGAGGCGCACTTCATAACCATTATTGTGGTAGGTTTCCTTAAACATATTCCCCGTGAGAATGATGGAAATGTATTGGTCGGCAGTAACGATGTTGAACAAGATTCCCGAACCTACGGTTGACGCCACAAGACTAAAGGTGCGGCGTACGAAACTGAGGAACACACGGGAGATTCCCGCCAAGAAGCCACTTGCCGACATCACGCCACCAAAGCACATGGCGCAAAGAATTAACCAAATCGTGTCCATCATTCCTGCCATACCGCCAGTGCTCACAAGGTCGTTAAGTTCGGCAGTGCCCATATCTAATTGAGTTGCCCCAAAGACGGATTGCATCGTTCCCTTAAATAATGCCAGTGCACCCGTTCCACTTGAGGCAATTTCTAATAGTACACTGGGTTGGTAAAGCAGTGCAAAGAGGATGGCCATCAGCGTAGAAAGGAAGAGCGTGATGAGCGAAGGCAGGCGCTTCCAAATCATCACTGCCGTAAGCAAGGGGACTATCAGCGCCCAGGGGGTGATGTCGAACTTGGTATCAAGCGCTGCCGCATAACTTTGGATGGAAGTAGCATCACCTGCGGGGAGCGTAAAACCTGCAATGAGATAGACCACAAGGGCGCAGAAGAGCGCGGGTATCGTGGTATAGACCAAATAACGGATATGCGTAAAGAGGCGCACGCCTACGGTAGAGGATGCCAATACGGTGGTGTCAGAGAGTGGTGACATCTTGTCCCCAAAATAGGCACCTGAGATGATTGCTCCGGCAACCCACCCTTCGTGAAAACCTTGTGCCTGACCAATACCAATAAGTGCCACACCAATAGTAGCAACTGTGGTCCACGAACTCCCCGTCATCAACGAAACAACCGCACAGAGCACACACGTGGTTAGTAAGAAAAACGCAGGATGGATAATCTGAAGACCGTAATAAATCATCGTAGGCACAATTCCGCTTATCATCCAAATACCAGAGAGTGCGCCAATCATGAGAAGTATAAACACGGCCTCCGTCACGCGCTTTACGTTCGTCTCAATGGCATGCTCAAACGTCTTCCAAGCAACACCATAACGCCACATCCCAATGGTAGCACATACTGCAGAAGAGACGAGCAAACAAATCTGACTGCCGCCCGAAAGAGCACCGTCACCAAAGGCATAAATGGTCACGGAGAGGAGCGCCACCAGCACAAGCAGCGGCACAAAAGAAACTATGGAAGAAGGAATGCGAGTATTCGTCATATAGAGAAGAATAAAGAGGAGGGGACAGAGAGTAGAGCGACCTTACGAAAGTCTCAGCACTAATTATATAGGGACATATTTAGGACACTAGTCGTTAACCTTTCACCGTTAACCTTTCACTCGTCCAAAAAAATCCTGCAAAAGGAAAACTTTTGCAGGACGTTATTCTTGATTCGCACAGTCCGTTGTCTATAATCTATTGACTATTGACAACAATCTGCTTTGAACACAAGTCAAAGTCTAAAAACTACACCTTGATTTCTACTTCAACACCGCAGGGGAGTTCGAGCTTCATGAGAGCATCAACAGTCTTAGGAGTAGAGCTGTAGATGTCGATGAGGCGCTTGAAAGTAGATACTTCAAACTGTTCGCGTGACTTCTTGTTAACGAATGTAGAACGGTTAACAGTGATGATACGCTTGCGAGTAGGGAGAGGAATTGGACCGCTAACTACTGCACCTGTAGCCTTAACTGATGCCACGATCTTAGCTGCTGACTTGTCAACGAGCGTGTGGTCGTAAGACTTCAACTTGATACGAATTTTTTGACTCATTTTATTTTAATGTTTTAAGCTTTCCGAGCAGCACAGGCTAAGAGTCATTCGTTAGCCTGCCTGCGCGTAAAGTAGTGATTGTTTATTGGGATGTGAATTACTTCACAAGGTCAACGCGACCCTTAACTTCTTCGAGAACTTCGCGAGCGATGTTAGAAGAGAGTGCGATGTGGCTGTGGTAAACCATTGAAGAAGTAGCACGACCAGAAGTGATAGTACGGAGTGCAGTTACATAACCGAACATTTCTGCGAGGGGCACCTTAGCCTTAACGATACGTGCACCTGAACGGCTGCTTTCCATACCTTCAACCTGACCACGACGCTTGTTCAAGTCACCGATTACGTCACCCATGTTTTCTTCGGGAGTAACAACTTCCAACTTCATGAGGGGTTCCATCAATACGGGACCAGCCTGAGCACATGCGTTCTTGTAAGCCTGGAGCGCTGCGATTTCGAAAGACAACTGGTCAGAGTCAACGGGGTGGAATGAACCATCGAGCAATTCAACCTTGAGGCTGTCGAGGGGATAACCGCCGAGCACACCGCTCTTCATAGCGTTTTCGAAGCCCTTCTGTACAGAGGGGATGAATTCCTTAGGAATGTTACCACCAGTTACCTTGTTTACGAACTGGAGACCACCCTGAGTGAAGTCTTCATCAACGGGACCAACGTTAACGATGATATCAGCGAACTTACCGCGACCACCAGACTGCTTCTTGTAAACTTCGCGGAGGTTAACTGTCTTCGTGATAGCTTCCTTGTAGTTAACCTGGGGCTTACCCTGGTTACATTCTACCTTGAATTCACGCTTAAGACGGTCGATAATGATATCGAGGTGAAGTTCACCCATACCAGAGATCACTGTCTGACCAGACTGTTCGTCAGTCTTAACAGTGAATGTGGGGTCTTCTTCAGCGAGCTTAGCGAGACCGTTAGAAAGCTTATCGAGGTCCTTCTGAGTCTTGGGCTCAACTGCGATACCGATAACGGGATCGGGGAAGTCCATAGATTCGAGTACGAGGGGTGCGTCTTCAGAAGAAAGAGTGTCACCAGTACGGATATCCTTGAAACCTACACCTGCACCGTTATCACCAGCTGCGATCAAGTCAACAGGATTCTGCTTGCTTGAGTGCATCTGGAAGAGGCGAGATACACGTTCCTTCTTACCTGAACGAACGTTGTAGATGTAAGAACCAGCTTCAACCTTACCAGAGTAAACACGGAAGAATGTCAAGCGACCAACATAGGGGTCAGTAGCAATCTTAAACGCAAGAGCTGAAGTCTTTTCGTCTTCAGAAGGCATACGGCTTTCTTCTTCGCCAGTGTCGGGGTTAGTACCGATTGTAGCACCACCGTCCATGGGAGAGGGAAGGAACATACAAACGTAGTCAAGCAACTTCTGTACACCCTTGTTCTTAAATGAAGAACCACAAGTCATAGGAACGATATCCATTGCGAGTGTAGCCTTACGGATAGCAGCAACGAGTTCTTCCTTAGTGATTGAAGCGGGATCTTCGAAGAACTTTTCCATGAGCGCTTCGTCAGTTTCTGCAGCTGATTCAACGAGCTTCGCACGCCATTCTTCTGCTTCGTCAACGAGGTTAGCGGGAATTTCTTCTACGCTGTAGTCAGCACCCATTGTTTCATCGTGCCAGAAGATAGCCTTCATGTCAATGAGGTCAACGATACCCTTGAAAGTTTCTTCAGCACCGATAGGAATTGCGATGGGAGCAGGATTTGCACCGAGCACCGCCTTCATCTGGCGTACAACTTCAAAGAAGTCAGCACCAGAACGGTCCATCTTATTTACGTATGCAATACGGGGAACGTTATACTTGTCAGCCTGGCGCCATACAGTTTCAGACTGAGGTTCAACACCACCTACTGCACAATATGCAGCAACAGCACCGTCGAGCACACGGAGTGAACGTTCTACTTCAGCTGTGAAGTCAACGTGTCCCGGAGTGTCGATGAGGTTGATCTTATACTGAGTGTTAGCGTAGTTCCAGTAAGTAGTTGTAGCAGCAGAAGTGATAGTAATACCACGTTCCTGTTCCTGCTCCATCCAGTCCATTGTAGCGCCACCTTCGTGTACTTCACCGATCTTGTGAGTCTTACCAGTGTAGAAGAGGATACGCTCAGACGTTGTAGTCTTACCGGCATCGATGTGAGCCATGATACCGATGTTACGCGTCAAGTGCAAATCATTTTTTGCCATGTCTTTCAGTATTAAAGGGGATTAGAATCTGAAGTGAGCGAACGCACGGTTAGCTTCAGCCATACGGTGCATATCTTCCTTACGCTTGAATGCACCACCCTGTTCGTTGTATGCATCCATAATTTCGGCTGCGAGCTTGTCAGCCATAGTCTTACCACCACGCTTACGTGCGTAACCGATCATGTTCTTCATAGAAACAGATTCCTTACGGTCGGGGCGGATTTCTGTGGGCACCTGGAAAGTAGCACCACCGATACGGCGAGACTTAACTTCAACCTGGGGAGTAATCTTAGCAAGCGCTTCCTTCCAGATTTCGAGAGCAGACTTTTCAGAGTCCTTCATCTTTTCACCTACGATAGCGAGGGCGCTGTAGAAGATTTCATAAGAGATATTCTTCTTACCATCGTACATAAGGTGGTTAACGAACTTAGAAACCTTCTGGTCTCCATAAACGGGATCGGGAAGAACCAAACGCTTTTTAGGTTTTGCTTTTCTCATTGTAGAAAATTGGTTTTAATAGGCTGCATCATACGTCTTCAACTCCACACTTGGAGTTTACTCAACCCTTGTGCAAACCAAATGTTTATAAATTAGAAAAAGATGAGGGGTGTGTCAAAATAGATAAATTTTGGTACCCCCTCTTAAGTTGTGTAAGAATGTATAAAACACAAGGCGCTAAGATTGCGGATGAAGGAAGCGTACAGAAGCACGTGACCGAATCCAAAATCGACAAGCAACACAGTGGTTTGTGCATTATGACACGACGCCTAATGTGTTTAAATACTGTTAAGATTACTTCTTAGCAGCCTTGGGACGCTTAGCACCGTACTTAGAACGACGCTGCGTGCGGTTAGCAACACCTGCAGTATCGAGAGTACCGCGAACGATGTGGTAACGTACACCAGGAAGGTCCTTTACACGACCACCACGAACGAGAACGATTGAGTGTTCCTGAAGGTTGTGACCTTCACCGGGGATGTAAGAGTTAACTTCCTTAGAGTTTGTCAAACGAACACGAGCAACTTTACGCATTGCTGAGTTAGGCTTCTTAGGCGTAGTAGTGTACACACGAACACAAACGCCACGACGCTGAGGGCACGAATCCAACGCAGGAGACTTAGACTTGTCTGCAGCTACGCTTCTACCCTTTCTTACCAATTGTGAAATAGTAGGCATTTTGTTTTAATTTTTTTGTTTGTTATATATTATATTTTGTATTCAAATAGAGAGAATTTCGCAGTGCTTTCCGCTTATCGTAAGCGCACACTACACCTTTTGGGGTGCAAAGTTACAAATTTTTCCTTAACAAACAACACAACACATGCCTAAATTTTACTTTTTTCCACTGTTTTACCCACAAACCACAGTTTACACAATGCCCTACCCCACAATAACCCGCTCTTTTGCCACCAACAACTGACATTTTGAACCATTCAAAAAACAACGGGCAAACCTCTCAGTCTGCCCGTTATCATTAAATGTCTATAATCTCAACATAAAACTCACCCCTTTCAAGTCTCCACGCGAATCTCCACGTATTATTTATCAACAAGAAACAGAATCCACAGAATCTCACCCTGCACAGTCGTGTATTCACCCAACCTGTACGAACGTACAATCCGTGCGTCCTTAATATAAACGTCATCAACTCTCCGCAAAACTGCTGTACTCTGTCCAGGGCGTTGCCCTTCGCTGGTGGATATATCCCTTTAAGGGGAAATAACACCCCGCACGGCAGTTGTTCTCTGTTCTCTGTACTCTTAACTGCCCTGCATAGCCAACCGTTTACCATATACGTTGACAATAAATCACCCCGCAAGGCAGTTGTACTCTGTCAGTTGAACTCTACCCCCTCTGCAAATCACTTCATTCCTGTAAGATATTCCTTCTTTATATGCTCATACACATAAGCAGGACTTTCTAAATAGAGTCCTGTTTCATCATCCATTAGTGTCGCATAAAGGTCTGAATTGTAGATAAATTCCAAGGCATCAGATAAAGACAAACTAAAATCCCTTATCAAAAATAAAGTCATCTGATCCACAATTCGATTCTTTAAGAAATCTTTTATATTGTCATCCTTCATACTCTCCTCAACAAGTTTAAAGCTTTAGGGGTACCAAAAAAATATTGATTATTTAGATGTTTAACATCCAACCCTCTTACCAATTCTGACAAAGTGATAGTTCCCTCATCATAACGCCCTAAAAGGTAAGCAATACCGTCATCCGCAATCGGTCCAACCACCACATCATAGTCATGACTGAAAATATCCGAATGATTACGATTGTTATGAATAAAAACCGCCCAATCTTCACATGGTTTTGAAAATCTCAAAACCTTCACATGCTTCCCATCCAACTCTCTTTCATCAAATTCATAAGTTTGCACAACAGGACTACCGCCATAGAACTTCACCTTTCTTTGAGCCATTCTTTCAGCCTGTTCTTTAATATCAGTCAAATAAAACCCCTTACCAAAATCTTTGTAAGGATTAGACTTCTCAATATCAATCACATCAAAATCAACATTCGTTCCATGATATAAAATCATACTAACATTCCTCCATTTTTTTTACAAATTAACACCAGATCGTTCACCGCCTCATCTATAGAAAGTAAATGTTCAACATCATAAAACTCTTCAAGGAAATTCACTCCATTGAAACGTTTCAAATATCTAAACGCAGCTGGAGTGGACAGAGAAAACCTAATTGCAAATGCACGTATGCATGCATTAATATATGGTATCTGAAACTTATCATTCATAACATTATTCTAAAATTAGAAATCCCAACATATTTCAGGATTATCACGTTGACAAAAAATCAACAAATCAAACCGTTTTTCTCCACGGATCACGAGAATCACAAGTATAAAAGCAGTGCAGTTGTTATCAGTACTCTGTACTCTGCACTCTTCATAACTCCTCACTGGTTAAAGTTCCGAAAGGCACCCCTCACTCCTAGTTCCTCACTTCTCACTGATTTATTCCCCGTTCCTCGTTCCCCTCAGAACTTCAGAACATCCGAACTTCAGAACCATAGTCCCCTCTCAACTCTAAACTTTCAACGTTAATCGTTCCCCTTCCTCCTTCCGTTGACTGTTGTCCGTTGTCTGTAGTCCTTTGTCAGCATAGCCTCTCCCCTCTCAACGTTAAACTTTAAACGTTAACCACTCATCGTTAACCGTTCTTCTCACTCATCAACGTCTCGTCCTTTTTCATGGAGGCAAGGCGCTTCAATGAGCGAGCCGCTTTTTTCAGCAACGATTCATCCTGAGCAATAATGCTCAACGCCTCATATATTTCTGCATTCAACTGAAGTGTAGTCATAGTCTTAATATATTAAATGTGTTTACCCTAGCAAAATTACAGATATTTACGGACACCCCAAAAAAAACTAGAGGATTTACACTTACTCTCCACGGAGTTCGTGTATCGCCCAGATCCAAATGCATAGCAAAACTGTATTTCAGAGATTTCAGTTGATAAACATAATCTTCACAAATCCGATCGATACATTAAACCTCTATACCCTTTGACATCTGCATGAGATTTAGTAGAACAATAAAAACAAATATTGGTGTCCGGTAAAGTTTTTGAGAAGTAACGGCCTGAAAGGCCAATAAGCACACAGACCAGGGCAACGCCCTGGGTCTATGGATGTTTGGATTTGAAGTCGGAGGCCAA
>JAZTYI010000079.1:0-25819 GCA_045636885.1 Alloprevotella sp.
GTGTACATATACAAAGATAACAAAAAAACTTGGGATACACAAGTATATTGCTAATAATCAAATAGATAACATCTCAAAAATGTGTACAAAGATTAGCTGTTTATAGGGGGAACCGACTCCCGAAGTAAGAGCAGAGGACAAACTTGTTTGTACTATGCCTTACGAGAAGGAGGAAGATGAGCGTAGCGAAATCAATTGGGACCACCGCAGGTGGTGAGGGGTGTCGAATATGCACCGCATGGAATACTACTCACTACTCATTACTCACTACTCACTTCATGAAATACCTCCCCCTCTTGCTCTTCCCCCTCCTCTGTGCGTGTGGAGGAGCAACAAAAAATACGACTCCTGCCCCTGCGGAAACAAAGGTTGAGCAGAAATTGACCGTTGCTTTTAACGCCGACTCTGCCTACCAGTTCGTCGTGGATCAATGCAACTTCGGTGCGCGCATCCCTAACTCTGCGGCGCACAAGGCTTGTGGCGACTACCTGGTAAAGAAGTTTGCCGACTACGGCTTACAGGTCGTAGAGCAAAAAGCCGACCTTACGGCGTGGGACGGCACGGTACTGAAGGCGCGCAACATCATTGCGAGTCACAACCCTGAGGCTACGAAGCGCGTATTGGTATGTGCGCACTGGGACTGCCGACCCTGGGCAGACAACGACCCCGATGAAAGCAACCACCGCACTCCCGTAATGGGCGCCAACGACGGTGCGAGCGGCGTGGCGGTGATGCTGGAATTGGCGCGCCAATGTACGGCAATCAACCCCGCAATCGGCATCGACTTCATCTGCTTTGACATGGAGGATTACGGCGTACCCTATTGGGAACAGCAACGCGCGCCACACGACAGTTCGGACTGGTGTCTCGGTTCAAGATATTGGGCGCAACATCCCCATGTGGCAGACTACAAAGCCGAATTTGGCGTGCTCCTCGATATGGTGGGCGGCAAGGATGCCTTGTTCTGTTACGAGGGGTACTCTCTGCGCTACGCCCGTAGCATTGTTGCTCGTGTGTGGGGCACTGCAGCGCGCCTTGGTTACAAGAATTATTTTGCGCAACAGGACGGTAGTTGGGCGACCGACGACCATGTGCCCGTCAATGAACTGCGCGCGATTCCCTGTATCGACATTATTCCCTACGTGGAGAATAACAACAGCAGCTTCGGCGCTACTTGGCACACTGTAAATGACACGCCTGAAAACATCTCCCGAGATGCACTCAAGGCCGTGGGACAAACCATGGTGGAAGTGCTTGCCGAGGTGAAACCCTAATAACAACCACATCACTAAACTATACCTATATATAACTATGAGTATCAACGAACTTCAGGACGAGGTAATTGAGGAATTTGCAGAACTGGAAGACTGGATGGACCGCTACCAGCTGCTCATTGACTTAGGCGAAGACCAAGAGGCATTGCCCGAAGAACATAAGACTACGGACAACCTGATTGACGGATGCCAGAGTCGCGTGTGGCTCGTATGCGAAAATCAGAATGGCGTGCTTCATTTCTCCGCCGAAAGCGATGCGCTCATCGTAAAGGGCATCGTAAGCCTGTTGCTGCGCGTGGTAAACGACCATACGGCGCAGGAAATCTTAGACGCCGACCTCTATTTCATCCGCGAAATAGGCTTGACGGAGCACCTCTCCCCCACCCGCTCCAACGGGTTGCTCGCCATGATTAAGCAGATTAAGATGTACGCCCTGGCGATGCAGGCGAAGGGATAAGAACAAGATTTAACGTAATCCTGAGGGCACATTTTCTAAGAAAACCCTATATTTTTGCACAAAAACACCCTTTCTGTGCAGCATAAAGTGTTATTTTCTTAAAAAACTTTTGCCATTTGAATAAATAGGGTTACTTTTGCATATCGAAAACATACACGTTTATAACATTATTAACTTAATAACAATTAACGACTATGTCTGAAATTTCAGAAAAGGTAAAGGCAATCATCGTTGAAAAGCTCAGCGTTGACGAAGCAGATGTAAAGAACGAAGCAAGCTTCGCAGGTGACCTCGGTGCAGATTCTCTCGACACTGTAGAACTCATCATGGAACTCGAAAAGGAATTCAAGGTTACAATTCCTGATGCTGACGCAGAAAAGATTTCTACTGTAGGTGATGCTATCGCATACATCGAAGAACACGTAGCTTAATTCTTCGTCCCAACAACGATCATCTTTTATAGTTGACCGCTGACAAGGTTTAACGTATAACGTTTGAGAAGTGCAGCGTCACGTTGTCACTATGTCATAACGTTAAACGTTAAACCTTTTTTCTTTTCCATCGTGAAGAGAATTCTCAGCGGTACACCTTCCAACAAATCTTTATTCCTCATTTATTCATACATAGGTCCGTACAGTCGAAACGCGATGCGTTTGACAGACAAGCCTAATAGGACGCCCTCTTATTAGGCCTGCCATTGTGCGTAGCACCTACACACTAAAACAGGAAAATCATTATGGAATTGAAAAGAGTTGTAGTAACTGGTCTTGGTGCCCTCACTCCCCTTGGTCACAACGTAGAAGAAACTTGGGAAGCTCTCAAGAGCGGTAAGAGCGGCGCAGGCCCCATCACTCACTTCGACGCATCACAGTTTAAGACGCAGTTTGCTTGTGAAGTAAAGAACTTTAATGTTGCTGATTACATCGACCGTAAGGAGGCACGCAAGATGGACATCTATGAGCAGTACGCAGTAGTCGCTGCCATGGAAGCCATGAAGGACGCCAACTTCGACTTAGAAAAACTTGACCGCACAAAGGCAGGTGTAGTGCTCGGCGTAGGTATCGGCGGTATGCACACGTTTGAAGAAGAATGTTCTAACTGGGCAGTAAACGGCAAGGAAATGGGTCCCAAGTTCAGCCCCTTCCTCATCCCCAAGATGATTGCCGACATCGCTTCTGGTCAGATCTCAATCATGTACGGTTTCCACGGACCTAACTTTACCACAACCTCTGCTTGTGCCTCTTCAACCAATGCTATTGCCGACGCATTCAACCTTATCCGCCTCGGCAAGGCAAACGTGATGCTCACAGGCGGTGCTGAAGGCGCTATCTTCCCCTTGGGCGTTGGTGGTTTCAACGCTATGCACGCCCTTTCTACACGCAACGAAAGTCCCGAAACGGCAAGCCGTCCCTTCTCGGCATCTCGCGACGGTTTCGTTATGGGTGAAGGTGCAGCAGTGCTCATCCTCGAAGAATTGGAACACGCAAAGGCACGCGGTGCGAAGATCTATTGCGAATTGGCAGGTTGCGGTATGTCAGCAGATGCTCACCACATCACAGCATCTCACCCCGAAGGTCTCGGCGCTTGCCTTGTGATGCAAAACGCTCTTGAGGACGCTGAAATGAAGCCCGAAGACATCGACTACATCAACGTACACGGCACGTCAACTCCCGTAGGCGACATCTCAGAAGTAAAGGCTATCCTCAAGCTCTTCGGCGAACACGCTTACAAGCTCAATATCAGCTCTACAAAGTCAATGACGGGTCACCTTCTCGGTGCTGCTGGCGCTTTGGAAGCAATGGCAAGCTGCCTTGCCGTGAAGCACGACATTATTCCTCCCACGATCAATCACGAGGAAGGCGATAATGACGAAAACATTGACTACAACCTTAACTTCACCTTCAACAAGGCGCAAGAACGCACCGTGAACGCAGCCCTCAGCAACACCTTCGGCTTCGGAGGTCACAATGCGTGCTGCATCATGAAGAAGTATAACGGATAACCCAAGGTTATTAACAACGAGGGAGGGGTTAGGAGAAGTTTGAAAGTCACATAGACGACCGCACAACTTGTCCTGACTCCTCTATTCCTATAGTTTTTAACCGTATAACGAGAATAGCATCTACTATAAATGTTACGCAGATTATTTGATAGGCTGAGACTCCCCTTCCGTAAGGACCGCGAACTGCGCTCGGCGCTCTTCCGCATTCTCGGTTTCTATCCTCAAAATATTGATTATTACAAGATTGCCTTTGCTCATAAGTCGCAAGCATTAAGAGACAAAAACGGTAAACCGCTCAACAACGAACGCTTGGAGTTCTTAGGGGATGCCGTACTGGAGTCCGTGGTAAGCGATATCCTCTTCCACCATTTTGAGAAGCGCCACGAGGGATTCCTCACAGCGACTCGTTCGAAAATCGTGCAGCGCGAATCGCTCAACCGCTTGGCAAAGGATATGGGGATTGATAAACTCATTCAGACTTCCACACGCAATCATAACGGTCACTCTCACCTTGGCGGAAATGCCTTTGAAGCACTCATGGGTGCCATCTATTTAGACAAGGGTTACAAGACTTGCCAGAAATTTGTACAGAAGCAGATTTTGGGGCGCTTGATGGACCTCGACGGTGTGGCAAACAAGGAGGTAAACTTCAAGAGCAAACTTCTGGAATGGTGTCAGAAGAATAAGTTGAAGCAAGACTTTATCATGCACCTTGATGATAGCGACAAGCAAAAGGAACCTCTCTTCCATTGCACCGTAATCATTGAAACGATTGAGTTTGGTTACGGAAAGGGTTTCTCAAAGAAGGAAGCGCAACAACAAGCTGCACGCGAAACACTTACGATGTTGCGCCGCGATGAAAATGTAGTTGACAGCGTGTTCCGATCTAAAGAGAAACGTACTGCTATGGAGGCTAACGAAATGGCGGTGCTACCCAAGATTGATGAGATTGAGAATGACCTTCTCCGTGAGCAACAACAAGTTAAGCGTGAACCGAAACAGCAACCCGCAACGGAAAAGTCACAGGTTGTAACCAAGAAACAACAGCAACCTGCTCCCGCTACAGAGCAGAAGAAGGCGACCAGCGTGAAGAAGGAACCTGCAACCCAGGAACAAGCACCGAAGGAAAGTAATAAGGATAAGCAGTCTACTCCTGAAGCGAAAGAGGCGAAAAACACCAAACCTTCTGCCCCTGAAGCGCCTCAAAAAACAAAGAAGGAGGAGAAACCATTGCGCATGAACATTGCTGCAATAGCAGAAGCGGCTATCGCAGAGGCTGAAACCGACACTCAGCACTTCCCAACAGTGGTGGAGCAACACTCTACAGCAATGGTGGCAACACAACCTCACTCAACTGCAGTGGTCGCAAAGGAGAAACACTCAACAGCGGTGGTGGCAACCGAACCTCCTCATAAGCATGAAGTGGTTGTGGTAGAAAATAAGGAACAGACTGTTCAAACCGAAGCGCCAGAACAGACACCTGCTGATGCAAGTGCTGAAAATGTAGCGGCAGAAACGCTCGAAACTGATACTCCCAAAAAGGAAAAACGCAAGCGCCATAAGGTTTCGCGCATTGCAGAGTTTACACAAACGGAAGTGAAATCGGAAGAGGAGGTGGAAGCAGAACGTCAGCGCATCATTGAGCAACGCGAAGAGAAGCGCCGCAACAAGCGCATCAATCGTGAGTCCGATCGTGCGAAGAAGGCTTTAGAAACCATTACCGAACCTCTTGAGGGCACATCAACAAATGAAATCCTAGCGGAAGAATCACTTGACATCGTCGAACAGCAAGTACCCAACGCGCCACAACAGTCAGAGGGCGAACAACTCTCAAACTCTGCCAAGCGTCGCCTACGCCGTAAGCGTGCCGCAGAACGTGCACAACAGGAGAAAAAGAACGTTGAGGAAGCGATAGAGGTTACTCCCGAGACGATAACTACAGAACAACCACAGGAAAACGCTACTGCAAAACCAGCAGACCGTAAAAAGCACCAACGTGGCAACAGTCGCAAGCGCCGTCGCCAACAGGCTATGGAAAATGCAGGTGAGACAGCAGCAGTAGAATAAAATCAACTTGAGTTGGACACAAAAAAGCACACGAAGTAACTCCATTTGGAAGCGCTTCGTGTGCTTTTGTTTATGATAGGCAACTCACTGGGTTAGTCCCCCTTTGCCACAATACCCAATGTCTTTAATATAATAATGATATCACCCTTCAATGATGCCGTTTCAAGGTAGTGAAGGTCCATAGAGAGGCGCTCAAGCATCTTTTCCATAGTGTCGGTGTAACCGTTGTAAATCGTAGCATCAGAGGTAATTCCCGGACGCATCTGATAGAGGAATTGGTAGCGCACATCGTGCTGCATAATCTGATCGATGAAATACTGTCGTTCAGGGCGATATCCTACTAAAGACATGTCTCCCTTCAGTACATTCCAGAGTTGGGGGAGTTCATCAAGGTGGTGTTTACATAGGAATTGTCCTATTGGAGTATGTCGTTCGTCCTGCTTCTGTGTCAACATAGGAGTCCCGTTCTCCGCATCTGGGCGCATAGAGCGAAACTTATAAATAAGAAAAGGTTCACCACCCATTCCAATACGCTCTTGTGAGAAAATAGGACTACCTTTACGTTGCACTAACAGAGCGAGATAAATAACTAAAAAAACAGGACTTAACACAACAAGACCTATGACCGCACACACAACATCAAAAACTCGCTTCACAGCAAGTTGCCACGAAGTCATGCACACCGGGATAAAGGTGCTATCGTTTCTACGGTTGTGTGTTACTGAAATCATAAAGTGTGTTAAGCTATTCTGGACAGCAAATAAAAACTACCCTTCTTTATAACGCAAGTCGTCCAATTTTATTGCAAAGTTACTAAAAAGTTGCCGATGAAATTGGAGAAGTCCATGAGGGACAGGGATAAAACATATCTATAGCATTTTTTTGAAGCAACACCCCTATTGATTACATTTTTTACGTAAATTTGCACCTGCAATGAGAATCTTCATACCGAAATAAGGGTATTGATTTGAAATTTGCATCACCCCATCAAGGGCCAGACTGGATTTGACAGCGGGTAGATGGTAAAAGTAAGCATGCAGTGCGGGTGTGGGCGGGCACTTTAATCTCGGCTCTCGAAAATTTAATTGGCGAAAACAACTACGCTCTCGCTGCTTAATCGAAGTACAGTAGATTAGCTTTATTTCGACACCAGGTGTTGAAACGAGACATCTCCCTGTTGCCCATTTCCTGAGGCGTTCAGAACTGGAGGTGCAGTAATATCAGGAATAGTCTGCGGTGGCCTCGCGCCAAAGATGAAACTCTTAGAGGATAAGGTTATAGTTGGTGGCTCTGGTCTTGCTATAACACGAAAACTTAGGCAGAGATAAGCATGTAGAAAACTTTTGGTGTCCCCGTTTGGACGAGGGTTCAATCCCCTCCTGGTCCACACAAAAAATCAGGTGTATCACAAAGAACTTCTTGAGTTCCGGGTGATACACCTGGTTTCTTTATACCATGTTCCGACAAGTATTATGCGGCTCGGAGTTTCTTAGAAAACATTTTTAAAAGTGAGGCGATAATGCGCGAAAGGAAGAATGGAAAATTGTAGGAACGTACATCCGAAAGGTAGATACGGCAGAATGTCCATGCCAATTCCAATGCATTTGAAATCTGTTTCCAATTCGAGATTTTTTTGCGAGAAGCCGAGTTCGCTCTTACTGTTACGTAATAATAAACGTCGGGTGCAGTTTGCTTCACATGCTGAATACGTTTGCTGATTCCTGCAATAAAAACCGAATCTTCTCCTAAAGATAGGTTTTCAAGGAACCTTGTTTCGCCAACAATTTGCTTGGGTATGATTTTTCCCCAAATGGTGGATAGCAAGCGGCGGTAGGCGTACAACGAGGTGGGGTGTGAATGGCGCAGACTCTCAAACGCTCTGGTTATAAAGTTATCTTGAGTTGTTTCTCCGTCGTTACAACAATTCTTAGCATTTGAAGCAACTATCGTGTTTGGGGTTGCTTGTGCAAATAGTGCACTAAGATAATTTGGAGAAATACAATCATCGTCGTCAATAAAGACAAAGTAGTCCCCCTGTGCTTCATCTAGACCCATATTTCTGGCATATGAAACTCCCGGATGGTCCGTTTGAATCAAGCGTGTGGCAGGCGTTTCTCGTTGTTTGCTTTGCGATTCTATGAATTCCTCAATTTGGGTTTTATAGGGTTCCAAACATCCGTTCAACACAATGATGACTTCATAATCCGCAGAGGGAAAGTCCTGAGTGAGCACCGAAGAGAGACATTTTTGAATGTAACCTTCGGGCTTGTATGATGGGATTATAACTGAAATTTTCATTAGTTGGAATTCATTAGTTGTTTCTGCTTCTCTCGTAATAGGGGGAGCAATTCTTGTAACATCTCCAGTTCACGATGAGGTTTGCCTAAGAAACGGCGCAAGCACTCGCGCCAATATCTTAGTTTGTAAATCTGAAGGAAGTTTCTTGCTGTTTTAGTTTTGGAATAACCCTTCTTCTCATTTTGTAGCATGGCAACCTCCAGATATTTGAACTCTGTTGCCGCACAAGGTGGTCGATCCGTCGTAAGATGCAGATAGCGGAGAGACTTGTCGAAACAGATGTGGTTGCCAAACTTTTGTTCAAAACGCCAACGAATGTCGTCTTCCTCACCATACATAAACACTGTTTCATCAAAGAGACCAATCGTTTCAAAAGGCGCCTTACGCACGTAGAAACACGAACCTGAGAGGTGCATCAGTGAGGGAATGTAAAGGTTTAACCTGTTGCAAAATGCCTCAAGGAAAGTGCGCAAGTAACCATTCAGTCTGTAGGTGCAACTAAAGGAACTTTGGCTTGGCAGGGTGGGAGTGTACCATTGCTTCATGCCATACATGATGAGCTTTTCGTCATTTGCAAATGCCGCAAGGGGTTTTGCAAAGAAGGGTGACGCCAAGCGAACATCGGGGTTCATGATAAGGATGACGGGGGCTGAGGCACGGCAAATGCCCACATTATTACCCTGTCCATAACCTCCGTTACATGAGTTCTTAATCAGCACAATGTCGTCGCCCCACAAGTTTTGCAATTCTATAAACATCATATCGGGCTCACGGCTGTTGTTGTCAACAACGATAAGCTCGATATCCGAGAGCGGAATATCTGCATATTCTTGAATGCTACGCACGCAATCAAAAATGTCCTTCTCAGAGTTGTATGTAACGATGACTATGGAAACTTTTTTCACGATTTTATTCCTTTAATTTGTAAACGCGCACCCAATCAATATCCATATATGCAGGGAAGGTTGTCGGATCCACCCCCTTTGACCATGCTTTGGGAGGATTGACTTGCATGTGGAGCATAAGGTAAGACGCTATACCATAATAAAATTGGTGTTCTAATTCTTCAAGACGGGGGTAACGTAGGGTTTCCTTGCCATTTATGCCCAAAATAACTTCATTTGGAAGAACCTCAGCACTATAGATATTATATTTCTCAAAATCAATGTCTGTAGTTGCGTGATGCAAAGGGTTGTACCAATTCTTTTGATCGCGGAGAGTGTATCCATTGTGAACTGTTTGATAGGCAAAATCATTTCTATCTACATATTCAACAATATCAATTTCTGTATAGCAAGGATTCTTTGTAAATCTATACTCCCACTTTTCTGGCAGTGTCCAAATTGCGGGCCAAGTACCTTGTGCGCCTTTAAATTTTACACGCACTTCTATTTTTCCATATTTGAATGGTACTTTTCCTTCGGAGGTTATCCCTGCTGTGAGGTACTCTGCCGTATCCGTTGGGATGTAATCATCGTTGTGACGCGCATAAAGTCGCAAATGCCCATACTTAAATTCATAGAAACGATCATCGTGGGTGAAGTGCATAAAACTTCGCACTCCATTAACACGTTTCATCTTTTTCCAAAAGGTTGAATCTAAAGCTGTTCCATCAAACTCATCACTCCAAGCTAATTCATATAGCTTATCTCTCTGTGATGTCTTTTGTGCACAACAAGTAAGAGACAAAACTAAAGCAAAAAGCGTAAGTGACGCAACTATATGGTATTGCAAAATGTTTAATTTGTTTTTGAAAAGCATGTATGTTCTGATATTTGTTTCACAACAACGGCGGGAACACCTGCCGCTACGGAATATGCTGGAATATCCTTGGTAACAACACTATTTGCTGCGATAATCACCCCATCACCTATTGTTACGCCAGGTAACACACAAACATTGTTTCCTATCCAAACATTATTTCCAATGATGACTTCACCTTTGGAGTAAAGCGGGCGTAATAAAGGATTTGTATCTAAAACTTCCAGTTGAGAAGTTCCGTGAGCATTGTCTGTAATTAGGACATTTGATCCTGTAAGTAGGTTGTTGCCTATACGAATAGAGTTTATCGTTGTAATGTGGCTTCCATCACCAAATTGGCAATCGTCTCCAATATAGAGCTGAGGGGTGTATTGATTTGAATAGTAGGAATCAGTGGCCGTTAATTTAACACCTCTGAAAAATTCACATCCATTCCCAATATACATGTATTGGGGATTGGTGATTCTAACACTATTTGATAATAAAGAGTTCTTTCCAAACTTTGCAAAGTGCCGTTTCTGCATTCCTGTATATACATGAGCTTTAAACGCTTCAATATGGGTACAAAAGGAACTTGGAAATAGATAAGAAAGAACGCCTCCGATAAACTCTGCAAAAAGTTTAAACAGTTCCTTCATAGTATAAAATCATTTTCTTCAAATTTCTGTTATGAACTTTACTTCTTAATTGCTGATATATTAAGTAGGGAAGCATCGGAATTTGTCTTGCACGCTTTGGACTCATAAATGTTTGCAAGAACAGTGAAATTTTTGCGCATACTTTAAGTATTCTCCCCTTGCATGAGTCAAATTTGCTAACGATCTCTATGAGTTCGCACAACGTAGACGGGTGAATTTCATTCGCAAAAATCTTGTTATAGATAAACAATACTCCCCAAAACAGATCTTTGTTGAATTTGTTTCCAAATTTCGTTTGAACTGTTTGATAGGTCTTATGAATTAAATATAACTGACTCTGCAAATGTGCCTTACTGGCGATGTTTTTCGAGATAGAAGCTCCGTTATTTACTATACGATAAGCATAGTCAGGCGCAGTCACCGCATAATCGTATTTTAACCCCTTTAAAATAGCCTGCAAATTAAAATCTGAATCTTGTAAAGAGAGCAATGTAGTGTCCCAAACAAGTTCATGTTTGCGAAGTGAAGAGGTGCGATAGATATTACTCCAAACAATAAATGGGGGTGTGCGCTTAATAAAAGCATTTATATCATTTTCATATATAGGATAACCATAGATGCTCCCAGGATGGTATTTTTTAATTCCTTCTAGTATAATTACAAGCGAAGGGAAAACCATAAAATCTAAATCTGGTCGATTTTCAATGGCATGAATTCTTGAAACCAAGCAAGTGGGGGTGATATAGTCATCCGAATCAAAAAAAACGGTGTACTCCCCTCGTGCTTTTTCCATCCCGATATTGCGACATGTCTGGGCGCCCTTGGGTTGCTGCTCACGCTTAAAATAATGGATACGAGCATCCTGCTTAACGAAGTCTGCAATGCGGGAAAAATGCACTGCATCTGAACCATCGTCAACAGCAATAACCTCCCAATCTTGAAAAGTATTTGCTTGAATGCTACGCAACATTTCAATCACAAGATCTGCGTGATTGAAAACGGGCATAACTATGGAGAGAGTTACTTGATGTGGCATAAGTCACCGAGGAGGTTAAGGAATTCTTGGGTGTAGAAGGAGTTGAGGCCCGCAGCAGAGGTGAAGGTCATTTCGCCAAAATAGGGTTTTCCATCCACTTCGTAAAAGTCAACGCGCAGTTCGGGGAAATCTTTTGAAAGAATGCTTGCTGCTTGCAACATACGCTCTAAAGACTTAGGACGGGGGATTGGTTTTGATGACAAAACATAGTGAGAAGTAGAGTTGGAATACTCTGGGAGCATGGTCCAATTTAAATCATACACCCCAACTTCGCATGCCTCTTTCGTGCGGTTGTGACATGCCCAGATGTAGGCGGGAGTGCCGCGAAACGCCCAGATTTTGTAATCGACAAGCGAGGTTGAAGCGACTTGTTGCTTTGTATTGTCCAAAAGTTCTTCAGCAATAATGCAGGGTTTAATCTTATTATAGTGAGGTTCACCCATAATGCGACCAAACTGTTTGTGAAGGAGTTTTCCGAAATATGCCGTCCAATACGCCTTATCCAGCGTTTCCTTGTCGCGACAGATAAGGGCGTCGCCACTGCCGTGATTTGTTTTCATCACAAACTGATTTGGAAGGCTGTCCCAGTCTATATCTTCGGCGCGGTCCCACTTTCCGTAGAGGCGCACGAGCATATCTTCCAATCCGAAATGCTTGATATATTCACGAACTTGGAACTTGTCGGCAAGCGGTGTCCACTGACTTGTGTCAGAATGAAACTTCAACCATTGAATTTTCTCATTGATGTCCTTGGGATTCTGCCAATTCATCCAGCGCCCGAATGAGCGGCGGAAATGAATGGCTGCAAGCGTCTTGGGAGACAAGTAACCCAGGATGAAGAATATGATTTTCCAGAGGTGTTCTTTCATTGTTTTAACAATATGTTTTTCAGAGGGAAAACAGGATAAGTTATCCGCGTTCGTAAGTGCGATTTAGGGCGCACAAAGAGTAACTCTTCGTTTTTCTTATTTAAACCTTTGTTTTGCTCCGAAACGTAAGAGTTGGTGAGAATCCTGTATTTCCCGTTATTATTTTGATTATCAACATCCAAAAGCATGCTTGAGACGCTCAGAAGGACTCATCTTTTTCATTCTTTGCACCCATTGTAACATCTCTGCGGTATGTTCACCAAAGACAGGCACACCGCATGCCATCTGTGCCAAACGTACGCCACCAAATTGGAGATTCCCTTCAATCAACACCACTTCCCCACGTTCATCAATAGTGAGGTCCCAATTTGATACTCCCACTTGGGGTAGAGCATGGTGAAGACTTAATGCCGCTTCCGTCACTTTTGTGAAAAGAGGAATGTTGTAGGTGCCAAAATGTAGTGCTGTGTCAGGATGTTCATGAAATCTGTTGCCATACTTTGTGATGGCAAAGTCGTAAAGTCGACCATCGGGATGCACTCCTAAGAAAATGCCACCCTGAGTGGCGTTATCCACATCCATACCTCCCTTCCCGAGGCGCAACACAGAGGGACCTAAATATATTTTATCCTTCCAACGGTAGGTAATAACGCGGAAGGTGTTCACGCTATGGGGATAAATCTTCTGAAGCGACTCATGACACACCACGCATTCCTGAACGACAAAGTCATCTCCCATCTGCTGAAGCATCTCTGCCAAAGGTTGCTGACTCTTCGTGTCAATGCCCTCCTTCACTTCCGCTAAGACGCAACTGCGTCCGCCCATCGAGTCAACAGATGGTTTAATGAAAAGGCGCCCACGGTTGTGTAACGCTTCAAGCACTTTGTCGCAGGTCGTGGGTTGGTTATCTGCATCCAGATAAAAACCTTTCACCCTGCTGAAAATCACCTTGGGCGTCTTGACTCCCACGGATTTTGCCAAGTGAGGCATAACGTTTTTATCTTCAAACACGGAGTTGTACGTGGCAAAGATATTCAGGAAATGGTCTAACTCAGGGATGTAAATGTCTTCGGTAATGAAGGCTGGGGAGAACTTTCCGGAGTAAGCGGCATAGGTGCGGTGGCAAGTATAATCCACTTTCTTCCCATAGTTACTGAGATAGAACGCATCAATCGCCTGTTCCTGCTCCTTAGTGAAGTGAAAATCCTTGATGCTCTCGAGTCTTTTAGGGTCGAAAATCACGCGCTTCTGTATGCGCTTATGGAAAGAACGAAACTTTCGCTCTTGAAGTTCCCTTCCCCACTCCGCAAGGGTATGTATAATACGTCTGAGAATCATTCGTTGGTTTTCTTAAATTTGGAAGTTACTATTGAAAGTAGATAACTGCGTTCTTTAACATTTAAGGCAAACAGCCATATAGTGGCAATGCCCACGAAAGTCGTTGTCATCCCCGTCAAAATAATGCGCCATGGACTTGCATCAAACACCAACGTGGAAGCATATGCCGCACTTCCCACAAAAAGAAGAGGGAGGATTATCTTTGCTATCACGTTTTGCACGTAAGCTCCAAGCGTTTCACCAGTATTATGACAGATATAAACGATAGAGGTTACCGCACTCAAAAATTCAAACACCCAATAGAACACAAAGGCTTCAGCAATGCTTAATCCTGCCTCGACACCGAAATACATGGCGGGCAGAGTGAGTGTCTTAACCGTAAAACTCAATAATGTAAAGTTTCGAATCCTTCCCGATGCCGACACAATGAGGGTCAACCCAACCGCCAACTGGTCCGTAAGTGCGGAAATCAGGATTACGCTACAGAAAGCAATACATAAGGGTGGAACATCCTTTAACCATACACCCAATATCGCAGGGAGTTCTGCCACAATAGGCGTTACCACTAACATGAGTATGAGGAATCCAAACTTACAGGCCGTTTCCGATAACCGTATAGCACGTTGGTGGTCGCCAGCCCCCTCTGCTTTAATGATTTGGGGTTTAATGGAATTATGAATTGCCGAGGAAAAGAAGTTGACAGACCCCTGAACTTGCGTGGCAATACCATAAGACGAGTTAAGCAACGTTCCCTTAATCAAATGGTTGAGAAGCACCGCCACACCTTGAGTACGTACCAAAATACATCCCATACTGTACAGACTCCATGTAGCAAACCCAGCAATTTTCTTCTGCACCTCCGTATTCCATTGTTTTGGAGAAGGCAGAATGCAACTCTCTGGATAGTTCCGTTGGCAATATATCATGAAGGCTAGTAGATTGAACAGCATCACCAGCATGATAATCACCGCGTAGGTAGTGAGGCGATAATCACTAATGTAATAAAGGATAAATACCGCAGAGAGTTTCAACACGCCATCAAGCACTTCGATGATGGAGATGTAAACGATGTTCTCATACGAAATAAGTAGCGCACGGAAGGGAGACGTCATCAACGTCATCAATACGGAACCTATAACGAGGATATACACCATCTTCGCTTCTGTCAACCTACTGGCATCCACCTTTAGAAAACCACTATCGAAGATATACGCCGTAAGTGATGCTAGTAGTCCTGCAAGAGCAAAACCTATAACCAGCAGAAGCAGGTAACTATTGGCAAAAAAGGCTTTTGCCTCTTCCTTACGTCCCGCTCCATGACAATAGGAAATGTGACGTTGCGTGGTAAGCGTCAAACTATTGGTAAAGAAATTTAGAAACGAAACAACTCCCGCCACCAACATATAAACGCCATAGTCCGACTGCCCCAACGCGTCCATAACAATACGCGTGGAGTAAAGTGACAGAACGATATTTACAATACTACGTATGTTCTGCGCAAGGGTGTTAACTATAAGTCGCGTTTTGGGATTCATCCGAATCTAAAGGAGAACGGGTGCTTTGTCCGTAATAATGAGTTAGAACGATAATAAAGAAAACAATCGGTATGGAATAAATCTCCATAAGTGACATCAGCAACAACACGACTGTTGCCGCATAAAGCGCCGTAGCCGATCGATCTTTGACCTTTTGAATTTGAAAGAGGGTATAGAGTAAGAGCGCCACAAAAATGGTTATCCCTGGAACGCCTCCGTAAATCATGAGTCCTAAAATAAGGTTATGCGGACCTATTGCAAAAGAAGATAGATTTGAAGCATACCAATCTGCAGAAGGGAATCCGAAACCTGTCAATGGGGATGAGACAAACAAGCGCATCGCTGCGTCCCACATATCCGTGCGGTAGGTAAACGTTATATCTTTGCCAAGTACATCTACGATAAACCACGTTGCTGTTTCATTGTTTTCAATACCCTTTCCGTTGAAACATACAAGTACTTGGAACAAAACAATAACACATAACAACCCTGTAACACAAAATCTTGGAAACTTTATTCCTGGTAAACAGCAAAAAATAATGAGGAGCAACAGACTCACTAATGATGTCATGGACTGCACCATCACCAAGAGTGCAATACAAGTAATAGTCAAAGGAATGAGCGTAACCCAAAACCACCGACTGAACTTCAAACAAACGATGTTTGCGATTATACCACACAGCAGACGTGGTCCCATCTGATTGTAATTACCTCCCAACAAGAAACCTGAAACGACATTCTCATCTTCATTGATTTGAATCCATAAATGAGGATTGGTTATCAACTGCCACAAACCGGCATAAATAGCGATAGAAAAACCTATAAGCGCTCCGATAATAAGCGGACGAATATCGTCACGATAGTAATCAAACAAGAACAGTAATGCTGCAATACTAGCGCTACCATACACCCAATTCTTCAAGTCATTCCCATATATCATCGTTACTGCTGTTATCCAAAACAGGAAGAACAGGGAGAAAATCGTAAACCTTGAAACTCCTCGGTTGTGAGCAACCAGAAGTGCTGTTGCGCAAGTAGTGAGCAACATGATTGCCAACATAAGGTAAGAAGCCATCTGCATTTCCAAAGCCGTAAACGACAAAGAATTATACAAGGCAAAAACCAGCGCCATGAGCGCTGGTATCACCCGTTGTTCTTTAAGTCTGATTATCATTGCTGATGCTTCTTACTTTCGAAATAACATCTGTGAGAAAGTTACTTACCGTATCCCAATATTTCTTTTCTTACCAACCAAAGTGTTACACAAATACCTGCTAATATGCACATACCTATAACGAAAAGCATGCGCTTAGGACCTGCAGGTTTGGGTGCAACTGTTGCACTCTTAAGCACTGTAAAGGCGGGAGTATTTTCCTGAATCTTTGCCTTCATCGTCTCTAACTGAGTAGAAAGTGCTGTATAGGCATTGAGTTTTAGCGCACGCTCTGTTTCAAGACTCTCACGCTTTGAAATCGCCGACTGGCGGATTACATTATTGTGACTGTCACAAAACTGACTGTAATCCAAGGTTGCCTTATTGTATTCATTGAGCGCCGAATCCACCAGAGTCTGATAGTATTGTGCATCCATACGTGCCTTGCTCGTGCGGTACATCACAATAAAATCTTGCAAACGTGCACAAACGGAATCCGTCAAAGTTGCAGCAACAAGAGGGTCTTGGTCGGTCACAGTGATTGTAATGACTTCCGTCTTTTTATCCACCGTACAGAGAATCTTCTGCTGCACTATTTCCATCAAGATAAAATCCTTCTCCGACATTCGAAAGGGATCTACCCCCGCAGCCGACCCTGCACTCTTTTTATTATCATCCTTGAAAAGTGACACCACCCATCTCTTCGCAGCACGAAATGGTGCAGTAAGCGGATTTGATAGTTGATGCTTCTTCATGTAAGTGTAATAGTCCGTTTCAATCTCTCCATCATCCGTCTTTACTTGAATGTCGTACAAACTAACGATAAACTCGGGCGACTGAAACAACTCGGGATAAAGAGTCGGATAAATCGCATCCGACCCACCGCCCATAGCACCTATATTAAATCCAAAAGAAGAGGCGATACTGGAAAGTCCTCCAGCAGATTCACTTGCATATTCTGGAGCAAGAGCCACACTACTTCGGTAGTATCTCGGTTGAGGAAAAATCCAAACGCATGAGAGTACAAATACGATAGCTAGCGTTATGACATACACCTTTTTACGCTGCATGAGAATCTCCCAACAGCGCGCCAAATTGATATTATGTTGTTTCTTTTCCATGACTATGAAAGGGGAACGTTGAACGTTTAAAGTTAAACGACGCCTCAAGACAATTCGTTAATCATTAAACCCTTAACGTTAATCGTTCAAAAATATTACTTAGTAGCATTCAAAAGTGAAACGATTACACCCGCTAAAGCGGCAACACCAGAACCAATACCAATGATTTCCGTTGTTGACATCTTACGACGTGTCTGCTTTGAGGGAACAACGATTTCTATGCCGGGTTGGATAACCTTCTTTGAACTGCCCTTAAGTTTCACAACACTTCCATTTGCCTGAATACCATAAACGCGCTTCTTAGCGGCATTTCCGCTGTATCCACCTGCATGCTTGATGTAATAACTGAGACTCTTGCCCTCTTCATAACTCATACTTACAGGATACATTACTTCGCCACTCACCTTAATGATGTTACTGCATTCAGGCACTTCCAAGATGTCGCCCTCACGAAGGAGAAGGTCGTGAGTCGAACCAGGTTCTTCCAATGCACGCTGAAGATTGATGGCCACAGGGAAGGTGTTCGATGTTTTCATCTTCAAGGAAAGCAAAGAGTCTGCGATTTGCATATTCAAATCCTTTCCTTCCTTCAATCCGTCTTCATAGAGTTGAATTTGAGCCTTGAGATTGGCTTGATCACGTTGTTCCATCTCTTCCTTAGTCATGATACGCGTCAAACGCGCTCCGTTGACATAAGCAAGTTTTGTAAATCCGCCGCAGTCCTTAACCAAATCCGACAAACGGTAGTTCTTACTTGTTATCGTATATTGACCACCAAAGTTTACTTCTCCTTGCACAAACACACTACGTTGCTCTTCATACGCAGGACTCTTACGTACCACAACGATATCGTGAGGTTGGAGGTAGAATATAGTGTCTTGTCGAACAGCATAACGCTCATCCAAGGAGAAAGTAAAACTTTCCGAGCGAGATACTCCACCTTGCTCTGAATCATTATCACGTATGCGACGGAACACATCCACACGTGCTAAAGACCCGGCCTCTGTAATACCACCTGATTGCAAGATAACATCTTGAATCGTAGTATTATCTGCAAAGGGATAAGTACCAGGATAAACAACTTCTCCCTTCACATCAATGACACGTTCACCAAGCATTTCTGACTTGCTTGGAACGAACAACACATCGTTATTCTTTAATTCTACATCAGCACTTGTTCCATTGAGTATGCCGTGTACGTCTACATTCATCATACGAATGGTCAAGTCCTTGTTCTCGCGGTGCATAATTGCCACTCCCTCATAGGCGTCTTCACTGAAACCCTCAGCAGCAAGAAGCAACTGACGTACGGTCTTGATATCCTCACCCAACTCAAACAGACCTGGATACTTCACCGCCCCACGCACTTCCACACGATTCATAAAACGTGCACGAATGCTGTCAACCTGCACTTGGTCTTTGTCAGCCAACTGGAAGATTGGCATGCGCTCTTCATTAATGGTGTGTACACTGTATTCACTCCCTGCTTTGCGCGTAATGCGTACACTCTTGGTAAACGCATTACCAGAGAAGTTTCCGGCATAACGCAACAAGTCTGCCACCGTTTCATCCTTCTTCATCTCATACCACATCGGGCGCTTCACGCTTCCCTTAATTTGCACAAGATTATTGTAAGCCCCAACGATAATAATGTCATTATCCTGAAGTCCTATATTTTCTACTCCATTACCATTAAGGATGTAATCATATACATCTAACGTGCTGGACAGTTTTCCTCCACGGAAAATCTGGATGTCACGCAACGAACCAATCTTACTGATACCGCCCGCCATGTACAAGGCGTTGAAGGCGCTTGAAAGAGCGCTCAAGGTGTATGAACCAGGCACTTCTACTTCACCCATCACCTGTACCTGCACATTACGTGCTTCCATTAGTGAAAGATCCACACTACATCCACTGTAATAAGCACTCAATTTACTCTTTAACAATTGCTTGGCACGCTCTACCGTAAGGCCAGCCAACTTAATAGGACCGATTCCGTCCACCACAACATACCCGTCGGAGGTAATGGATGCTTCTATCGTCTGCTGACTCGTTCCCCACACATTTACCATCACCTGATCACCTGCGCCCAACACATAGTTGGCAGGCGTTGTGAGATTAGCAGGGGCCTGGAATGTTAATTTCTTTGAATTAAAGATGTTGCGACCAAAGACTTGACGTTGCTCATCTTCGGACATCCCTAAAAATTCCTGACTTCCACCATCAACCACTTCTTCATCCTGGTTCAACCCCAATTCTTCAGCTCGCGATTGCGCAGCATCTACTAAGATGTCGCTCTCACTTGAAGCGCTACCTTTCTTTGCTTTCTGCTTTGAACCGCTCTCAGCTTCCTTGCGAAGTTTTTCAGCCTTCTGGCGCACACGCTGTAACTGACTCGTGGTCACACCTTTCTTTATAAATTCAGCCGCCATCTGCTGTTGAGAGGTACCCTTCTGTGTTTCTGTAACCACGTACTTAAGCACTTGGTCATCAGTCATTACAGATTGCGCTCCAGCAAAAATGCAAGAGAAAAGAAATGCTGTAAGAAGTATTACTCGATATTTCATATGTACAATAGAGTTTGAGTGCTATAAAAGTTATATTCTAAACTTTGGTTAAAATCTTCGGAACACCAAGCGCTTGTCGTCTGACACCAGTATCATGCGCTTACTTCCTAACTGTTCGATATTAAATTCATCTGCACATCCCACAATCCCGTATGGTTCCAAAATGGTGGTCGCAGGATCTGTAAGCAAACTGTCCTTTACGTCAAAACTCAAATACACCTTATTGACATTAAGCGTTGTTCCTGTATATTCAAAGCGACAATAGGCGTGATATACATCCTTGCCCGACTTGTCATCGTGATACATCACTTGATTCTTGGAATAAATCTGTAACAGGTCTAAGTTTACATTCCAATAGATTCCTTTTTCCGTCACATCTTCTTCCTCCTCAGGCACAACATTAAGGGAGGTTACCTGTTGCAAATGCCACATACCGTCCAAATCATCGTTTTTAGGTAGTTTGTCACAAGAGAACACTCCTACCGTGAGCAGCATGATAAGACCTATAATTTGTTTCATAACTATTCTATACATATTACTTCAGCAACAATCCGGTTTTCTTAATGGAGAATGCCACCCCGAAATTATTTCCAAGTTGTTCACCACGATCAAAGGCTACGGCAGCTGTTGCCAGCCAACCCTTATGCTTTAATTTTTTGAAATGATTAAAATCATACCCCACTTCTGCAAGTCCACTTGTCATGTACTTTCGCTTCAAATAGGGATCGGTATACGTGCCGAGATGCGTAGCATAACTTAAAAGCAGTCGGTAGTTCAATCCTTCAGTGGGAGCGCCTTCAATACCTACGTGGTGTGCCGTGAAGCGGTTGCTTAAGAAAGTCAAATCACCCGTCTTTGCATAAAGCGGAGAGGTGAAGAGGGGATTACCGATTGCCTGTCCCCAGTGTTGCCAACCGACAAACAGATTATGATTGTAGTAGTTATCACGTCCGCTCACCTGGTCGGGTATCTGTGGCGTATGGTCGTGGTAAACAGCCCCTGCCTGATATTCGGTCTTCACATATTCATAAACAATGGCGCTAACAAACTTATTCTTAGGAAGTTTACACTCTACTCCAACCAAACCATCCAACCATCCGTATTGGAAGAACATCATGGAGTGGTCCTCAAAGAAGTGGTCGTAATACGCACGCACGCTCCAATCTTTTGCTTGATAAGTCAATGAGAACAACCAACTGCCCAGTGTGTTTCCCGCAACATTCTGAAAGGCTCCGTCTGTTGCATCGCTGCCCAATCCGAAGATGGCGTCCACAAAGTCTTTGGGTCCTTGCCCCATTTCCAACTTTTCACCAAAACGCCCTTCTCTTCCCAAAGGGTTGTAAATTACGCCTCCAAACTGCGTTGCCATTTCCAAACCACCCTCAAAAACCAAGGGAAAACGCTCAGGATTTCCAAGGCGCAAATATCCGGCTTTCGTGTGCAACAGCGTTTTGTCGGACCTACGTCCATTTGAAGGAACGTATTTTTGTTGCCAAGCACCATCGGTCAGCATTCCATAACTGAAATGCCCCTTGATGGCAATCCAGGGATTTTTCTTTCCAGTCAAACTCACATATTCGGGAAGTTCTAGGCGCACACCAGGCACGGGACGCGCGTTAATCCCAAAAGTTTGACTTCCACTACTCAAGCGCTGATGCTTTAACTCCATAGGACGCTCCTTGGCTCCAACAGAGAGGCGCAACCATTTGTAATCCAAATCCGCATAACATTGTTGCACAATAAGATTCGTGCGTTGTTTTCCTGTTACCACATTTTCTGTAGCGTGATTTACGGGCACTACAAGGTCAATGCCATAACCTAACTTCCAATTTTCTGACGCGCTAAACGCAAAGGCAGGCTGCATAATGCCCATGCGCACATATCCAGAAACGTCCTGCAACGACGAGAGTCCATACTTATTACTTACCAACCACAAGGGAGCGTCCCCCTTGGTTGCCACAGTAGCAGAAACCTCTACGCTGTAGCGCAAAGAATCGTTAGTAATGCCTTTAGTTTCAACCGAAAAAGTGAGGAGAAATAAGGCAAAAAGAAGAGGCAACTTTGTTTTCATCATCAGTAGAGAAAAAAGGAGACTATAACACCATTTTTATAAGGGTACACTTCCCCATTTATTAGAACGTGTGCTGGCACCTATTTATTGTTTAAGGGTTAGCAAATTTAAGCATTTGGAAGCAATTAGGCAAGCAAAAAACTTGCATTTGAAGTGTAGAAACAAAATAGTGGGGCACACGAACTGATAAAATTTACTTGAAACCTTATAACGCTTGAAAGCAATGAGGTATAAACGCCACCAATAAGTGTTACTTTACCTAAGGGCGGGAAGAGCAAAAAGAGCAACGTTGCTGGAAACAGACCTTTTTTTGCTTGCAAGGGTGTTATTCTTTTACTATTTTTGCAATAAAATGGGGCGTGTGACGTTTTCTATAAAGCAAGCTTTGCAATCTTTTTACCTTCACTGTAGTTATAAGTAATCGCCCCCTTCGTTGTTGATTATTGATTTTATGAATTCAGAACTTCTATATCCCTTGTGTGCATTGATAAGCAGTATCATTGCCACTCTCGTCATCATGCCGTTCCTGCTGGACATTTGCAAAAAAAGGGGGTTGTACGACATGCCTAACGAGCGCAAGGTGCATGCCAACAAAATTCCTCGATTAGGAGGAGTAGTATTTGCCCCTGCGATGCTGATTGGTATTTGCATTACTTTAGGTGTAATGGCTGGAGTAGGAACAATGGAGATGCCCACTTTCAAGATGTCGACATTGGCCATTCTTTCGGGAATGTTCCTCATCTATTGTATCGGAGTATTGGACGATGTATTGGGATTGAATGCACGATTCAAGTTTTTAGTGCAGTTTGTTGCTGCCTTGTTTATGCCCTTGTGCGGACTATACCTCAACAATCTTTATGGGTTTATGGGCATTCATGAAATTCCCATTTGGGCAAGTTACCCCTTGAGCGTCTTCATCTCACTACTCGTTGTCAACTCTATCAACCTGATAGACGGCATTGACGGATTGGCATCAGGATTGGGACTTATTGCGTTAGGAGTGCTCTTTATCTCCTTCTACCAATTGCACATCACCATCTACACCATATTTACCGCTGCTTTGATGGGAACTATAATTGTGTTCATGTACTTCAACCTGTTTGGTAGTGTAGCGCGCAATCGCAAAACATTTATGGGTGATACGGGGAGTCTGATTTTAGGATATGCCTTAGCCTTCTTAGCGTTTAAGTACGCCATGTACAACCCCAACGTATTGCCTTACCGCGCTGATGCGCTACTGTTGGCTTATACCATCTTGATTGTACCCACGTTCGACCTTATTCGTGTGGCTCTCGCACGCCTTAAAAATGGTGTTTCCATCTTCCATGCTGACAAGACACACATCCACCACAAGTTTATGGCAGTCGGATGCTCCATGCGCACTACTTTATGCCTTATTTTAGGTCTACAGATTGGATATTGCATCGCAAACTCTGTAATGTATAAACTGGGCATTTCGTCTACAATCATCGTTGCATTCGATATGCTGGTCTTTTGCGGACTTCACTTCTATTTGAACCAAAGAATAAAGAAGAATTAAACATGAAGTTTGTGTTCTTCATCAGAAATAGTTAACATGACAACACAAGAGCAGAGGTTGCGATTGCAATCCTCTGCTCTTGTGTTAAAGGATATTCGTGACTATTAACGCCCTTGTTTATTTACCTACATAGTCAGGCATAGGGGCTGTCTTTATAAATTTTGAAGCAACAAGTTCTATAACCTTGTAGACATAGCGCAAACTCAGAAGAAGGACATTGGAATTTATCTTATACTGCCTTAAGGCACGACAATGGTCCTTCATGATAGCCTTATGACTCTTCATACCTGAAGTAGAAAGTCCCCCAGTGCGCATCGTCACAAAGTCATAGGGGATATACTTCGTCTTTATGCGCTCACAATAGAGCAAACGCAAGAGCAATTCAAAATCAGAGGCCTGCTTATAGGTTAAATCAAACACACCTTTCTCGCGAAAAACCTTTGTTCTGCAATAAAAAGAGGGATGAGCTGGCATAAAACCGAAGCGCATCAAGGCGGGAGTAAAAATCTTTGAAGAATAGTAGCGCACGCACTTTGCTAAATTATCATCATTCACATAGTGCACATCTCCATAAACAGCATCTACATTTGTGTCCTGCAGGTGATCGACCACCATACTTACAATTCCAGCGTCATTTAAGAAGTCATCGGAGTTGAGAATGCCGATAACATCACCGGTAGCCATTAAGATGCCCTTGTTCATTGCATCATAAAGTCCTTTGTCTGGTTCTGACACATATTTCAGGCGACCACCAAATTTCTCCTCATAACTCTTAATAATGTCGAGCGTACTATCAGTAGACGCTCCATCCACAATGATATATTCTATATCGCCGTAATTCTGGTGAAGCACACTCTCCACTGTGTCTTTTAGCGTTTTGGCACTATTATATGTAGCTGTAATGATACTTACCTTCATAATTATATTTTAGGCAGGATAAAACCTACGGGGCACATTTTACTTATCATGTAACGCATGCAGGTGTCTATTTATTGCCTGTATTTAAACAATATTTGCAAAATGCGACAAATTTAAACATTTGGATACAATTAGGCAAGCGAAAACCTTGTTTTTGAGCACTCAATAAGGGCAAATAAGAAAGGGGCGAACTGGGATCATGAGGAATCCCTTGTTCGCACCCTTTTTTATTCAGGTTATCCTATTGATGCACCGAAAAAAGCGCCGGAGATGGCAGAAAGAATGGTTATGATGGCGCGGATAATGACGCCCCAAATGTTCTTAGGAGGAATGGTTGGTGTTTCTTCTAACATGTCTGTTGTCATTTTTGATATTTATAGATTTACTTCGGTCCGTGATTACGCATTGCGCACAAGCGTTACGTTGGGGTTGCTCAACGACATTTCGTAGCGCAACTTTGATGAGGGCACGAAGCGCACCTTTAAGCCACGGATGTTTTCCATCGTGAAGTCTTCCTCTGTTGCTGCACTGGCGGAGTGCACTGTGGGACGGAAGGAACCAAGATCACCCAGACGCACACTCTGTCCGTTGCGAAGCGCCTTATATACGCGCTCTTCGAGTGCTGAGATGACTGCCTTCACGTCGTGCACCGTGAGCGTACACGTATCGCTGACTTCCTGAGCGAGTGTCTTCAAGGTGATAGGTACTACGGGGATCAATGAGGCGTGAAAAGCATACTCCTTAGTGATGGGGTTCTTACGAGAAATCAAATTGTACTTCAACATAGTTTTAAATGGTATTAAATAAGTAAATAATAAAGATAAATAAATGTGTCGACAACCTCCGCTCTGACCTCAACTGCGCAGTGTGGAGCATTCCGTATCTCCTTAAAGTCGTTACTTCCGTCGTTTGACAATGCAAAGTTACGACGCCGCAAAACGTGGCTTCAATTTTTTCTCATTTTTCAGTTTGAAGAAAATCGCTACATCCCTAGTAAATACAGGGGGAGTAGACGGAATAATTTTTTTTATATTGGTGTCCGGTAAAGTTTTTGAGAAGTAACGGCCTGAAAGGCCAATAAGCATCCAGCCCAGGGCAACGCCCTGGGTCTATGGATGTTTGGATTTGCGCCCTGAAGGGGCAAAAGCATTGCAGTTCAAACTCTTATAAT
>JAZTYI010000080.1:0-10492 GCA_045636885.1 Alloprevotella sp.
CAGGTTATGAATTTATACATCTATATGACAGATTTGGAACTACGGAGCCATGGAAGAAAGTTCTGGTTCCTGAAGGTGGTCTTACATTCGAGGCTGGCAAGCACTACACCTTCGACCTCAAGGTGGGTAAGGATAAGGTGACACTAACACCAACCACTACAGACACCGCCTTCCCTGGTGGATGGAATAATGATTCAGAAGAGGACTTAAACTAATAGGATGACAAGAATATGAGAAAGATTTTTCAATACATACTAATAGCCGTTGCTGTGGTAGTGACAGCATCGTGTAGCAATGACATTGACGAAACATTGCATCCTGCCGGTAACGGTGCGATACAATTCGTGGTAAGCGATTTCCCTGCTTTCGGTGAAAGCGGACCGACTCGTGCTATCGGTACACAGGATGAGGGAAAGACCGCGTGGGAAAATGGTGATCAGATTATTGTCACCCTAACTTCACAGAAGTATGGTGAGCAGGCTGTTGCACTTACCTACAACGGCTCTTCGTGGAGCACAGAAGCAAGCCTATCTTACCTCGAGAACGAGACACCCAGTGTCAGTGTCTTCTATGCACCGTGCTATGAAGTTACGGAAGAGGGCACGATACAGTTAAGAAGCGGTATGCAGTTGGGTATGACAGAATACTTATATGGCAATTATGAAATAGAGAATGGAATAATGACTATTACTTTCGAGGATGCTATCCGTACCTACAGCCGCTTGCGTATAGCTGGAGTGGCAAACCAAACGCTGACTGTTACCACGACAGACTTCACTCCGGCAGGAGCAACCGAGGTAGCAACAGCGGCATACACCCTTACCACTGACAAGAATGGCAATGCCTTCCTCTTTGGCATTTTCGCAGAGGGAGCAACGGTAAGTGTGAAGCAGGGCGATGTGGTTCTTAAAGACTATACCTTTACTGCCGAGAAGAATCCTAATGGCACAGAACACAATAAGAGCTATGCTTTGGATGCAAGACCCAAGAAGGAGGGTAAATCTATTGTCTTTGTTGAGGGTGTGACCCAAGAGTCGGGCTGGTATGACGTGAATAAGGTGGGGATGGGCACTAATGGCGACATCAACATGTGTTGGGCAGCTGCAGCTTCGAATATTATACAATGGTGGCAAGACCGCTACGTCGCTGCGGGGAACACACTCCCCGCGCAAGCCGTAACAGGTCCGGGCACGACGTATGAATTGGCGCTGATGGAGGTGTTTCACCAACAATGGAACAATGAAAAGGGTGGACAAGTCGTAGAAGCCGTACCTTGGTATTTTGAAGGTAAATACTATGGCGCAACGGCATCTGCGGGTTCGCAGGCTTTTCCTTTACAGGAGAACTCGGGTGGATATTTCAAGGACGTGTGGAACGATATTCTGCCTCATCTGTACCACGAATACACATACATGTTTGGTATGTACACCAACTTGTACGCAGGCGACTTCAATAATTATGAATTATGGGGCAATGGTTCTGGACTACAGGGAAAAGCGCGCTTAAAGTATTTCACAGATTTGGTGGTTCAGTTTATTGACCGCGGCATCGCGTCATTAACCGTTTCGCTCTCCTCTGATTTACGTACGCTACACCATGCCACCACCATTTGGGGGTATGAGATTGACCATGAAACGGGACTCTTGACACGCTTGTGGATTACCGACTCCGACGATTTGGAGAAATCTCCTAAAGAGCAGTTGCTGAATGAATATCAAGTGAGCATCGCTGACGGTAATGCGCACATCAAACTCTCGTCCGACAACGTACGCTACGGTGCATGCTATGCCGTGGGCCTCACTCCCGTTTCTGGGTATAAGCCATAACGCCTTATTCTCATAGACACCCAGGCGCCGCGAAAAGGCACCCTCTCACCGCGAAGCGGTCCCCTCTCCCTATAAACAGGGAGAGAGCGCCATGCGGATTAACTCTCCTATAATCTCTGAATACTCTTTACGCCCTTTGCGCCTTTGCGTGAGACTTTTTACCAGACAGCAATAAAGGCAAATAGGGCAGGATGGGTTGAACATCTGAACCATCTAAAACTTCATCTTAATTTCTAAAAACAAAGCCTTAAATTCGAGCGCGTAAATCTCAAATTGTGCGTCGAATTTAAGGCTTAATTTTTACGGTATGGGGAACATTTAGACGGAAGAACTGAAAGGGGCAAATTTGGCGAGACATCACTTAACAGGTTGGGACGTACGGTGCGTGCGTCCTTAAAACATGCGATTTTCTCACGCCAATCATTTCGTTGGATAAGGACGCACGGGCCGTACGTCCCAACCTGTCAGGTGGAAACTGTTGGGTGTCAACAAGAAATATACAAAATATATTTTCTGTCCTTTTGTACTTCTGTCTCAAAAAGTGCATTCTACCCCACGCTTCCCTCAAGCGAAACGCTCAAAAGCTTTTGCGCCTCAACGGCAAACTCCATGGGGAGTTTGTTAATCACTTCCTTGGCATAGCCATTCACAATAAGGTCAACGGCGCCCTCAATGGGAATACCGCGTTGCTGGCAGTAGAAGAGTTGGTCCTCGGATATTTTAGAGGTCGTAGCTTCGTGTTCTACCGTCGCGTTATTGTTGTGCACATCTATATAAGGGAAGGTGTGCGCACCGCTGGTGCTGCTCAAAAGCAGGGAGTCGCAGGATGAATAATTGCGTGCTCCATCCGCCTTGCTGCCCACCTTGACGAGTCCGCGGTAAGAGTTTTGGCTCTTGCCGGCAGAAATTCCCTTGGAGATGATGCGCGAGCGGGTGTTCTTACCAATGTGAATCATCTTCGTGCCTGTGTCGGCCTCCTGATAGTTGTTCGTAACCGCCACGCTATAGAACTCCGCTTGCGAATTGTCGCCCGAGAGCACGCACGAGGGATATTTCCACGTGATGGCAGAACCCGTTTCTACCTGCGTCCACGAGAGTTTGGCATTCGCCCCGCGCAAGTGTCCGCGCTTCGTTACGAGGTTATACACCCCGCCCTTGCCTTCGGCATCTCCGGGATACCAGTTTTGCACGGTGGAATATTTCACTTCGGCATCCTGCTCTACAACGATTTCTACGATAGCGGCGTGCAACTGGTTCTCATCGCGCTGGGGCGCGGTGCACCCTTCGAGGTAAGAAACGTAAGCGCCTTCGTCGCACACGATAAGCGTGCGTTCAAACTGCCCAGTGCCTTGCGCATTGATGCGGAAGTAAGTGGAGAGTTCCATAGGGCAACGCACGCCCTTGGGAATATAGACGAACGAACCGTCGGAGAAGACGGCGCTGTTGAGGGCGGCGAAGAAGTTGTCGCGATAGGGAACTACCGTACCGAGATACTTGCGCACGAGGTCGGGATTTTCCTTTACGGCTTCGCTAATGGAACAGAAAATGATGCCTTTCTCCTGGAGCTTTTCCTTAAACGTGGTCTTCACAGAAACGGAGTCCATCACGGCATCAACGGCTACACCCGCCAACATCATACGTTCCTCCAAGGGGATGCCCAACTTGTCGAACGTCTTCATGAGTTCGGGGTCAATCTCCTTCTTGCCCTCGCCCTTCTGCTTCTTCGTAGGGTCAGCATAATAGGAAAGGTCTTGATAATCAATCTGCGGGAGATTGACGTGTGCCCAATCGGGTTGTTCGAGCGTGAGCCAGTAACGGTAGGCCTTAAGGCGGTATTCAAGGAGCCATTCGGGTTCTTCCTTCTTCTGGGAAATGAGGCGAATGACCTCCTCGTTCAAACCCTTGTCAATGATTTCCGTCTCTATATCGGTGGTAAAACCGTACTCATATTTCTTGTCCGCCACATCACTGACGAACTGATTTTGTTTACGCTTGTCACTCATAACATTATGTTTAAGTAGTAGGTAGTAAGTAGTAGGTAGTAGTTACGAATCACTAATTACCACTTAACTACTTTTTCCTTGCAATGTCTTCGTTGAAGCTACAATTAACTTCATTAACTCTTGACAATCGGTGTAAATACTGTCAAATTCACATTGATTCAGGTATTCACTCTCGTATAATAGTTCCAACCAGTATTCGGTTTCGGCACACTCCTTTTGAGCAATAAATAATTTTGCACAAAAGTCTGCTCGCGACTGTGCGAAGAAACCCTCTTTCATATTAGCACCTATGCTAGTGCCACTGCGTAATAGTTGTTTCGATAATATATATTCATGCTTTTGCTCTACAAGGTGTTTGTATAATCTTATAATGCGTAACGCAAAAGATTTACTTTTATCCAACAGTACACTTTCTTTCATAATTACCTACTACTTACTACCTACTACTTACTACTTCTTTATAAAGGATTCTCCTGCTTTTTCCATAAGTTCAGGCGCATTCTCCGACACGTGCTCAATAGCAAACTTTGAGATACTCTGTACGGGTTCGAGCAATACAGAACCCTCTGTGCGCTCGCTATTCAAGATATTGAGCGACACCATAACGTTAAGTACACAACTGAGCAAGATGACAAACTTTGCCATACTCAACACGCCCCCCAAGATGCGATTGACAACGCCTAACACTGTAAGGTTAAGCGCCTTTGTAATCAACGATGCTATCAACCCAAAGATGATGGGCACTATAATCCACAACAAGAGGAACGCTACAATGCTGGTAAACATATTGACTTCAGAACCGTCAACTGTGAGATATTCACCAAGCGTTTCGTAACAAGTGGCAGCCACTAAAAGACCCAACAGGAAACCTATGGTAGAAGCGATTTCCTTAATCAAACCGTTCATCATGCCTCGCACCAAAGCGAAGACCAGAACTATACCAATAAATATATCTAAATACATGACTTGTTAGTTTTTTTAAGTTGACGAGTTGTTGAGGTACGAGTAAACAAGAGTGGGATGAGTCACAACGCCCCTAAAGTCCCTAACGACCTTAAAGACCCTATTGTCCTTTTCCCTCCAAACAAATAGACAAGTAACCCTATAGACAAACCGACTTGCGACAATCCGCATGGCACTCGTCTACTTGTTTACTTGTCTATCTGTCAACTAATTTATTTACTTAAGCTTCTGCTTAATTTCTACTTCCTGGAATGTTTCGATGATGTCGCCTTCCTTAATGTCGTTGCAACCCTGGAGGCTGATACCACATTCGAAGTTTGTAGTCACTTCCTTCACATCGTCCTTGAAGCGCTTAAGCGCAGCAATGTTGCCTGTGAAGATAACGATACCATCGCGGATCAAGCGTGCCTTGTCGGAACGCTTTACCTTTCCGTCCATGACGTATGCACCAGCAATGTAACCCACCTTTGAGATGTGGAACACCTGGCGAACTTCTACCGTTGCAGTCATTTCTTCCTTCACGATAGGTTCGAGCATACCTTCCATTGCTTCCTTCGCTTCTTCGATAGCGTCGTAGATGATAGAGTACTGACGGATTTCTACGCCTTCCTTATCTGCTAACTTACGAGCACCCTGACTGGGACGTACCTGGAAGCCCACGATAACGGCTTGTGAAGCGGCAGCAAGGGTAACGTCGTTTTCGGTAATCTGACCCACACCCTTGTGGATAACGTTAACGGCAATCGTTTCGGTAGAGAGCTTGATGAACGAGTCAGAGAGTGCTTCCACAGAACCGTCCACGTCACCCTTAACCACGATGTTGAGTTCCTTGTAAGTACCGAGGGCAATACGACGACCGATTTCGTCGAGCGTAAGAATCTTCTGCGTACGCAAGCTCTGTTCGCGCTGAAGCTGTTCGCGCTTGTTGGCAATTTCACGCGCTTCCTGTTCAGATTCCATTACGTGGAACTGGTCACCTGCTTGGGGTGCGCCGTTGAAACCGAGGAGCGTTGCTGCACAAGCAGGACCAACTTCCTTGATGCGGTGGTTACGTTCGTCGAAGAGCGCCTTCACCTTACCGTAGTTAGTACCTGCGAGGACAACGTCACCCTGCTTGAGCGTACCGTTGCTTACGAGCACTGTTGCTACATAACCACGTCCCTTATCCAAAGAAGATTCGATGACTGTACCGATAGCCTTGCGGTTGGGGTTCGCCTTGAGTTCGAGCATTTCTGCTTCGAGAAGCACCTTCTCAAGGAGTTCGTCCACACCGATACCCTGCTTTGCAGAGATATCCTGGCTCTGGTACTTACCGCCCCACTCTTCCACGAGGAAGTTCATCTGTGCAAGACCTTCCTTAATCTTATCGGGATTAGCGGCGGGCTTATCAATCTTATTGATGGCAAAGACGATGGGCACACCCGCTGCTACAGCGTGGTTGATGGCTTCCTTCGTCTGGGGCATGATGTCGTCATCGGCAGCAATAATGATGATTGCTACGTCGGTTACCTGAGCACCGCGAGCACGCATCGCTGTAAACGCTTCGTGACCAGGAGTATCGAGGAACGTTACGTGCTTACCGCTGCTGAGGGTTACGTTATACGCACCGATGTGCTGGGTAATACCACCCGCTTCACCTGCGATAACGTTTGCCGAACGAATATAGTCGAGCAATGAAGTCTTACCGTGGTCAACGTGACCCATCACTGTAACGATAGGAGCACGTTCGAGGAGGTCTTCTTCCTTATCCTCTTCCACAACAATCGCTTCCTGCACTTCAGCAGAAACATATTCTGTCTGGAAACCGAATTCTTCAGCCACGAGGTTGATGGTTTCAGAGTCGAGGCGCTGGTTGATAGAAACCATGATACCGATGCTCATGCACGTACCGATAACCTGCGTCACGGGAACGTTCATCATCGTTGCCAACTCGTTCGCCGTTACGAATTCTGTAAGTTTGAGCACCTTGCTTTCTGCGTGTTCCTGTGCCATGAGTTCTTCCTGGCGTTCACGCGCAGCATCGCGCTTTTCCTTACGATACTTCGCACCCTTGGGTTGTGCAGCCTGCTTGCCCTGGAGGCGTGCGAGTGTTTCCTTTACTTGCTTTGCTACGTCTTCAGCAGTTACTTCCTGCTTAACGGGAGCAGCCTGCTTGCGGTTCTTATCCTTCTGCTTCTTACCAGCATTCTGAGCGTTCTGCTGTTGGTTGTTACCACCCTGCTGACCATTCTTCTTCTGACCACCCTGCTGGTTGGCTGCAGCATTTACGTCTACGCGCTCCTTACCGATGCGCTGACGCTTACGCTTTTCACCACCCTGCTGTCCGTTAGCACCCTGCTTGTTAGCAGCGTCCTTACCCTGCTGGCGGTTCTTTTCATCACGCTCCTTCTTGCGCTCTTCCTTCGACTTCTTCTTAGGACGCGTATTCTGATTGAGCGCAGAAAGGTCGATAGTACCCAACACCTTGGGACCCGACACTTCGGGTTGATTGCGGAGTTTGAACACTCCGTCTTCGCTTTCTGTCAAGAGGGCTGCCGCACGTTCTTCAACCGAGGGCTTTTCCTTCTTTGCAGGCTTGGGTTCGGGCTTTTCTTCCACCACGGGGGCAGGAGCGGGAGCAGGAGTTTCTTCCACTACGGGAGCGGGAGTTTCTTCCTTCTTCACAGCCTCCTTCTTTGCCTTGGGTGCTTCTTCCTTCACGGGAGTTTCTACCTTTTCAGGGGCAGCAGGCGCCGCCACTTCTTCTACTACCGCAGGTTCTGCAACCACCTCTTCCTTCTTAGGCTTTTCGGGTTTGCTGAAAATCTTGGCAGCTTCGTCGTGGAGGGCTTTGTCGGCACCAAATTGCTTCTGGAGCAAGGCATACTGCTCATCATTGATCTTCTCATTGGGGTCACCCTTAAGCGCACCACCATTGGCATTGAGAAAATCAACAATGTTTTGCAAGCCGACGTTAAATTCTTTGATTGCTTTATTTAATCTGATACTCATTCTATTCTTAAAATAAATGTTAGGTGAATTCGCTGGGGAGATAGGAAAAAGTCTAACTTAGACATAAGAACATAAGGACAGGTTTTGAGGTTCTACCTCTTAAACTTTTGAACTTCTATTCTTTTGTCGAAAAGGTCTACGAGAAACTCAGTGCGCCAGCCTTTTCTCCTTTGGCTTTAGCCCCTTCGGGCGCCGACCTTCGGTTCTCATTTCTCCTTTCTCATTTTTTAAGAGTCACCCGCTCTTTGAACATTGAGGAGAAAGAAAACACTTAAGAAAATCCGTACGCCAGCCATGAGAAACTCAGTGCGCCAGCCTTTTCTCCTTTCTCATTTCTCCTTTCTCATTTTTTAAATGCTTACTGCGCAGCCTCTTCAAACTGTGCACGGAGCACGCGAAGCACTTCGTCAACAGTGTCTTCTTCGAGGTCAGCCTTTTCGATGAGCATCACGCGGGGAGCGTTCAACACCTGCTTTGCTGTTTCAAGTCCGATAGACTTAATAGCGTCAAGCACCCACTGGTCAATTTCATCATTAAACTCATCGAGCTTGTAGTCGTTTTCTTCGTTACCATCCACTTCACGGAACACGTCGATTGTGTACTCCGTCAAGAAGCTTGCCAACTTGATGTTCTGACCGCCCTTACCAATAGCCAACGAAACTTGGTCGGGCTTCAAGAACACGTCAGCCTTCTTGTTTTCTTCGTCCAACTCAATGCTTGAGATTTCAGCAGGTGCAAGTGCACGAGCAATCAAAATGCGGGGGTTGGGAGAATACTGAATTACGTCAATGCTTTCGTTGTGCAACTCACGAACGATACTGGTGATACGAGCGCCCTTCACACCGACACAAGCGCCTACGGGGTCAATACGATCGTCTGTGCTATCCACTGCAATCTTTGCACGTTCGCCAGGAATACGTGCCACACGCTGCAAGCGAATTACGCCATCCGCAAATTCAGGAATTTCTGTCTCGAGCAAGCGCTGGAGGAACATGGGAGAAGTACGGCTCAAGTAAATCTTGGGGTTACCGTTAGCATTGTCCACACGGTCAATCACCGCACGCACATGGTCGCCCTTATGGAAGAAGTCGCGGGGCACCTGTGAGTTCTTCAACAAGTGGAGTTCGTTGCCGTCTTCATCAAGAAGGAGGGCTTCGCTCTTCCAAGTCTGATACACTTCTGCAGAAATCATTTCACCCACACGGTCAGCATACTTATTGTAAAGTGCATCGTGTTCGAGTTCAAGAATCTTACTTGCCAAGGTCTGACGGAGTGTCAAGATAGCACGACGGCCAAACTTAAGGAAGTCGATCTTCTCGGTTACTTCTTCACCCACTTCATAGTCCTCAGCAATCTTCTGCGCTTCAGAGAGGGGGATTTCCTTGTTCTCGTCAGTCACTTCGTCATCAGCAACTACCACACGGTCGCGATAGATTTCAAAGTCACCCTTGTCGGGGTTGACAATCACGTTGAAACCTTCGTCAGAACCGTAGATTTTTGCAATCACACTGCGGAAACTTTCTTCCAACACACCCACCATCGTAGTGAGGTTGATGTTCTTCATTTCCTGAAATTCGCCAAACGTGTCGATCAGGCTTGGAGCCACTTCTTTTTTCTTTGCCATAAAAAGAGGTTGAGACAAGAGCATTTCTCCCCTGCCTCATTATTATTTATTATTTTATTATTTGAAATCAATCACATACTTCGTGTGCTTCACATCCGCATACTTGAATGTGTAGTCCACTTCTTCCATAACGGGGCGCTTCTGACCTTCCTTCTTCACCTTCTGTGTCACCATCACGGTGAATTCTTCGGGAGTCACATTTGAAAGTTCACCCACAAATTTCTTGCCCTCGCGAGTCAACACCTCCACTTGTTCTCCCAAGTGGATTTCATACTGACGCAACACCTTAAAGGGTTGACCAATACCGGCACTGCCCACTTCAAGTTCAAAGTCTTCCTGCTCACGGTCGAGACCAGCCTCAATGAACTTGCTCAATTCCACACAGTCTTCAATCCACACGCCTTCTTCATGGTCAATTTCTACCACAATGCGTGCATCAGCGCTGATAGAGAGGTCGCAAAGGAAATATTCCTTACCTTCGAGCCACTCATCCACCAACTTTTTAACGATACTTTTATCAATCATGTATTGTTAAGAATTTGTGTCCATACCAAGGTTACGTAACAAGCAACGACAGCATGAACTAATCATTTGATTAAGAAAAGTGAGGAACCCTTGTCGGACCCCTCACTAACTTCTGCGTGCAAAGTTACTATATTTTATATATATAGCAAAGAAAAATGCAGTTTATTTATCATCGTAATGTCCATACGCCGTCAAGATGAGCACAACGACCTCTGCATCATGTATCTCATACACCAACCGATGCTTTTTGCTAATTCGCCTACTCCATTGACCAGAACGATCACCCGAAAGCAGTTCTGGTTTCCCTGTGCCGGTACGAGGATGCTCATAGAGTTCCGCAATCAACTTAAGCGCCTTTTTATAAGCCATAGGTTCATTTCGGAGCTACAGTTTAAGGTCCTATTGAGTAGGGGGTAAAAAAAATTAATGCTGTCCGGTAAAATTTGTCTCTTTATTTTAGAGAACACGAATTGCACGAATAAAGCGAATCCTTGCGGGGTGTGTTATCTTTGCTTATCGCATACGAACCAAAGGTCGCGAAAGCAATTGCACGAATACCA
>JAZTYI010000081.1:0-22865 GCA_045636885.1 Alloprevotella sp.
GCTATACGACGATCGCCACCAACTCCTTCAAAAATTTTAAGTGTACATATACAAAGATAACAAAAAAACTTGGGATACACAAGTATATTGCTAATAATCAAATAGATAACATCTCAAAAATGTGTACAAAGATTAGCTATAAACAGGAGGAGAGCGCCATGCGGAAAGTTTTTTCAACCTTACAACCTCAAACCTATGTTCCTCCACACCCTCAAAATCTCCCTCCGCAATCTGCTGAAATATAAATTGCAGAATGCTATTAGTATTCTTGCCCTTGCTGTGGGCATGGTCACGCTGGCGGCTACGCACTTTGTGCTGATGCACTTGAGTAATCCCGCCATTTGTGACGAACCTTACTTTGACCGCACTTACGAAATGTCGTTCGTGGATATTCATAATGAAGACATTGCTCCCAATCCCGAAGACGGGAGCGTTGCTTTCAATACGCAGCAAATCAGAATCAAAGAAGAACTTCACACGGCGCTGACCTCTGGCGGAGGTATGGTGGGCGTGGAAAAACTGTTCTACGTGGACGACTGGTCTGGCTCGTCTCAAATCATAATAGAATTTCCCGACTCTACGGAAAGAACGATGGACTTGAGGTTTAGTCGCACGATGCCCGAGTACCTTAACTTCCGCGGAGCGCGTTCGGCGCTGACGGGCGAGAAGATTCCTGTGCTGAATAATGACGAAGCTGTATTGAGCGAAACGCAGGCGAAATTCATCTTCGGCGATAAGAATCCCGTGGGGATTAAGATTCGCATGGAGTATTTGAATTTAGAGGAGGAGCGCGTAGTTACGGACACCTATACGGTGATTGATGTGGTGAAAACAATGTCCACTACCGACGTGACAGGCAGTAGGGCATTCTTGTGTATGAGAGGTAGCGAGCAGAAAGTGGTGGAGCAATTTTACGCTACGAAATACGAGGTGCTGTTGCAGGAAGGCTACACCGCCAAAGACTTGGAGCATGCAGCAAACCTCCGTCTCCAACCCTTGGGACTGAAGGCAAAGGTGGAGTCAATGAGCGAGGTGAATAAGCGTCTGAATGGTTCTGTACTGTTAGTGCGCACCATTGTTTACCTGATTAGTTCCATGGTACTGCTGGCAGCCTTAGTGGGTTTCCTCAAGATGCAGCTGCAACTCTTCCAGATGCGCCGACGCGAGGTTATGCTCCGCATGGTGCATGGTGCTTCAAAGTGGAGTCTGTACGGACTCTTCCTGACGGAGGTATCTCTTATCCTTGCCCTCGCATTGGCAGTGGCTTTGGTGTTGATGAGTTGGTTGGTCAATTTTGTGGAAGTGCACTTCAGGACAATGTTTGACGACCTTGGCTGGGTGGTGTATGGTCAGAACGCTACGATTCTGCAAATCTTCTGCGTCGTGGCATTGCTGAGCGCCTTTGTCGTGTGGGTGGCACTCCGTCGCATCCGCAAGTCAAACACCAACTTGGCGGCAGGATTACACCGCAATGCGGGGCACTCCTTGCGCAATACGATGCTCGGCATTCAGTTGGTGGTGAGCCTCGTTTTCCTTTCGGGCACACTGGCATTCACGCAGTTCATAGGGTTGGTCGAAGACCAAAAGAACATTCCCGAAAATGACGACCACTATCAGGAATGCCTTGCCATAAACCCCTACAACCCCAACGACTTTGTGGCGCTGAAAGAATACTTGCAGATGCCCCGCAAGGGAATCAAGCGTGCCATCGAACATTCCAGGATGCGCATGTCGTTCAAAGAGACTAGAGAAACGCCTGGTGCTAAAGAGGCGCTTGGTACTACTCATTTCGAGACCTACTTCCTGACCGACACCGCCTTCTTCGACTTTTGGCAACGCCCCATCAAATGGTTCGTGCCCGAGGACCAACGAAAAGAATGCATCCTGCTCAACGAGGCGCTCTACACTGCATTTGACTCTTTAGGCGTAATCAAAAACGGAACGCTCAGTCTTTACCTCTCATGGTACGACGTTTATGAAGTATGGCCCGTTGGCGGTACGTTTGCGACGCTGCCTTACAATCACCAGCACTTCTTTTCTCATGACCTTGCCATCTTCCGTCAGAATCCCTATGGACTTTTTGGTCAATTTATCATTGAACCCGAAGAGGGTGAGTACCACGAAGTAATGCAACAACTCAAGGACGAGATGCGCCGCATCAATCCGCTTCCCTTGCGAGAAACCGTACTCAACCTGCGCGACACACTTACCGAGGAATTCCAAGGACTCCTCAACCTGCAACGCGGTGCATGGATACTCTCCGCCATCTGCGCCTTAATCTGCTTTATGGGAATCTGGAGCACTATTGCCCTTGACACCCGCTCACGACAGAAAGAAGTAGCGCTACGCAAGATACATGGCGCCAAGCGAGGGGATATTGCCCTGCTCTTCGGTCGCCTCTATCTGTGGCTTATCGGAGTAGCCAGCGCGATTGCCATCCCCGTAGGCATCCTTTTCAACCAAATTTTACAAGATTGGGGTAGGCAAGAATTCATTCCTCCCCACCTCATCTCTCCCATCATGCCCCTCCTCCTCAGCATCATTCTTACTTCGCTCGTCATCCTCCTCGTCGTCTCCCTTCACGTACGCACCGTGATGAGGCAGAACCCTGCGGAGATTATTGCGAAGGAGTAGGTAATAGGATAGATGCTATAGAGACTATAGAAACTATAGAATTTATAGAATCTATAGCATCTATCCTCTCAAAAAACTCTATCTTTGCCCCTATCTATAGCATCTATTTAATCTATAGCTTCTATTCAAATCATTAAATCACATATCCTATGCAACAAGTTCTAAAGAGGCAAGCGCCCTGGCGCAATACATACTTCTACCAGAAAAGTGAGGTGCTCTACCATCTGACTTATGTATTCTGCAAGCGCTTCCTTCCTGCTCATGGCGACCGTACGGTAGACCAGATGATACAGGCTGCTCGCAGTGGAAAGCAGAATATTGTTGAGGGTATAGAGGATGGAGTTGCTTCCACAGAAATGCAACTGAAACTCCTCAATGTGGCACGAAGTTCACTCCAAGAATTACGCGAAGATTATCGGGACTATCTCATTTCGCGCAACCTCACGATTTGGACAGTTGCGCACAATCGCTATAGTAAGATGCAGGAGTTTTGCAAAATCCACAATCGCGTGGAGGATTATCAGCCACACTTCGATAAATGGAATAACGAGGAGATTGCGAACATAGCTCTCACCCTTTGCTATATGGTGGATACGATGCTAAACAGACATCTAATCTCATTGGAAAAGGAATTTGTAACCCAAGGTGGTATCAAAGAACGTATGCACGCCGCGCGTACTGGTTACCGCCAGCAAGAACAAAACGAACTACACGCCCTGCGCCAACAAGTGAAGCTGCAAGCAGAAGAAATAGAGCGCTTGCAACGCCTTATCAAGGCGCATGGCATAACCATCTAACCAACTACACAAATGAAACACATACTCACTACGCTTCTCTTCACCCTCCTTGCCCTCACTACACAGGCGCAAGTCCTTACTGACACGTATTGGCGCAATGCGAAGACGGGGGAATGGCTGATTGGTTTTGCTGAAAACCATGTGATTTACGATTGCCGCACTTGGAAGGTGCTTTCAAACAGTGAGAAGAAGGACAAGCATGAGTTCTCCATCGCTGAAGGAAAGGATACGCTTCTCGTCACTGTAAACAAGCAGAAGAAGGGACTTCGTAAAGTGCGCATTGGAAAGAATAAACCCATCGTTTGCGAAGTTATCACTACCCCCTATCTCCCTGACTATCCCTCTCGAGACGAACGCACCTGCTTTAAGGACAATGATTATCTCTCGGGAGATAGCGTGACCGTCGTGGGATGGATTAAGAATATGACGCCCGAGATGCAAAACGAAGGAGGCGGAAAATATGTGGATGTGGCAATTATGAATTTTGTCACAGAAACGGAAGATATTTTCAACGCTCCGCTTGATTCAGAAGGGCGCTTCAAGATTACCGTGCCTGTGCTCAACACTACTCAAGTTTACGTTGATTGGGGGCGCAGTAATATCAATACGGTGATTGAACCGGGCGAGACGTATTACTTTCTTTATGATGTTAAAACCGGTCAGCGCTTGGTCATGGGAAAAGATGCCCGATTGCAAAACGAACTTTGGGCTTACCCCGAGGAAATTGGGTATTACAATGTGCAGCGGTATTATTACGAAGTGCACCACAGCAAGGTTGCTTTCGGCAGTTTAGCGGAGGAGAAAGTTATGGAGTACCTTGACTTTATGAAGCAAAACAAACAAGATGCTGATAGTCTGCTTGACCTCCGCATAAAAGAGCATCCCCATCTTTCTACGCGCTATGTCAATTACCTCCGCAACTATTACACGGCCAATATGGGGGCATATCTAATGCAAACGCGTTTCTATGCTAAGGATTATAAATTGCCCAAGGATTTCATGGACTTTGTGACCACTGAATGTTGGGCAAGAAGGAGTGTGCCCTACACGCTTTACTGCGACATGAATGACTTTACCAATGATTACTTCGAATACATGGATGAAGAACTATCAGGAACGGATGCCATTGATCTGGTTCTTACACACGACCAAAAAGGAACCATCACCTTGAGCGAGACGGAGCGTCAGGCTTTTCAGAACTACAAAGGAGAATTGGAGCAACTCCGCAAGGCGGTGGAAGGATGCACGGTAGAAGAAAAGAAAGTTTTGGTGGAGGCTTTTAACAATAGCGAATTGGTGGCGCAAGTCAATAAGGTGTTTATACGTTTGCAATCAGAATTGCGAGAAGCAGACCTAATTGACAGAGCACAAAGAGTTACAGAGAAAGTAAAGTGTGGTTCCGTTTTGCGCGACTTGTATACTGCGCACATACTGTATGATTATATAAACGACATGCGTCAACCGCTCGCAGAAATGACAATTGATTGGCTGAATGAAAATATCAAGTTGGACTTTGCCCGTCAGCAGGTTTTGGCGCTGAATGAGAAGTACGAAGCATTGTCCCGAAAGGATTTCTCCAACTCTACGAACCTGCTCTCTACCGACAATCTGGAAGGCATCACTGAGGGAGAACAGATTTTGCGCAAGATTATCGAACCCTGGAAAGGCAAAATCATCTTGATAGATGTGTGGGGCACTTGGTGCGGTCCTTGTAAGGAAGCCATGAAGCACAGTCAGGAACTTTACGAACGCATGAAGCCTTACGACATGTTCTTCCTCTACATGGCCAATAACTCTAACGAAATTTCGTGGAAGAATGTCATCAATGAGTACAACGTAACGGGCGAAAACGTGGGGCACGTCAATTTGCCCGCTGACCAACAAAGCGCTGTCGAAGACTTCTTGAAAGTCAACTCCTATCCCTCTTATTTCCTCATTGACCGCGAAGGCCACCTCTTAGAAGTAAATGCCGACCCGCGCAATCTTGACCAATTTGAAGAGTTGGTGAAGCGGGTGGGAAAGTAGAGAATAGAGTACAGATGACAGAGTACAGAGTACAACTGCCATGTGGGGTGTTTCCCCAAACGCTCAACTATCCCCAACGCACGACCTTAGAGACCTTTCTTACAGCGTGCAACTATTCGGGCTGAAAGCCCAAAAGCCCCAAGCCCAGGGCAAGGCGAACAACGTGAGCCGACACCCTGGGTGGATAATGCCCCGAATGGTACGCCCTACAGGGGCAAAAGCAAAAAAAACTCCCCCTCTGCACATGCGGAGGAGGAGTAAATAAATTATCAGCGATTATTTACCTCATCTATTTTTTCAACGAGAAAGTTCTGTTTAGCTTGCTATAGCATTTGCACTTGCTCTAAAGCTTGCTTGCGCATCACAACACACGATGCACGCCCCAATGAGCACCTTACCTGCACAGCAGATTCCTGCATGCTCTTGTTGATTAAGGTTTGTTTTGGCATAACTTAATCTCTGCATCAATTACAAATATATCACCTTCGCTATCCTTCAAGACATTTCGAGGTAACAAATCCCAAACCTCAAACTCTTGATTTGTAAAACGTCCTTTTGTGGATGTACTTTCAAAACCTAATGCTGCCATATAAGTTGCAATTTCAACCATAGTAGCAGGAGTGGCGTCCTTGATTAAATATTGTGTGAATACAGCCATGATTGAACTTCCAGGGAATCCTGTAAAGCCATAAAATTTGTATGCAGTTTCAACAAATAACATATTGTGAAGAAGCATCTTGCAGAAAAGTTGTAATACACTGCCGTTGGAATTCAATAAATTGTTCACCTTAAAAATAAGGTTGTCCTTAACATATGTATCATTTTCATTGCCACTGGGTCCTGGTGTCCCTAATTCAAAAATCTGATTTATCGGAATCCATAATCCAAACTCATTGGCATACTCCTCCGTAATAATGCGCTCTATGTCAGATGCTCTTACATACTTTTCGCCTTTTCGAAGTTCGCTTTCATATAAGCGGCAGCGACGGTAGAGTTCATTGGCGACTTCATAGATTCGGCAATTTTCTGCATCTTCCGTTCCGCTGATTCTTTGTGAAATTGATTCAAGTAAGTCATGTGTCATTGCTTTTTGATGGCAAAGTTACAACTTAGCGGGTGAAATATCAAATTTTGGATTACGAATGTTTTCCCAATCCCCCGCACGGTTCTTTAAACGTTCCCCTTTAACCATTCATTGTTCACCGTTAAATCCCTATGTTTCTCCACACCTCAAAATCTCCCTCCGCAATCTGCTGAAGTATAAATTGCAGAATGCGATTAGTATCCTTGCCCTCGCTGTGGGCATGGTCACGCTGGCGGCTACGCACTTTGTGTTAATGCATTTCGGGAATCCCGCCATTTGCGATGGCGCTGTTCCTGCGGAACTGGCCCTGGGCTATGTGCTCTCTGCCCCGTTGGGGCGCGCTCCTCACAACCACACCCCCTCCTTCTCCTCACCACACAGGCCATCTGGATGGTTCTTAAAACCTCATAACCTCATAACCTTATAACCTCATAACCTAAAATATGAAGAATTCAGTAATCACACTATTCGTTTTATTTACCCTTGCTATGCCAATGATGGCATCAGAGCAAAGTCCACAGGTGGAACGCTATCCCAAGAAGGAATTGAGGGATGAGCATCGTCCAAGAGCAATGCACCGCAAGGACTTCAAGATGATGTGTAAAGTCGTGGATGATGCCTCATTTGGTGATAAGAAGATTGGCATCATCAAAGTGGCTTGCATCAGCAGTTACTTCAACAGCAAGCAGTGTGCAAAACTCCTCGCTTTGTTTCCCTTTGATAATGATAAGTTGGAAGCATTAAAAGTTCTTGCACCCCGAATTGTGGATTTCAATCCAAAGGAGATCCTGAAGCAATTTACTTTCTCCTCCAACAAGGATGAGGCCATAGAAATTTTATCGGAAAGATAAACAGAACCCACCTTAAAGATTACATCCCCCAGCGGAACCATACATTTCCGCTGGGGTGTGTTTTTTTTATTATTGCTGTCCGGTAAACGCCTCTAACTCTATGAATATAAAGATGTTTGAATGGTATAAGCCCCACAGCTTGGATGATTCCCCTGAAAGGGGATAAAGCCATTAGCCCAGGGCAACGCCCTGGGTGTTGTTGCAGTCGAGACTTACGCCCTGAAAGGGCAAAAGCAATTATAAGAGTTTGAACTGTAATGCTTTTGCCCCTTCAGGGCGCAAACCCAAACATCCATAGACCCAGGGCGTTGCCCAGGGCTGGGTGCTTATTGGCCTTTCAGGCCGTTACTTCTCAAAAACTTTACCAGCCACCAAGATCTTAAATAAACCAACTATCCCATAAGCATTAAAAAAGGACGCACCGTAAGATGCGTCCTCATTTAGTTGGTATGTGTCTTGCACAATTTGGATTATGCGAACCACTTTACATAAGCGAAGTCCTGACGGTAGGGGAGATGTTCGTTTGCGGGGAACATACGGAATGCTACCTTGAATGAACCTGCAACGTCGAGGCTTGTAGTGAGCTCGAATGTGTGGAGGTTGCCTTCGCGCTTTGTCATAGTCATAGGAATAGTTGTCTGGATAACGTCGTTACCTTCAACATTTTCGATTACTACGAGTTCTACGCCAACAGCGTTGTCGAGACCCTGTTCGTCGATAACGTGCTTGATAGTGAAGTCCTGACCAGAGATTACGTTGTTGAGGTTTTCCATACCTTCAGAAGCAACTACATTGATGCTATCCCAACGTTCTGCAACGCATTCCTTCCATGCTGCGATTTCCTTCGCGAGCTTGTTGTTGTCAGCAGCGAGGAGCTTGAAGCGAGCAGCTTCCTTGTTGTAGAAGCGATCGTAGTAGTCGTCGAGCTGGCGCTTCATTGTGTACTGGGGAGCGATCTGAGCGATTGAGTTCTTCACTGTCTTCACCCAACCTTCGCTGTAACCCTTCGCACCACGAGCGTAGTAGAGAGGAATGATTTCCTGTTCGAGGAGTGAGTAGATAGTAGCAGCGTCGAGGCGGTCCTGATGTTCCTGGTTCTGGTAAGTACGCTTGTCTGTGAGCGCCCAACCTGCACCGGGACGGTAACCTTCGTACCACCAACCATCGAGTACTGAGAGGTTTACAACACCGTTCATGAGTGCCTTTTCACCGGATGTACCAGATGCTTCGAGGGGACGTGTGGGAGTGTTCATCCAGATATCTACACCTGAAACGAGGCGGCGAGCGAGTTCCATATCGTAGTTATCGAGGAAGATAATCTTACCGATGAACTCGGGACGCTGAGAGATTTCGTAGATGCGCTTGATCAAGCCCTGACCTGCACCGTCAGCGGGGTGAGCCTTACCTGCGAAGAGGAACTGTACGGGGTAGTCGGGGTTGTTCACGATCTTTGCAAGACGATCGAGGTCAGAGAAGAGGAGGTGTGCACGCTTGTAAGTAGCGAAGCGACGTGCGAAACCGATGAGGAGCGCGTTGGGGTTGATCTTGTCGAGGAGCGAAACCACACGGCTGGGGTCACCCTGATTCTTCAACCAAGTGTCGCGGAAGCGGTTGCGGATGTAGTTGATGAGCTTCATCTTGAGCGCGCAACGTGTTTCCCAAACTTCCTTATCAGAAACTTCGTAAATCTTTTCCCAGATCTTCATGTTGCTCTGGTCGTTCATGAAGTTCTTATCGAAGTGCTTGCAGTAGAGTTCCTTCCATTCGTTAGCCGCCCATGTGGGGAAGTGAACACCGTTAGTAACGTAGCTCACGTGGCTTTCGTTCTGCTGGAGGTTGTATGCCTGGAAGTAACCTTCGTGGTCGCGGATTTCGTATTCACGACGGGGTTCGTCGGGCATGTAGCCGGGCCATGTGCCCTTGAACATCATCTGTGAAACCTTACCGTGGAGCCAGCTCACACCGTTGATTTCCTGACATGTCTTACAGCAGAATACTGACATTGAGAACTTTTCGTTCTTGTCTTCGGGGTTCATACGGCCGAGGCCCATGAAGTCGTCCCAAGAGATGCCGAGCTTGCCAGAGAATGAATCCATGTACTTGCGGAAGAGGCCTTCTTCGAAGTAGTCGTGACCAGCAGGTACGGGAGTGTGTACAGTGTAGAGTGAAGAAGCCTTAACGAGTTCAAGTGCTTCACCGAAAGAGAGACCAGTTGCTACGTAGTCAACGAGGCGCTGTGCGTTACAGAGTGCTGCGTGACCTTCGTTACAGTGGTAAACGTCCTTGGTGATGCCGAGCTTCTGGAGCATCAACATCCCGCCGACACCGAGGAGGTATTCCTGCTTGATTCGGTTTTCCCAGTCACCACCGTAGAGCGCTGAAGTGATGCCAGCGTCGTACTGTGAGTTGAGACCGTTGTCAGTGTCGAGGAGGTAGAGCTTCACACGACCAACATTTACGCGCCATACGCTTGCGTAAACGGTGTAGCCAGGGTAGGGAACAGCAACAACAACCTGGTTGCCATCCTTATCGAGTTCCTTTTCAATGGGGAGACGGTCGAAGTTTTGAGCGTCGTAGTTAGCGATCTGCTGACCTTCCATTGAGAGTGTCTGAGTGAAGTAGCCGTGACGATAGAGGAAACCAACTGCACACATGTCAACGTTAGAGTCAGAAGCTTCCTTGATGTAGTCACCTGCGAGTACACCGAGACCACCAGAGTAAATCTTGAGTACAGAGTTGAGACCGTATTCCATGCAGAAGTAAGCCACGCTTGCACGCTTTGCGTTGGGCTTCACGTCCATGTATGCACGGAAGTTCTTGTAAACCTTCTCGATAGCTGCGAGCATTACCTTGTCGGCAGCGAGTTCTTCGAGGCGTTCGTAAGAAACGCGAGCGAGAAGTTCAACTGGGTTCTTACCACACTTGTGCCAGAGCTTGTGGTCGATGCTGTCGAAGAGTTCAACAGCTTCTTGATTCCATGACCACCAAAGGTTGTGGGCAAGTTCATCAAGAACGTTCAGTTCCTTTGGGAGGTGGCTCTTAACGCTCACCATCTTCCATGAAGGCTGATTTGAATTGCTAAGTTTTACTTTCATGTTGTTTTTTATTGATCAATAAAAATTGTTTCAATTATGTTGGGGGGGGATGATCGATGGGAGGCTAAAGTCTTTAAGGTCTTTAGGGTCTTTAAGATCTATAAGGTTTATAAGGTCGTAGGATTTCAGGTAACTTTTCACCTTTAATCCCTAATCTCTAACCTCTCACCTTTAACCTCTAACCTTTAACCTTTCACCTTTAACCTTTAATCCCTACCTCTCCCTTACTTATTTCTCAAAGCGAAGTCGTAAGCCTCGAAGTAGTGCTTAATGAAGTTCTTCCATTGAGCCTTGTCGGCTAGTGCGGCAGCCTTTTTGCAGAGTGTTGCTCTGTCCTTGAGGGGCATGCGCATCATGGCTTCGATGGCTTCACACATTTCGCGAGATACGTCGAAATAGTTATCGTCGTCGCGGTGGATGACCTTTACGCCGTCAGAGAGTTCGCCCTGATAACCGAGTACATCGTTGACCCACTGACCGAAGCCTGAGAGGTCGGTTGTGATACAGGGAGCCTTGAACGCACAACTTTCGAGGGGAGTGTAGCCCCAGGGTTCGTAGTACGAGGGATAGAGGCAGAGGTCGTTGGCGGTGAGGAGGTCGTAGTAGGGCATATTGAAGATGCCGTCAGCGCCTTCCAAATAGCAGGGCACAAGAATTACCTTTACGGCATCGTTCTTTGTGTTCCAAAGTCCGAGTTGCTTAATGAGGCAGAGGATGCGGTCTTCGTTGAGATTGTGAAGATCGTGGGTAATCATGGGCGTATGGAGTCCGCCTTCCGACTTGTCGGTGCCGTTTAAGCGTGCGAGGAGGTCCTGACGGGGTTCCTTCGTCCAGCAGGGCACTTCGATGAGCGCCAATACCTTTTGTGACACGAGTTCTTCTTCCGCTTGTGCAAGCGTCTTCATGCGTGCGTTGAGTTGCGCGAGGGCTTCCATATACACGTCAAAACCCTTACAACGGAAGTCGTTGCGACCTGATGTGCTCACGATGAGCGTAGTGTCGTCGAGTTCTTCGCCAATCAATTTGCTCGCTACGTTGAGGATGCACTGGCGGGCTTCCTTACGCTTCTTGGTGAAGGCTGCACCCTTGGGTACGAAGTCGTTTTCAAAACCATTGGGGAGCACTACATCTGCGGGCTTATCAAGGAGTTGCTTACATTCGCGGTCTGTAAACATGCTCACCGTAGTGAAGCAGTCGGCACCGTGAGCACTCTGCTTTTCGATGCTGTGCTTTGCTTCCATAGAGAGTTCGGCAGCCATTTGGTCGCCATTGTAACCGTGGAAGTACTTATAGAGCAACTTGTTATTGCCAGCGATAGAGCGGCCAATGCTTGTAGCGTGAGTCGTGAAGATGGTTGCCACCTCGGGGCATTCCTTCTTTAAGAAGAGCATACCCAAACCAGACATCCATTCATGTGCCTGATAGATGATGCTTTCGCCCTTGAGAAGTTCAGCCTTTACAACTGCTTCTACAAACTTACCAGCGGCGTATGAGAACATAGAAGCCTCATCGTAGTCGCCATAAGCATGAAGCGAGTCAACCTGGAACGCATCCCACGCTTCAGCGTAGATGTCGTTCTTAACTTCGAAGAAAGGCTGGAAGTCTACCAAAATAGCAATGGGGGAGCCTGGAACATTCCATCTCCCGATACGTGCATTCACGCCGACTTCGGCTGCAGCTTTCTTCCACTTAGTTAAAAGGCGCTTGTTTTCCTTGAAAAGGGGATTTTCTTTTCCTTGCCACACATCAGGACCGATAAAGAACACTTTGTCCGCGTGGCTCTGTTGGAGCGTGTTAGCTCTTGAAGAGAGTACGGTGTAAATACCACCGACTTTGTTACACACTTCCCAACTTGTTTCAAATATTACACTTGGGTTTAGTTTAGTCTGTGCCATTTAATAATATATGGTGATAAAAAGCAAGGCAAAAGTAATAAAAATATGTTAATACACCGGTAACAATCTGATATTTTGCGTTTTTACCCCCTTAAATCCTATCAATTTGATATAATTTGCTATCTAAAATTGCCAAGTTGGTGATATGTAAATCTGAAAAAACGAGGGGATGTCCTTGTGGACACCCCCTCGTTTTAATTGTATAGGGTAATATGTGGATTATTCCCAAGTGTGGTGAAAGTTGCCTTCTAGTTTTTTTGTACCCATTTCTTGATTTTCATCTTCTTTACCACCAATTGGTCCTTGAATACTTCCACTAAGAAGTACACCAAATTCCATTTCCACTACTTCAAGTGAGGGTGTTACATATAACTTCTTTTTCATATTCATAAATTGTTTGTTTATACATGTCTAGTATTTATTCATCCCGAGTGAAGCGAGGCATCTCTGTTATGAGACACTCGCAACACTCAGAGAGAACTTTCTGGTCACAATACACGTTGTGAATCGTTTAGACACGTAAGGAATTACTTAATAAATACTTTCTTTCCGTTTACGATGTAAATACCACCGCTCGCAGGATTGAGCACGCGACGACCGCTGAGATCGTAATATTCGGGTGCTTCCATACCTTCTACCAATGATGCGTCAATATCAGTTACAGTACCATCGAGCAACTGGAGACTGAGACGTGGAGTGGCTTGAGCTGCTTGAACATTATTCACTACGAAGAACGCACGATAGGGTCTGTAATTAAGTTTCTTTGTTACCTGCCAGAACGATTTATCGCTTGTCTTATAGTAGTAGAATGCCTTGTCTGAATACTCATCCGTTTGCACGTAATGGTTAACAAAGGCCCCTAAAGGTGTGACGTCGCCCTTAAATAGATCCTTACTAAACTTAGCCAAAGTTTCGATGGTTACTTCACCAGCAGATTGGAATACATCAAGACCATTCGTTACATTAGAAGTGGTTTCTACACCATCCTTCAACTTGTAGAGATAAGGCTTGTTATGTGCCAATTCTGTTACCTGAGTAAAGATCAAACTTTCTGCATTAGCATTCGTAAACTCATAGAAGTCGTACTTTGCCATAATAGCGTTATTCTCCTTTATATCGAAGGGCAAGCAGATGGTACCATAAACACCTTCAGCAAGAGGAGCGCGCTTGTAATTTGCATTTACATAAGTGTTGTTGTTCGCAGAAGTAAAGTCACGAGCACCACCATATCCAGTTTCACCTTCAGCAATAGTGTTGTCGATGTCATCCAATGAGAGGTAGAACTTCGCGTCCTTAACAGCATCTTCGTGTCCAGGAACTACACCAATCTGAGGATTAGAGTGGAGTACGATGTCTGCTTTTACACCATGGAACGAACCTGCGTAAAGCTTCACTACCTTACTGGGGATGTCGAAATGGTGTTCTGTTTCACCTTCGGGAATACGCATCACATAGTAGCCATTCTTGTCGTAAAGCACACCATGTTCGCAGCTCTTAAACGTGGGGTTCGCGGGATCGACCTTAATTTCACGCAAGTTAGTACAGCCTACGAACAAACCTTCGCTGATGAGCTTATCCACCTTAACCTTTACATGAATACCTTCAGGCAATGAGTAGTAGAGGCGGTCGAAGTTTTTAACTTTCGCACCTTCAGAAGCTGAGATGCTATACATCTTTGCTCTACCATCGTCATAGTAAATTACTACCTGATAGCCACCAGAACCGTCGTGTTCGAGTTCGAATACGAAGTGATCGTGCGCCACAAGTTCTTCGGTTTCATTACCTTCCCCATCTAATACTGGTAAGGTGTAGCGATAGCGGTCATCAGCATTGTCAATCTTAACCATAATATCCTGGTGTCCTGCCTTCATATAAATCTGCATATCGCCTTTATATGAATCAGCAAGGGAGTTTTCATGGGTAGAAACAATCGCAGAACCATAGTTGTTGAAGTTAATATTGGGATCATCAATAGTAACATCCAAAGTCAATCTCCATGCAAAGCTTGATTCCACCATGAAGGGAGCACCAGTATTGGGATCTTCGGGGAATATATATTCTCTATGCGCTCCCACCGAAGTAACTTCATTAGGACCGTCATAAACACCACCATCACCAGGTTGACCTTCATATTTAGTAGTTTTATCACCAAACATAGGTTCAACAGTACGGAAACCGAGGTTTACCAATGTTGCGGGGAATTCAATTGAAGTCAGCGTCTTGTTGTCGTGCAAGAAGTCGGGTGCAATAGCAACCACCTTCTTTGTTTCGCTAGCAACAGTAACTTCAGCAGGAATCACCAAGTCTCCATTACCGTCAAGCGCCGCATCGGTGAGCATGATACCATTCGTTTGAGGTTCATATCTGAACTTCCAACCGCCAAACTCAACGAACTCAGGAGTCATGTCGATGTTATAGTCATAGTCGATTTCAGCAGCTTCAATCCAGCAAGTATTTGCGGGGATATCACGAGCTTCTTCGAGCAATTCCCAAACATCTCCATTGAGGATGTATTTCTTGTTCGCATTCACAGTCAATGCCTGCTTCATGTAGTTACCGCGGAGCACAGAGCCTTCCAATGAAGTCTTCGCGCCTTCGCTATCCATTGTGATTGCGAAAGTATGATTACCTTCAGCAGCCTTAATAATCATAGGAGTACCAGCCTGAACGATTTCACCAGCACCAGCAATCTTTGCCAACACTTCACCAGAAACCAACTTTTGCTTTGTGAGGTCATTGATGTCAAACGCCTCAACACCTTCGGGAAGTACCACATTAAAGGGCAAGCAAACAGAAGCATAACCACTCGCAGGAACAGTGAGGGTGTACTCTGTTACAGAAGTGAATGAGAAGATAGAAAGACCTGTATTCTTATCAGACTTATCATTACCGAATACGGGACCCCAGTCATTCAAATACTGAATGTCATTTCTATTGCTCTTCATCTTGTAAAGACCTGCTGTTGCAGATTCCTCAATGAGGTAAACACCTGCTTGATTAGCATCATCACTCAAGAGTTGGGGAGCCCAACCGCCATTGCGTGTGCTGTGCAAGTACAAACCTTGAGCAGAGATAGTATAACCAGTACCTTCGCTGTTGGGAACAATTGTAAAGAGTTCATCAGCAGCAACCTTTCCAGCGATTGCATCGTTGTGCAATGTCTTGAGATGATCAGGAGTGTCGCCAGAAGTACTACCTGCTGTTGCAGCGTTATTAGAGTTGTCAACAATAGCATCAAACAACTTATAACCAGCAACATCATTAGACAAGCCTTGTACTGCCGCATTTGTGTAACCAACGAATACCTGTCCACCGTCGAAGTTGATGTGATAAACACCGTTGAGCACCTTGCCCTGCTTTGCATTAAGAGCATCGTAAGCAGTTTGCAAATCATTGAGCGTTTCTTCCAATTCAGCAGTTGTACCACCATTGTTGCAGAGATACTGTGCATGAGCCATTAAGTCGTAAGCAGCAGTAGCTTCTTCGTTAGTGATACCACCCAAGCTCTTGTAACCAGGGGCAACTTCTACAACTGAAGTCAACTTGAAGAGGTCGAACTTCGCCATGTGGAAGTAAGGACGACCTTCATTATTCTCATTAGTATGTGTCTTAACCACAAACTTGTAGTGAGCATAATTAGCACCTGAGGTAAGAGCCTCTGATTCCCAAGTTCCACTTTGTGTATTGGGCAAACCTGTTACAGTAGCAATAGGAGTCCAATCGGTGTTATTGTCGCTACCAAAGATTTCAATATATTTAGGACGGTCAGCGTCTCCATCTGCACGTTGCTGACCTGAAATCTTGAAGTTCATCAAATCTACAGGATTCACATTGTCAATCTGCAAGTAGTCGTAAGTAGAAGATACAGAACTCCAGTTTGTATGGAGATAAGTATTTGCATCTTCGTCCAACAAAGCTGCTACGCCCCCTCGTGCATCATTATTATCACCTGTGTGGGGATTGCTACACCAAATGTAGTAAGCGTCACCTGAAGTAGTTGACTGCAAAGCAATTTCAGTAGCCTTACCAACAGGATTTACAGAAGTTGCAATCTTATTGATAAGCGCATCCGTGTTTTCAACGAGTTCGTTGAGTTGATTGATATACTGCAACGCATTCTTCTTATCGTTGAGTGCATCATACAAGGGCTTGAGCACATCGTAAGCAGCTTGCAATTCAGCAACTGTACCACCATTGTTATAGACATACAAAGCGTTCACCATGTTGTCGTAAACATTCGCAGCCTCATCGTTTGTGATTTTCGCAATATCCTTGTATTCAGTAGCAACTTCTACAACTGAAGTCAACTTGAAGAGGTCGAACTTCGCCATGTGGAACCAAGGACGAGCCAAAGGCGGTGTACCATTGTGGTTATTATGTGTCTTAACTACAAACTTGTAATAAATGTACTTTGCGTTTGAAGTAAGAGCATCTGATGACCAAGTAGCACCACTATTATTAGGCAAACCTGTTACAGTAGTGATTGCAGTCCAATCTGTTCCATTATTACTTCCCAAAATTTCAATATTTTTAGGATAGTCATCAGTAGCACCATTACGCTGCTGACCTGCAATCTTGAAGTTATAGAAATCAGCAGGATTTGCATTGTCTATCTGCAAGTAGTCATGAGTATCAGTTGACTTGTTGCTATAATTTGAGTGAAGGTAAGTACCTGCATCTTCATCAAGCAATGCGGCAACACCACCAGCACCATCATTACCACCTACATGAGGATTGTTACACCAAATGTAGTAGGGCTGTCCTTCAGTAGTTTGCAATGCAATTTCAGTAGCCTTACCAACAGGATCAATAGAAGTTGCGATAACATCCATCAATGCCTTGGTGTTGTCGATGAGTGTACCAAGTGCACGGATTTCTTCTTCCTTCTCTTCATCTGCAAGTTCGTGCAATTCAACACCACCCGAACGATAAAGAGTTCCTTCTGCTACGTAGTAATCTTCGCAACCATCAGCAACTTCAACGTTAAGCAAGTTGTTACAACCTTCGAAGGGGTCGGGTTCAGTACCCTGGCGCACTTCAAGTTCCGTGATGTTCACACCTTCAGGAATAGCGTGTGACACTACGCTGAAGTCAGACATATCCTGTGTGAGCGTCAACGAATTGGTTGAACGAGTAGAATATGTGCTACGCGCAGCAGCAAGAGCTGCAACAGATGTAAGCGGAGTAGCTGTTACAACGAGTTGAGTATTTGCGTGCGTATAAACGATGTCAATTCTGTACTTAGTACCCTTACTGATGCTTGCCAATGCATTATTGTTGTTATCATTGTCAAGTTTAACAATAAGTTTACCACCATTCGATGTAGACTGCATATACAACTGGAAGCCCTTACCGTAAGTGCTATTCATCGGTGCAGAACCTGTTGCGATAAGCGCAGAACCCCACTGGTTGAAGTTATTACCGTTGTCTTCGATAGTCAACGAGATGCTCCAGTCTTCACCTGCAGCACAAGTTGTGCCGAGGTCTGTGGTGATATAGTTGGCAGAATTAGCTGACTCATTTGCACCCTTACCCTTTACAACACCTTCGAACACCTTGTTGTTACTCATTTCCTCAATAGTAGAGGGCAATGAGATGGTCCACAAGTCCTTATTGTCCTTGAAGAGGTTGTTGTCGAAACCAACAATCTTGCACTGTTCACCAAGGATTTCTACAGTCTCGGGAATTTCAAGATCGTGGTCACCGTTCTTGCGAACACTGGTAAGAACAACAACTTCGGGATAAGTTACTTCAACAAACACATAGTCACTGCACCATTCACCGTTCGTCTTAGAGCTATTACGGTTAAAGGCAGAACCATCATGCTTGGTAACCATAAACTTACCTCCTTCGTAGGTCGCAGCATTCACCAATGAAACACCTGCTTGTGAAGGCTCTTCAAAGTTGTATTTAGCTGCTGTTGCTCCGATGCTTATGTGGTAACTACCATTGTTTGCAAGATAATTGCCACTTGCATTTTGGAAGGAGTAAGTATTATCGCTGTTTACAATACAAGTCCAAATATAATTGCTACCACCAGCTGTAGTGTTTGTAGCAAGTGTTCCATTATTATCATAGAGATAACGAGTAGCACTTACGCTGTTGTAATTCGTAGGAGCATATATATAATATGTCTTACCAGCTTCAGGATTCACACTATTCGCAAGCTTGTTTGTAACGATTTCGCTACCCGGTTCTGTGCGATACTCAAACACCCAACCATCGATTTCCAAAGCCTTGCGGAAGCGAGCTGTGTAAGTTGCATCTTCGCGAGCAAGCATTGAATATTGGAGTTCAGTGGTGAGCAAACGATTGTACTGGTCGTACCAACCGAGGAATTCCACATCTTCGCTCGCCTTTGTAGCCTTGATGTGAACAGGGATACTTGCGCTTACATCCCATTCGTTAGAAGCAGTCCAACCGGGAGTTTCGTCTGTCCAAACCTCTGCAGTACCCCACGCATCATTGTTACTTTCTACAACGACATGAGCTGCCTTAGCACTACCTTCGGTTACATTGATGATAAGTTCGTAACACATGCGGTTGAGCTGTGCCTTTGCATCGTAAGACTTTGTAGTCGCATCATAACCATTATCCTTCCAAGCACCATCGAAACGGATACGCATGTGGGTAATACCCAAAGGAGCATCGTAAGGAAGCAATACATTAATCTTGCCTTCACATGCAGTTGTGTTCTGTGCCCCCTTTGTACCAGCGACCTTCACGAGTTCGCCTTCATCAGTAAAGTCACCATCAGCATTAAGGTCAATATATGCACTCAAACAGCAGTATTTAAGACCATTATCACCATTATCGCTCCAAGTCACATCAAAACTTGCACCTTGGGGAACGTTGATAATTTGAGGAAGCGTGTTAAAGAGGTTGTCAGGTGCAACTGTTGCTTCATAAATAGTCTCGGGTTCGCGGTTGTAATATGCAAATGTAAGTGCGTTTACAAACGATGTCTTTACGGTTGCATCACCCCAGTCACCCTTATCTTCTGTAGGCACACCCCACTTATCCTGGATAAAGTTAGCTGTAAACGTGGCAGCTTCCTTACCATAATAAATGAAGGGGTTGTCGTTGCTTACTACATTGCTATTAGCATCTGTCCAGTTCGCAAAATTGTAACCAGCGTTTGCTGTAGCAGTCATTTTTACAGCCTCAGCATTTGTGATTGAGAGTTCGTTTGTACCCTCAATTGCTACAGAACCATTAGCACCAGCCACTGCTGTTACTGTACGCTCTGCAGAAATATCTTCAATAAGTGCGAGGTTGAAAGTGATGTCTGTGCCGTCGCTGTAAACTACTTGTGCTGTAGTCTTACCAATAGTAGCATCAGCAGGGATTTCCACCTGACCATTCGCTACGGGGAGCGTTTCACCATTACCCTTTGCACCGTCGTTGTTGAGGTCTACCCATACACTTGAAATAGTTACATTCTTACCAATTTCAAGAGGCAAGTCAACCGTTTGACCACGATAAACCTCGGGAATTACATCGCTTGCAGTTGCTTTGCGTGCAACACCCATGGGGAAAATGTAGTTCTTCGTTGCACCCTTCACACGACCAAAGTACTTACCGAAAGTTTCAACAGCCTTTTTGGTAGCAGTCATGTCGTTGGGGAAAGTAACTGTAGAATAGTTGTAGTTCGTAAAGTCAACTGTCCAAGGATATTCAAATCCGCTGAACCAACCGCCACTTGGAGCATTGCCATTATTTTCGAAGAAATGTTTCCAACGCTTGTAGTGGAAGTCCTTAATCAATCCAGCCCAGCAACGGTTAGAGTAATCGTGGAGGTCGGTATTACCATTTGACCACACAGTGATTTGTGTACGCGCATTCCATTCCAACCATCTACGGTCGTTCTCAGTGGTACCGCTTACTTCATTTGCAATATTGCGTGCAAGGCTTGTCCAACGCTCGAGCTTGAAGTTCTCATCATATGAGAGCATCTCATCGAGGTCAAGCATGAGCTGCAAGTAGAGCTGATACAAGCGAGTATATTCCGCATCATTGTTGCGAGCTGCATTGATGAGGGGGAGCAACTCTGCAGCGTAATCAACCATCGCCTGACGGATAACATCGATAACATCATAGTTGTAGTTAGCGATACCATCAGCAGACGTAATCGACTTTTCAGCAGCCACCAAAAGGTCTGCCGCTTCCAAAATATCCTGTGTATCCCAATAGATAGCAGATGTACTCCATGATGATACACTATTAACAGTCCAATTAGGACGTGCAAGAATCACAGCTTCAGAAGTACCCTGTTGGTTTACCTTACAATCCCATACAGATTTCTTAAGAAGCTTCAAAGCCTCAAGAGTCTTTTCGTTTGCTGTACCATAGCGTGCCTGGTTGTATTGTGCCAACCATTCGTTAGCAGTAGGACGATTGTTCACATCCATCCAAGGAAGTTCGAAGAGCATATCATAAAGGATGGGGTTGGTTTCAATACCTTCAGGAGTTGCACCAATACCCTGACAGTTGTTGCCCTTTGCCAAAGCTTGGAAATATCCATCCATAGTTGTTTCCAAACGACCGTGCATACCGCTACGACCACCGAAGTTGTGGAGCATACAGTATACATAGGGACGACCTTGGTAATAGTTAGTTCTCCACTTCGCTGCATTACCAGCATAAATATTATCTGCAAAGAGGTCGAGACCGATGAAGCGGTCGCCGTATGAACTCATCGCACTGAATGCACCTTCTTGAGGTACACCCTGCCAATACTGAATAATCCACTTGGGCTGTTCGTCAACATTATTCTTGGTCTTGTCTTCTGCACTAACACCTGTATAGTACTTATCCAATTCCACCATAATGTTGGGGTAGCAAGTTTCATTTGAAACGCCCGAGGGGAGGTTACCTTCGTGGAAGGGGTCCATACTATAGAGTTCAGACACACCCATTACTTCGTGCAAGTGCTTGTAGTACACAGTTGCAAAAGTCTGATAACTTGTAGTGTTAGGCTTCAAGATATCGGGGCGTGTATAACCACCTGCCCAAGTACCGTTGTTTACTACATCACCACTGTTAAAGCCATCGATAGAGTAGTTCACAATACAGTTGGGCACCTGACCACTGAAGCCAGGGATAACGGGCTGCATACCCAATTCGCGCATGCGCTGAAGCATATTGCGACAAAGATTTTCCTGACGGGTATACCACCAGTCGGGGTTACCGTTCATAGTAACATCTGTTGCATTGATAGTACCGCCCCAACCTTCAAGGTTGTTCATAGCAAACCATGCGATGAAGCCAGGACCTGCAATGTATGCGTTGATGTCATTGTCGCTCACACCGAGTTCTTTGAGGAACTTACGTGTTACAACATCCAAACCAACGAGGTTCAAAGGCGCATTGATACCATGGAGCGCCATCCAGTCAATTTCCTGCTGCCAACGCTCCCATGTCCAGAACGCCATAGAGTAGGAGAAGGTACAGGTGTTGAAGTTGTAACGATAAGTTGTGTTACACACATGCTTTTCTTCACTGCCAGGAACAGGGAGAGTTGCAGACACCAAGTCTGTAGTAAGGTTGTTCCAAGTGAGGTTAATGTGTGCGTAGTGGTTCAAGTACCAGTTGATACCTGTCGCCACCGACAACTGTGTGTTACCCTTGATACAGGGTTTGCTGTTCTGGGACGTGATGACAAACACATCCTTGCCATTTTCAGCAAGGCTGGCATCAATCACAATCTCGAACTTGTCAGCCGCACCGTCACCACCGATACGATTCAGCAATCCTGTGATTGCCTGCTCCGGTGTCGCCACGGGCGCCTGTGCCCACACCGCACCTACCAAGAGGAACAGCGAGGCCATTAGCGAAGCTAATCTTTTTCTCATAAGTGATTAAGTAAAGTTAATAAAATAGTTTAAATAATGTTTCTAATCGGTTGTGTATGTGTAACTTTTTAGATTTGTTTTAATTTTAAAAGCATCACAACTACACTTTGTCCTGCAAAATTACTTCTTTTTATTTATATAATTTTAATAATCAGGTAACTATTTTACATTTATTAATGATTACCTACTTTCATATATTCAAGTTGAGTTAGGGTAAGAGGTGGTTTGATTGTATGATTTAAGGTGTATGTTCGATGCTGATTGTTAAAGTGCGTGAGACGAGGAATGATTAGAATGGTATCAAATTATAGGATGCAGATAATAAGGGTGTTGTGCGCTTTTGCTGATTCGCAACTCTAAAGTTTTTATTTACCAACGTGATTACACGTAAACGTTTGGCTATGCAGGGCTTGATTCAGGTCTGTTGAGTTCGTTTATTTTTGTCTCCACGTATCACGTGTATCTACGCGTATTTTTTTATTGCTGTCTGGTAAATATTTCTCACGCAGACTACGCAGATTTACGCAGAAGCCATGCGGGTCCTTGTATATTATGGAGACTTTCGCAGAACGCGCACACTCCGCTTGCGCTCCCCGTCCGGACGGCAAAGCACAAGCGTCAGCGTGTGCG
>JAZTYI010000082.1:0-16822 GCA_045636885.1 Alloprevotella sp.
AGTAACATAGAAAACCGGTTGTTTTACCTTGAAAAAACTAGGTAACTTATTTTTTGACCCCAAAAATGGGTTTTTCGGGATAAAAAAAGTGGAGATAACCCTGATTTCATGGGCTATCTCCACTTCCGTAACACAAAGATATAAAATTTCAAAGCGAAATGCAAATCCGTTAACACTTGTTAACACCAACATTATTCCTCATTTTTCGTCATTTTTCTCATCAGGAAAAGGCGACGAAATACCCCTCTGCAAAACCCCATAATGGTCAACCAAAGGGCACGCAAGTAACGGCTATATTGGCACCTCTGTTATCAAGTATATAATATGAGGACGATTCCAGAATCTATTTATTCATAATATCGCGCAAGAAATAACCGCGGAAAATCTCGATGGCTTCGGGGTGATTCTTTGCAAACGACTCGATATGGCGGATGCGCTTCTGCTCAAGGATTTCCTCAAATGCAATAAGGATACCAGTTTCTTCTACTTCTCCGAAATCATGATTAACGGCAGTGCCAAAGACACGCATCGTAGGGCTCAAGCCCATATAGGCATTCACAAGGGGAGGGATATTGAAGCCCATCTTGCGCACTTCCGTATTGAGAATCTTGTAATCCGCTTTGAAGTCTGTTTCGCAAAGCACGGCAGCAAGTTCTTCTACAGGTGTATCCAACACAACGGGATTTTCAGGAGTTACCCACGCATCTTTATCGCCAAAGTGCTTGCTGAGGAAGTAGAGAATTAAGTCGCGTGAGCGACGGTGGAACGAGGGGTACATCGTCATCTTGCCGAAGAAGTATTTGATGTTGGGCAAGACAATGGTGAGCGCACCGAGACCGTCCCATAGGTTGTCGAGTGCGAAGAGTCCCTTACCTATTTTGCTGGAACTTTGGTATTCCAAGGTCACGAACGAACGGCCGAGTTCTACAGTATCGGGAAGGCAGTTGTCTATGAAGTCCTGCGAGAATTTAAACATGTGACTGGTTGCCAACTTGGGTTGCCCATCCTCATCGAGTTCAATTTCTGTTCCAGGTAGAAAGCGATAACCGCCAAGAATCATTTCATCTTCAGGGTCCCACACGATGAGTTGGTAATAGGGGTGCTCGCATGTATCAAATTCGTCAAGGTCGCACGCCTTACCAGTTCCACCCCCTGCGGCACGGAACGCAATTTCACGCAGACGACCAATTTCGCGAACGACATTAGGCGCCTGATGATAGGTTACGATATAAATTTCGTTATTGCTTTTGTTGGTAACGCGCAAGCGACGCTCCGGCGTAAGTTCTGCCATGAGCAGTTCCTTGGCAATAGGTTGTATGATTTCTTCCATTGGGATTGGAGCAATATATTCAATTCTGCATTGCGTAAACTTGTTCCTTGACATGCTGCGCCCACTCTACTGGGGACTTCGTTTTGTCAAAAGTTTGCCAAGGAATTGGTTTCCCGATACGCACGGTGAAGGTGTTGTGCTGGTTCTTAAAAAGTTCATCCGCCAGAAAGAGCATCGCGATGTTGAACTTAATGCCCAACGCTTTACTCACATTGGCAAGACGATAGAAGAAGTCAGAATTTCTTCCCTCAAAATAAATGGGCACAACGTCGCGCTGTGTCTCAACGCTCTTGGTGACAAAAGTCTTCTTCCACTCCAAGTCGCAAATCACACCGTTCGTGCGGCGCGAACAAAGACCTGCGGGAAACATGATAATGTGGTTGTCGCTCGCAAAGCCTGCCTCAACAATGGCTGGAAAGTTACGACTCTGCTTGCCCGTCTTATTGATGGGAATGAAGAGCGGAGCGAGCCCCTTCAAGTTCATCAGCAGGTCATTGACCAAATATTTCACCTGACCTTCGTACTTCCGTCCAATCACTGCCCCTAAAGCAAGACCGTCCAAGCCCCCAAGAGGGTGGTTGCTCACAAAGGTGTAACGACGTGGGTCGGAAGCGTCGGGGAGGTTCTCTGTGCCCTCAACGACTACCTTCGTGTCCAAATATTTCAAACAATCCTCAATCCATTCAACCCCCTGCTTATCACCTTCCTGCTCAATAAAGCAATTGATTTCGTCTTGGTGCACAATACGCTTCAACCAGTTTACCACAAAGCGGGGCACCCATTTTGCCTTGTCCCCCATTTTGCTTTGCAGCACCTTATCTATGTCAATCTTAAAGGTTTCCAAAGTCAGAGTTGTTCTTTTCTACGGATTGTGTTAAAAAAAGTTTTGCAAAATTAAGGATTTTTTTTCTTTTCCACCAACTTAGAGGCTTACTAATCTACAATTTATGTTCAAAAAGCAAAAACTATCTGAGGAATAGTTTAATTTATCTCTCAGATAGTTTTTCTTATGCCCCTAATAAAATTCAGCAACGCCCTACTTCGAAGTCTCCAATCCCGAACGCTTCGAGCGGTTATAGCTGCGGTAGTCATCAAGTTCGATTTCTACTTCGGGTTCTACGAGTTCGCCCGCCGCAGGAAGTTGGAACTTCAAATACTTAATGGTCAGTCCGCGCGTGAGCCACTGCTGTTCGTAATACGTTTGGATGCCGAGAATCTGCTTTACCTCATCGTCGGTCTCCGTAGCCAACATGTTGTAAAGGTCTTCGGTCTTGAAGAGCACGGGCAAGTTGTTCTTCTCCACCATATAGTTGGTATAGGTAAAGAGGAAGTTGCTGTCGGTCTTCAAGTGGATAAGACCACCATCCTGAAGGAAACCGCGGTAACGCTCCATAAAGAAGGTAGATGTGAGTCGCTTGGTCACCTTCTTCATTTGGGGATCGGAGAAGGTCAACCAGATTTCCGCCACTTCGCCAGGGGCAAAGAAGCGCTGGATGAACTCAATGTTGGTGCGCAAAAAGGCTACGTTGGTCATACCTGCCTTAAGGCTTTCCGTTGCTCCCGTCCACATACGCGCACCTTTGATATCTACGCCAATAAAATTCTTATCGGGAAAAAGGCGTCCGAGACCCACGGTGTATTCTCCGCGACCGCAACCGAGTTCGAGTACGATGGGGTTGTTGTTCTTAAAGAAGCGTTCGTGCCAATGGCCTTTCATTTCAAACTGCGCCTCTGTGTCGAGCGCTTGAAAGGGGGCTTCAAACACGTGGGGGTAACTTGCCATGTCGGCAAACTTCGAGAGTTTATTCTTGCTCATTGTTCAATATGTTTTCAAGTTCTTGGGTGGTTGCCGTAAGGCGCTCTTTGCAGAACGCAAGTAATTGTTGTGCCTCTTTGATTTGCGCGGCGAGCGTATCAACGTTTAGTGTGCCCGACTCAAGAGATGCTACGATTTCTTGAAGGCGCTGGGTGGCTTGGGTATAGGTCATTTTTGAGGTTGTGAGGTGTAAGGTTATGAGGTTTTGAGGACCATGCGGGAGAGGAACTTGATTATGTCTTACACAACTCTTGTTGTGACTGTTCCTTGTGCTAATTGTGTTTCCAAAAGGTCGCCAGGGTTTAGGGTTTCAGCATTGGTCACGACTTTTCCGTTCAGGCGGGTCACGCTGTAACCCAGGGAGAGGATGTGTTGGGGATCGGCGAGTTGCAAACTCTTTTCAAGGAGCGAGAGGTGGTGACTTTCCGTGCGCAAGGTTTGCTTGGCAAGCAGTTGGATGGCGGTGCGGAGTTGCGCCAGTCGCTCTTGTTCTTGTGCCGTTGCCTGATGTGCCAGGATGCGCAACTGCTGCGTGAGCACGAGCAAGTTTTGCTCTTCACGCGAAAGGAATCGCTGGGCGGAAGTATAAAGTCGCGCCTCTAATTCTGCCACGAGGTCCACCTCATTACGGCGTTGCTCAATCAAGAATGCGGCTACGGCGGTGGGAGTTTTCAGTCGCGTGTTGGCCACAAAGTCAATAACCGTCTCATCACGCTCATGCCCAATTCCCGTAATCACAGGGATGGGACAACATGCCACGGCGCGCGCCAAATTTAAGGATTCAAAACCATAAAGGTCGGCAGCCGCGCCACCGCCTCGGATAATCACAATACAGTCCCAGACATTAGCGTCTTCACACACCGCTTGAAGGGCACGGATAATGCTTTCCTCCACCTGTTCTCCCTGCATGATAGCAGGAAAAAGTGTGCATTCAAAAGGATAACCCGATTGCGCGAGTTGGTCTTGGAAGTCGCCGAAACCCGCCGCCTTACTGCTTGAAATCACGGCGATGCGGCGCAAGGGGCGTGAGAGTTGCAGGTTTAAGTTACCCTCTAAAACGCCCTCCTTTTCTAATTGCGCCAAAATTTCTTGCCTGCGCTTGGCTATATCTCCGAGTGTGTAAGTAGGATCTACGTCTGTGACCGTCAAGGAATACCCATAGAGCGGATGGAAGTTCACACTGACCAAACAGAGTACCTTCATGCCCGCTTGCAGGTCGGTTCCCGTAGCCGTTCGGAAGCGAAGGGCGATGTTTTGGTAAGCATTGCGCCAAATGTTTCCTCGAGCTCGGGCAAGGATATTACTGCCACTCTCGTCCTTCTCGACAAACTCTACGTAGCAATGCCCATTGGATGCCACGCGTGCCTCACTCAATTCCGCCGCCACCCAATAGGTGTCGTTGAAATTGGCTTCTACGGCCTCGCTTACGGCACAGTTTAGTTCGTATAGGCTGAGGGGAGTCATGCGTTTGTAGTTTTAATGAATGTCTAAAAGTTCCTTGATAAGTGGCAGCACTACTTTATTGAGAATTTCATCGTTCAGACGGTGCTCACCCTCAAAGACGGTGAAATGGTCCTTGCCGTAATGCTTGCAAAAGACGGGTTGAAACTCCTTGGTCACCTTATCGGCATTGCCAAAGAAGGCATAGACGTTCGCACGTTCCTCGGGGGTAATTTTCGCAAAGGATTCCTTTTCCAAAGCCTTGAATTGCTCAATCATCACCTTGTCCACCTTGAAGTCCTTCGCCCCATCTTCGCGCTTGTTCAAGAAGGGGTAGCGCCCTACTCCCTTAAACGTGAGCAAGCGCGCCATCTTAAAACTGGGGTTTACCAGAATGCGCATCCTTCCTCGGAGCAATTCCGTATAGAATCCGCCCATCGAAGTGCCAATAATAAGATCGGGATTTTCCGTTTCCACCAAGTTGCGCAAGAGTGTGATAGCGTCAGCAGGAAGCACGGGAAGATCAGGAGCAATTACCTTTACGCCATGAGGATACAGCATTTGGCGGAGCATCATTACCGTTCCGGATGAACCAGATGAGCCGAAACCGTGGATGTATAGGAGGGTTTTCATTGTCTAAGAGGTTAAGTTCGTTGCGACGCTGTCGCAACGGAGCGAACGAAGGATTGGGAAGGCATTGCCAAGGATGCTTACTGCGCCATATAAGCGCCTATACCGCGCTGATTACCGATAATAACCCCTCCAACTAAGCGACTGCCAATATAAAGCACGGCGCTTTGCCCGGGGGTAATGGCACTGACGGGAGTTTCCGTTCTGAGAAGCAGACGCCCATCATCCAGGCGCTCTATACGGCAAGGCACGGGTTGGGAGTGATACCTGACGCGCACCATAAGGTCAGCGGCTGAAAAAGCTTCGGTTTCATCGACGAATTGGGCATCTTCGGCAAAGAATGCTTGGGTGAGGAGTTCGGTTTCATCGCCAAGGACGATGGTGTTTTTCTCCGCATTAAGGCGCAACACGTAAGCGGGTTTTCCAAGGGCGATACCTAAACCCTTGCGCTGCCCAACGGTGTAGAAGGGAACGCCCAAGTGTTGTCCCAATCGGCGACCTGCTCCGTCCACGAAGAAACCTCCTGCCACTTCATCAGCAAGTGTGGGCAACTGCTCGCGCAGGAAGTCGCGGTAGTCGGCTTCTACGAAGCACACCTCCATCGACTCTGCTTGCTTCGCGCGCCATTCAAATCCGCGTTCAGCAAGGACGCGACGCACTTCCGCCTTCTCCATCGTACCGAGGGGGAACAGACAGCGGCGAAGTGTCTCTTGCGGCACACGCCAAAGAAAATACGACTGATCTTTGCGCACATCGTCGCCCATCAGGAGGTAGTCGTTTTCCCCATAACTGACGGTTTTGACATAATGTCCCGTTGCCATGCGGTCGCACCCCAACTTATCTGCCAACTCATGGAGCAGGTGGAACTTAAAATCGCGATTGCAACGCACACAGGGGTTGGGCGTGCGCCCCTGTCGGTACTCATCGAGGAAATACTGGACAATGGATGCACGAAACTCCTCGCGCACGTCCACCACATGGTGCTCAATGCCTAATTCTTGCGCCAGGCGACGCGCACTTTCGATGAAGTCGGGTTCCGTAGCACCTTCGGCAAACTGGCGGGGCAAATCATAGACGCGCATGGTCATGCCTACCACTTCATAACCTTGTTCCTGAAGCAATAAGCACACGGCGGAGCTGTCCACTCCACCCGACATCGCCACCAATACTCGATTGTTCATATAGAAATAACACAGAGGGTGCGTCAAAGGTCTTGACACACCCTCCTTTTATCAAATTTACTTTGTCAACGCTACTTCAGCCTGATTCTGGAGCACTTCGCTACCGGGATAACCACCTGTCTTGAAATTGTCGTAGGCAGTGCTACCGTCCTTATTGAGAATCATGTAAGAAGGAATACCGCGCAAACCTAAACTACTGCAAAGTGCGCCCCACTGCTTGTTCGTAATGCGGTAATGGTCGCCTTCAATCGTAGCAATCATACCTTCCCACTTTTCAAGAGGTGAAGTTTCGCCGGTAAGGTACACAAACACCACACCCTTCTTCTGAAGTTCGGGTTTAATCTCATCAATCAACTTCATCGCCTGGCGACAGGGACCGCACCAAGTTGCCCAGAAGTCAATCACCACAACCTTGCCTTCATAATTCTTGGCAATAGCAGAAAGAACATCCGTTCCTGACACGTTAGCATCAATCGTTTTCACAACTACCCCCTTGTTTTCGGGAGTCTGTGCAGTTGCATTCGTACCAAACGCTGCCATAGCAAACAGCGCTACAAGAATAAGTATTTGCTTTTTCATAATCTAAATTGGAGGTTATAAGGTTGGAGGATTGAGGTTATAAGTCCGCAAGATTCCTTAGAATCAAACGACCTTAAGTCCTGACACCTTTTTAACTTACGAAAGCAAAAATACAACAATTCAACAAGACGGAAAAGGAGTACCCTGTTATTTTTTGTTAAGGGAGTTGGAGAAGACCTCAAGAGATACAGAAGATTTACCCGAATTCATACGGGATATATGGGGGTAAAGTTGTACTTTTGTGCCCTTAGTAGACAAGAAGGGCACCGAGATAAACGCGCGATGGGTGCTTCTTTAAATCTCACAACCTTGTAACTTAAAAACTCAATAGATATGCAAACTTTCCTTTACGCAAAAGACCTTGGCAACCTTTCGGATGCACTTGCCTTGGCAAAAGAAATTAAGGCGAACCGTTATGCTTACGAACACCTCGGGAAGCGCAAGACGGCACTCCTCGTGTTTTTCAACAACAGCCTTCGCACCCGCCTCTCAACGCAGAAGGCAGCACGAAACTTGGGGCTCGATGTTATTGTACTCGACGTGAACCAAGGGGCTTGGAAGTTGGAAACCGAGCGTGGCGTCATCATGGACGGCGATAAGAGTGAACACCTCCTGGAAGCGATTCCCGTGATGGCTTCGTTCTGCGACATTATCGGCGTACGCACTTTTGCGGGACTCACCAACCGTCAGGAGGACTACACAGAGCATGTGCTTAACCAGTTTATCCGTTATAGCGGCAAACCCGTGTTCTCTATGGAAAGCGCTACGGCACACCCGCTCCAGGCACTTGCTGACCTCATCACCATTGAGGAACATAAGGAAACGAAGCGCCCAAAGGTGGTGCTCACTTGGGCACCTCATCCCAAGGCACTCCCACAGGCAGTGCCCAATAGTTTTGCGGAATGGATGCGTGCGGGGGATGTGGACCTTGTAGTGACACATCCCGAGGGTTATGAACTTGACCCGCTCTTCGTTGGGGATGCGCGTGTGGAGTACGACCAGATGAAGGCATTTGAGGGCGCTGACTTCGTATATGCCAAGAACTGGAGTTGCCCTGGCGTGACTTACCCCGAAAACTACGGTAAGATTCTTTGCCAAGACCGCTCTTGGACGGTGACGGAACGCCAAATGGCGGTGACCAACGATGCACACTTCATGCACTGCTTGCCCGTGCGCCGCAATGTCATTGTGAGTGACGACGTCATAGAATCGCCACGATCGCTCGTAATTCCCGAAGCGGCAAACCGAGAAATCTCTGCGACAGTCGTGCTCAAAAAGATGTTGGACGCAATTCAATAATCCTCCCTCTCACAATGCTGCTCGAACGCATTCAATCCCACTTTCCCCACCCCCTTACGGCTTGCCAACAAAATGCTGTAAGGGGGTTGGCGCATTTCTTTGCGGCGCAAAACGAGCAGTCGGTGTTTATTCTGCGTGGGTACGCCGGAACGGGGAAAACATCCCTTGTGGGTGCGCTCGTGAAGGTGATGAAAGAAATGCGTCGCCATGTAGTGCTCCTTGCGCCTACGGGACGTGCGGCAAAGGTGTTCTCCCACCATGCGGGGGCTCCAGCATACACCATTCACAAGGCGATTTACCGCCAGCAGATGTTTAACGGCGAAGACACGCGTTTCGGATTAGGTTACAACAAACATCAGGGCACACTCTTCATTGTGGATGAAGCCTCCATGATTGCTACGGGGGGCAGTGGGAGCAAGCTATTTGGCAGCGGTAGTCTGTTAGAAGACCTTCTGCGCTTTGTGTTTGAAGCGGAAAATTGCAAGATTATTTTCGTGGGCGACACCGCCCAACTTCCGCCTGTAGGTGAGGACGAGAGTCCAGCATTGCGTGCGGAAACCATGCGCTACTACGGCATGGAGGTGTATGAGGCGGACCTCACGGAGGTGGTGCGTCAGGACGCAAAGTCGGGCGTGCTACACAATGCTACACAGTTGCGTGAACTGATTGCGAACGAAATCTTCTGCCTCCCTGAAATTACGGGTTCTCGCCACGGAAAGGTGCGCTTCCTCCCGGGCAACGAACTCATAGAGGCACTCGTAACAAGTTATCGCGAATATGGATCGGAGGGAACGATTGTCGTGACGCGTTCTAACAAGCGGGCGAACATTTATAACAACGGTATTCGCGCCCGCATCTTTGACCGTGAGGAGGTGCTGACGCGTGGCGATATGGTGATGGTGGTGAAGAACAACTATTTCTGGACCACCGAAGCGCGCCGTGGTTGTTCGCCCGAAGAACTGAAAGAAATCCGCTTGCCCGATTTCTTGGCAAATGGCGATATTATGGAGGTGGTGCGCCTGCGGAATATCCATGAGCAATATGGTTTTCAGTTTGCCGATGCCACCCTGCGCTTGCCCGACTATGACGACAGTGAAATTGATTGTCGCGTACTGCTTTCTACGTTGGCTTCTGAATCGCCCTCGCTCACGCAAGAGGAGAGTGAAAAACTCTTCCAAGGCGTTTACGACGACTATTTTGACATTCCCTCGAAGCGCGAACGCATGAAGAAACTCCGAGAAGACCCGTATTATAATGCCCTCCAACTGAAGTATGCCTATGCCGTTACCTGCCATAAAGCGCAGGGCGGACAGTGGGAGCATGTGTATATCGACCAAGGGTATCTCACGGAAGACATGGCAGACATTTCCTACCTCCGCTGGCTTTACACCGCCTTTACCCGCACTTCCGAACAGGTCTTTTTGGTGAATTGGCCTAAGGAACAGCAGACGGTGGTGGAGGAAGAGGAGGAAACTGAGTAACCCCTTCCGGATGGCGAGCGCCGTGCGGAATATAATAACGCCCATCCCTTTTAGAGGGACGGGCGTTATTGTTTACTTATAAATCAATGTCGAAAGTTTATCTTCAGCATACACTTCGCGCGCAATATCCTGGAGTAACTCGGGCGTAAGGCGGTCGATCTCTTCGTAAAGATTGTTGACATCGCGGTGCACATTATAATGGGCAAAGGTTTTTCCGAGCGCCAAGGCATACCCTTCGCGGTTATCGCACGAAATTCCGATTTGCCCCTTCAACTGCTTCTGCGCAGCACGGAGTTGTGAAAGCGTCAGTGGTTTTTCCGCCAACTTACGCAACTCTTTCTTTACCAAATTCAAGCAAAGATTTACATCGTGAGGGTCGCACCCGAAATAGACGTTCCACATTCCCGTGTCGGGATAGGTCGAAAGGTAACTGTCAATAGAATATACCAACCCTGCACGCTCACGCACTTGAACATTCAAGCGAGAGTTCATACCAGGTCCGCCTAATATATTATTGAGTAAGAGCATTCCAAAACGGCGGTCGTCATTCGCACCAAAGGCGGGAGCACCAATCACCACATGCGCCTGATGTGTACCCTTTTCACGTACGATAGTCTTGGGTTCGTAATTCGTTTTCAACGATTCCACCGCAGGTTTTGGACTATTGGGCACATCCGAAGTAGCCTTTTCCACCAATCGAATGAGGCGCTTTGGATCCACATCTCCGTATGCATAAAATACGCAATTCTCAGGTACATAATGCTTATCCACAAAGCGGCGGAAGTCTTCCGTAGTATAGGTTTTCAGTGTATCGGCATTGCCTAAAATATCACGCCCAAGGGGAGCATCGGCATAAATCATACTCTCAAATTCGTCGAAGATGAGTTCGGCAGGGGCATCCAAATAACTGTCTATCTCATCACAAATCACCTCTACCTCACGCTCCACCTCGTGCTGGGGACAGGTGCTGTGGAACACAATATCTGAAAGTATATCCACGGCGCGTGCCACATCCTCTTTCAGCACCGCAGCCGTATAAACCGTTTCCTGCTTACTCGTAGAGGCATTCAAATCACCGCCCACACACTCTAATGCTCCCGTCACTTGACTTGCTTTTCTGCGCTCGGTGCCCTTAAAAGTCATGTGTTCCACGAAATGTGCCATACCACTTTCTTCGGGTGCCTCATGGCGGGTGCCACTACAAACTACATAACCGCAATACACCACGGAACTGTTAGAAGTTTCGTGGATAATGCGAAGGCCGTTGGGGAGGGTATGAATCATTATTTATGAGGTTGGGAGGTTTTAAGGTTTTGAGGTTTTAAGGGCAGTGCGGGGTGATTACTTAGGAGTGCCTAGGTGCTCCTAGGAAATCCTAGAAACCTAGGTTCCTAGGATTACCTATAAGCGCCTAACTTCTTCTTCAGAAATTCATGATAAACAACATGCGCGCCATAAGCCCCGATAAGTCCTGTGTTTATGAGCAAGCGGAGCCATAATTCCTCGATGAATTGGGCAGAATAGTGCATGCCTATGAAGAAGAGGGCAGTCATTCCTACGTAAATACCAATCTCCTTTAGGGGATACTTCGTAGGATTGTATTTCTGCCCCAGGAAATAGCTGAGAAGCATGGATGTTCCATAACCTGCCACACCAGCCCAGGCGCACGCCATATAACCGTAGGTGGGAATGAAGAGGAGGTTTATGGTTACAAGCACCACGCACCCTGCTAAGGAAATCCACAGTCCCCACATGGTTTTGTCGATAAGTTTATACCAGAAACTTAAGTTGAACGCTACGCCCATCATGATTTCTGCCACCATGACGATGGGCACCACGCGGAGCCCGTCCCAATAGTCGGGGGCAATGATGAATTTCAGGATGTCGGTGTAACCCACGACCATCAAGAAGGCGAGCAGGGTAAAGATGAGGAAGAACTTCATCGCCTTTCCCATATCCTGCGCCCCACCCTTTGCAAAGACAATAGGTTCGTAAGCATAACGGAACGCCTGGGTAATCATCGCCATAATCATGGCAATCTTCACGCAAGCGCCGTAAATACCGAGTTGTTCGCGTCCGGCAAGTCCTTCTACAAGATGGGGGAAAATCATCTTGTCCGCCGTTTGATTCAAAATGCCCGCAATACCCAACACCAAAATGGGCATACCGTAGTTCAGCATGGGGCGGAGCATCTTGCGGTCAAAGGTGTAACGGAAACCCGTAAGTTCTTTATAGAAGAAAAGCGTAATGAGCGCCGTGCACACCAAGTTGATGCCGAAGACATAGCCCACTTCGAAGGTATAATCAAACCAGTGAGGCAACACCACGAAGTATGCCAGGTTTGCCGAAATGTTGAGGGCAATAAAGAGTAACTTGAGCGCTGCAAACTTCATCGCCTTCTTCTGCAAGCGCAAATAGCCGAAGGGAATGCTCTGAAAGGCATCGATTGCCACACACGTTGCCATCATCCAAATATACTCGGGATGCGTAGCGTAACCTATAAAACCTGCGATGGAATCGAGGAAAATGGTGACGAGCGCCACAAATGAAAGTCCGACTCCCCCTACCAAAAGTAGCACCGTACTGTACACCTTCGGCACATCCGCACCTTCCTTATTGGCAAAGCGGAAAAAGGTCGTTTCCATTCCGAAGGTAAGCAGCACAAACAGCACTGCTACATAACTGTACACCTCTGTAATTACGCCATACCCCCCCGACGCAGCAGCAATCTGATGCGTATAGAGTGGCACGAGCAGGTAATTCAAGAAGCGCCCGATAATACTGGAGAGGCCATAAATGGCGGTGTCTTTGAAGAGGGAACGAAGCATAAGTGAAAGGTGAAGGGTGAAGGGTGAAAGGTGAAAGGTGAAAGACCATCCGGGATGTTTATAGTTCCTATAGAAACTATAGCACCTATACACTACCCAAAGAACAAATAGCACACCCCTATCGCAGCAATGACGCCACAGAGGTCGGCAAGTAAACCGCAAGTTACGGCATGACGCGTATAGCGGATGCCGACACTACCGAAATAAACGGCGAGGATATAGAAGGTGGTATCTGTACTGCCCTGGAAGATGCAGGAGAGGCGCCCTACGAAGGAGTCTGCGCCGTAAGTTGTCATGGCATCGACCATCATACCGCGCGCCCCACTTCCGCTCAAGGGTTTCATAATCGCCGTAGGCAAAGCACCTACCCAATCAGCATTCAAGCCGCAGGCATTTACGAGCCATTCTACCCCTCCTATCAACCAATCCATAGCGCCCGAAGCACGGAACACGCCAATGGCCACTAAGATTGCTACTAAGAACGGGATGATGCGCACCGCTGTAGAGAACCCTTCCTTTGCGCCTTCCACAAAGGCGTCATAGACGTTCACCTTTCTGCGCATGGCTGCCAAAATAAACGCCACGATAATCCCCAACAGCAGTACATTAGCGGTGGTGGTTCCCACAAGGTTCATCATCGTTGAGTCCATCTGACTAAAACCCCACATCAAAGCTGCCACGCCCACAGACAGACCACCTAACACAAGAAATAGGGTGCGATCCAGTAGATTGATGCGCTGATACAAACTGGTGACTATTATCCCTGCAAGCGTAGAAACAAACGTTGCCAACAAGATGGGCACGAAAATATCCGTAGGATTTGCTGCCCCCATCTGCGCACGATACACCATGATGCTCACGGGAATAATAGTCAATCCCGACGTATTGATGACGAGGAACATAATCATGCTGTTCGTAGCAGTGTCCTTCTTCTCATTCAGATCCTGCAGACGCTCCATCGCCTTCAGTCCTAAGGGCGTTGCGGCATTATCGAGTCCTAACATATTCGCCGAGATATTCATAAAGATGTTTCCCACTACAGGATGCCCCTTGGGCACTTCAGGAAACAACTTACAAAACACAGGACTCAACCATCTTGCCAACACATCTACCACGCCTCCCTTCTCGCCAATCTTCATCACACCGAGCCACAGGGAGAGCACACCCGTCAACCCCAAAGAGATTTCAAATGCCGTCTTTGAGGTATCAAACGTAGAATTGATGATAGCAGGGAACACCTCGGTGTCTCCCATAAATACCAACTTCACCACGGCAATGGCGAAGGCTATGAGAAAGAAGGCTATCCAGATGTAGTTGAGAACCATGAGGGAAAGACCGCGAAGCGGGATTAAAGGAGAAAGGAGAAAGGAGAAACCATCCGGGGTATATCTAGTATATCTAGAATACCTAAAAAGTCTCTATCAGAAAAGGAGGTTTTAAGCCTACAAGGCCACTTAAACCTTATAACCTTAAAACCTCCCACCTTATAAATTTACGCATCAATTTCTGCATACGCCGCATTGGCTTCGATGAAGTCGCGGCGGGGACCTACATCTTCACCCATGAGCATAGAGAAAATATAGTCTGCTTCGGCAGCATTTTCAATCGTTACTTGCTTGAGCATACGGCGCTCGGGGTCCATAGTTGTTTCCCAAAGCTGTTCGGGATTCATTTCACCAAGACCTTTATAGCGCTGGAGGGTGATTGAATTTTCGTTGCCATCGCCATACTCGCGGATGAACGCATCGCGCTCTTCGTCGGTGTAGCAATACTGGTCCATCTTACCCTTCTTACAACGGTAGAGCGGGGGCATCGCCAAATACAAGTGGCCCGCATGAATGAGCTGGGGGAAGTAGCGGTAGAAGAGCGTCATCACGAGCGTCTCGATGTGGTGACCATCGACGTCGGCATCGGCCATGATGATAATCTTATGATAGCGCAACTTCTCAATGTTTGCCACCTTTGAGTCTTCGCCATCTACGCCAAAGCGAATACCGAGTGCAGTGATGATATTGTTCACTTCATCACTCTCAAATGCCTTGTGCCACATGGACTTTTCGACATTCAAAATCTTACCACGGAGGGGAAGGATCGCCTGTGTTGCACGACTGCGCGCAGACTTTGCCGAGCCACCTGCAGAGTCACCTTCGACGAGGAAGAGTTCACACTGCTCTGCCTTGCGTGAAGAACAGTCTGCCAACTTACCGGGCAAACCGCCACCACCGAGCGGACTCTTACGCTGCACGCTTTCACGCGCCTTACGAGCGGCCACACGCGCCGTTGCTGCAAGGATCACCTTATCAACAATCATCTTCGCTTCCTTGGGGTGCTCTTCAAGATATACAGAAAGCGCTTCACCTACTGCCTGATTTACTGCACCAGCTGCTTCAGAGTTACCCAGTTTCGTCTTTGTCTGACCTTCAAACTGGGGCTCTGCCACCTTTACGCTGATAATTGCCGTAAGTCCTTCGCGGAAGTCTTCACCCGAGATTTCAATCTTCGCCTTCTCAATCTGCTTCTGGGCAGTCTCTTCAGCATACTTCTTCAAGACGCGTGTCAAAGCTGTGCGGAAACCTGTGAGGTGCGTACCGCCTTCAATCGTATTGATATTATTGACATACGAATGGATGTTTTCAGAATACGAAGTGTTGTACATAATTGCCACTTCGATAGGCATACCATTCTTCTCCGTGTTCAAGTAAATCACATCGTCAATCAAGCGTGTGCGACCCGAGTCGATATGGCGTACAAATTCGCGCAAACCGAGTTCTGAGTAGAAAGTCTCCGTGCGGATGTTGCCTTCTTCATCAGGGCGCAAGTCGGTCAACTTAATGCGGATACCGGCATTAAGATAGGCAAGTTCGCGCATACGGTTGGCCAAAATCTCGTACTTATACACCGTAGTGGTGAAGATTTCGGGGTCGGGCCAGAACTGCTGACGTGTACCGCGCAAGTCGGTTACGCCCACCACAGCAACAGGATAAACAGGCTTACCCTTGGCATATTCCTGCTGGTGAATCTTACCATCACGGAACACCTGCGAAAGCATACGTGTAGAAAGTGCATTCACACAACTCACACCTACACCGTGAAGACCACCAGAAACCTTATAAGAACCCTTGTCAAACTTACCACCAGCGTGGAGCACCGTCATTACGACTTCAAGAGCCGAGCGACCTTCCTTGGGGTGCATATCAACGGGAATACCGCGACCGTCGTCCTGCACAACGATAGAATTATCTTCGCAAATAGTTACTTCTATATTCTTACAGTATCCAGCAAGCGCTTCGTCGATAGAGTTATCTACAGTTTCATAAACAAGGTGGTGCAACCCCTTCTCGCTAATGTCACCAATGTACATCGCAGGGCGCTTACGCACCGCCTCTAAACCTTCAAGAACCTGAATGTTACTCGCTGAATATTCAGCGCCTTTCTTTTCAATTTCTTCCATTATATAATGTCGTTATAGTCAGTCTTATATTCTTTGCAAATTTACAAAAAAAGTTTCACATAAAGCGCACAGAACAAGGGAAAAGAACAACACAAAAATAGGGGTTTTTAAGGGGAATAAAAACATTATTTTCGGCCCCACGAACGAAGTGAAGCACACTCGGAAAAGTTCTCCTCATTGACAGGATAACAAATCAGACCCTGTCGGTTAAAATGCCTAAAAAAAGAGCAACCCTTGCGGATTGCTCTTCTGTTCTGTTGTCCCATAAGGACTCGAACCTTAAATTACAGAACCAAAACCTGACGTGTTGCCAATTACACCATGGGACAAACTTCAAGTGCTTTCTCTCGAAAGACGGTGCAAAATTACAAAGTTATTTTGACATGAGCAAGAGGGAGGGGCAGTTTTTTGATGGGGTGAGCAGGGAGGTGGAGGAATATAGAGGGTGGAAAATGACTGGACGGCGGGAGATGTCTGGATGGCGGGAGATGTCCGGACAGGGGGGGAGGATGAGCAGACGGTGAGAAATGTCCGGATGACGGGATTTGTCCGGATGGCGGAAGAAGTCCGGACGGCGAGAAATGTCCGGACGGCGCTCTCCCCCTGTTTATAGGGGGAGGGGACCAGCTTTGCTGGTGAGGGGGTGCTGAATACACCCTGCACGGCATACTTCTTTCAACTCTCTACCCACTATTTTTCTCGCACCCCCTCACCACTACGTGGCCCCCTCCCCCTATAAACAGCTAATCTTTGTACACATTTTTTAATGCCAGTTCTGCTCCCCAAC
>JAZTYI010000083.1:0-21275 GCA_045636885.1 Alloprevotella sp.
AACACTTCCCAAAACTTCCTCCCCCCCCCCAAAAAAAAAACAAGAATCGTGCCTTCTCTTCTTCGCTTCCTTGTAACGCAGGTTGGAAAAAGAAGTGGTGTAGCACAGCAAGGAGTATTGTCAGTTTCAACACGATAATTATCCACAAGGGGACTGGTCATGGATTGAAATCTTCGGCATAGAGGGTGACGACGTTGAGTAAGCATTAATATAGGTAATATAGGGGGAGAATCTTTTGCGAACTTGAAAAAATAAAGTTTTGACCTCAAAGAAGCACTCCCTTTTCTTAACGCACCATTGGGGTGAAAAAAGGTTAATGTGAATTTAAGCAAAGTAAAAATTTTGTTGATTGGTTGAATTGCATTAACTTCGCAGATGAGTATGTAAAAAACATTGCAATCTTGATATGAAAAACAAGATAGACTTTTTCTTGGCTTGGACGGAAAGTGACGAACTTCGTAAGACGGCTGCGCTGTTGGCAAACAGTGAAGTTGTCAATCACCTATATGTTGTAACTTCAGCACGTGATGAAGAAGAACTTGATGTGGCGGACCATGTCAGTGTATTGCACGCTGATAATGTGACGGGGACAAAGTTTTTCCGTCAGGTGGCTTCACGAGCGAAGGCTGATTATGTGGCGTTGTATCTGAAACCCCAACCGCTTACGTTAGGTTACCGTTGCTTGGAACGCCTTTGTCAAGCTGCCGAAGATGCTGCCGCCGTGATGGTATATGCCGACCACTACAGCATCAAGAATGGTGAGCGTGAGATGAGTCCCAAGATTGCTTACCAAGAGGGTAGTGTACGCGATGATTTCGACTTTGGTGGATTGATTTTGATGCGCACTTCAGCCTTGAAGTCTTTCTTTGAATTAGATAAGGTAGGGCGCTACCGCTATGCGGCGATGTATGCCCTGCGTTTGCATCTTTCGCGTGTGGGACAACTCTTCCACCTCAACGAATATCTTTATACGGAGGTAGAATCAGACTTGAGAAAGAGCGGCGAAAAGCAGTTTGACTATGTGAATCCCAAGAATCGTGAGGTGCAACTCGAAAACGAGCGCGCTTGTACGGACCACTTGAAGCGCATTGGGGCATACTTGGCGCCCGACGAATTTGATGACCTCCCCCATGATGATACACCGTATCCCGTGGAGGCAAGTGTAATCATTCCTGTGCGCAATCGAGTGCGCACCATTCGTGATGCCGTAGAGAGTGTGTTGTCTCAAGAAGCAGATTTTGCGTACAACATTATCGTTGTAGATAATCATAGCGATGACGGCACAACGGAAGTGCTTCGTGAGTTGGCAACGGATGAGCGAGTAGTTCATCTCATTCCCGAACAAAACGACCTTGGTATCGGTGGGTGTTGGGATTTGGCGATACGCAGTGAACATTGCGGACGTTATGCCGTACAGTTGGATTCTGACGACCTCTATTCTTCAACATCAACGCTCGCACAAATCGTTGACGCTTTCCAAAAGCAAAAGGCGGCGATGGTGATAGGTAGTTACCGTATGGTGGATATGAACCTTCAAACACTGCCCCCTGGAATTATAGATCATAAGGAATGGACGCCCGATAATGGACGTAATAACGCGCTGCGAATAAATGGGTTAGGTGCTCCTCGTGCATTTAATACTTCATTGCTTCGCACCATTGGTTTCCCCAATACCAGTTATGGAGAAGACTATGCCCTTGGATTGGCTTTCTCGCGTCATTTCCGTATCGGTCGCATTTATGACGAACTCTATCTGTGTCGTCGTTGGGAGGGTAACTCCGACGCGGCTCTTTCGCCTGAAAAGGTCAACCGCAATAATGCCTACAAAGACCGTCTGCGCACCCTTGAAATCGAGGCACGTCGCCAGATGAATGCCCGTTGGAACCACACCACCACGCAGGAAGAAGTGCTCGACTTCTTTGCGCGCCAGTTGGAGCAGTGGGATGAAACACGGGAGCGGGTAGAGGAGTTGCACCAGCATGTACAGATGCGCACATTAGAGGGCGATGAATTTACGCTTGCTGTGCAGTACAACCCCTCGCGTATTGTGTCAACGGGTGCCAAGGTGGATAAGAAGGAAATCAAGAAGCGCCCCTGCTTCTTGTGTGAGAAGAATCGCTCCGAACAGCAGATGGATATCGCTGTTGAAGGGCGTTATGAAGTGCTCATCAATCCATTCCCCATTCTGCCTTACCATTTGACGCTTCCCATGCGTCGCCATGTGCCGCAGACGTTAGAGAGTCTCCTGCCTTTGTTTGGAAAAATGGCGTGGCAATTGCCTGATTTCTTTGTTTTCTACAATGGTCCCCGTTGTGGCGCCTCTGCTCCTGATCATGCCCATCTTCAAGCGGGACATCGTGGAGTGGTGCCCATTGAGCGCGATTGGAAATATTACGAAACGAAACTTGAAAAGGTGTTCCCGCTGACGCCAAAGGAAGAGGCAGAACTCGATGCTATGGGGTATACTTCCAAGCAATCGGGCGTCTATCAGCTTCGTGGCTATGCCTGCCCCGCCTTTGTAATTAAGGGTTGTCAGTTGGAGACCGATTATTACCTGCTTCGCAAACTTCTCTCGGCGCAGATGTCCGTGTTTGATACCGCTGGGCAGACTGAACCCGATGTGAATATCCTCGGGTGGCGTCAGGAGGGTGGACCTGGTGAGGGAGACCAGGTTGTGTTTGTGGTCTTCCCCCGCAAGAAACACCGTCCCGAGTGTTATCATGCTACGGGAAAATCGCAATTTGTGATCAGTCCGGGTAGTATTGATATGGGTGGCTTGATCATTACTCCGCGCGAAGAAGATTATGAAAAACTCACCCCGAAGGTAGCAGCAGCTATCTTGAGTGAGGTGGCGATTACCGAAAACGAGGCTACCCAGATTGTGAAACGTCTGCGCTCCAAGCGTTCAAAGACTCAAGCAGAGACGTCAAAGTCGCTCGTTTCGCTCCACATGCCTGAGGAACCCATGATTCAAGTAGGTATTATGACGGAAGAAAAGATTGCCTTCCGCCTTAATGCACCTTATACGGCAAAGGGCAACACCGTGACGGGTGAGCAAATTGTAGAATGTCGTGATGGGGGTATCCTTTGGAACGGCAATGTATATAGCGAACTCAAATTTAAGCCAGCTACCGACGATGCTTCCTTTACGATTGACAATGTGCAAATCGGCATAGATTATCATTGGCAACGCTCCGAACCGCAAACGTTTATTGGTCAGCTCCGCATAATTGTTGAAGAGGAAAAGTTGGTGGTAATTAACAAGTTACATATCGAAGATTATCTTAAGAGTGTAATCAGTAGCGAGATGAGTGCTACGGCATCGTTAGAGCTCCTGAAAGCGCATGCCGTCATCAGTCGTAGTTGGCTTTTGGCACAGATGCAACATCGCGAACGCCAAGAAGGTCGCACGGGAGGTTTCTTCAGTTTCCAGCGTAAGGGTGATGAGTTTATCCGCTGGTACGACCGTGAGGACCACACACTCTTTGATGTCTGTGCCGACGACCACTGTCAGCGCTATCAGGGTATTACGCGCCAGACGTCGCCTCTCGTAGAGAAGGCTGTCGAGGCCACTCGTGCAGTAGTGCTTGTGAGTGATGGCGAAGTGTGTGACGCACGCTTCTCTAAGTGTTGTGGCGGTATTACCGAGCGTTATTCAACCTGTTGGGAAGATAAAGAACTCTCTTACCTCCATCCCGTACACGATGTACCGGCTGATATGAAGATGGACGATCAGGCGATTGGTGCCGATAACTTTGATTTTGACCTTTGGATACGCACCGCTCCCGAAGCGTTCTGTAATACCGAAGATGCCAATTTGCTCTCACAAGTACTCAATGATTACGACCGTGAAACGCAGGATTTCTACCGTTGGCGCGTGGATTACACGCAGGAAGAGTTGGCAAAGCTGCTTGCTGAACGTTGTGAGGAAGATTTTGGTGTTATCCTCGACCTGCAACCCATAGAGCGCGGTGCCAGTGGGCGTATTAAGAAATTGCGCATCATAGGCACGAAGAAGCAACTCACCATCGGTAAGGAACTTGAAATTCGCCGTGCTCTTTCCGAAAGTCATCTTTACAGCTCCGCCTTCTCCGTTGAGCGCGGTGAGGAGGTTGATGGTGTGCCCGCACATTTTACCCTTTATGGTGCAGGGTGGGGGCATGGAGTAGGGCTTTGCCAGATAGGTGCCGCCGTGATGGCAGAACGTGGATATACCTACGATGAGATATTGCTTCACTATTACAAAGATGCGCAACTGCATAAATTATAGTAAGTTATATTATCAAAAACAAAAATGAAAAGAGTAGTCGGGATGGTCGGGAAACGCTGATTGTTCCGACTACTTGAATGAAAATCCCATTTAATTATTGTTATTTCTGATGAAAAAAACTTCCCCCTGGTCATGGGTGCCTTCGCTCTATTTTGCAGAAGGTGTCCCCTATGTGGTAGTGATGACCGTGGCGCTGGTGATGTATAAAAACCTTGGATTGAGTAACACCGACGTAGCGCTCTACACCTCGTGGCTCTACTTGCCGTGGGTAATAAAACCTCTGTGGAGTCCCTTTGTTGATGTGCTCAAGCAGAAGCGCTGGTGGATTCTTACGATGCAATTCATGGTAGGGCTCTCTCTGGCAGGTGTTGCTTACACCATCGACGCCCCCGATTTCGTACAAGCAACCCTTGCTTGCTTTTGGTTGATGGCCTTTAGTTCCGCCACTCACGATATAGCCGCCGACGGATTTTACATGCTGGGACTCTCTACGCATGAACAGTCCTTGTTTGTAGGCATCCGCTCAACCTTTTACCGTGTGGCCACTATTGGGGCGCAGGGTGGACTCCTTGCTCTTGCCGACGCCCTTCAGCGCGTTGGGAGCTATTCCCTCCAAGAAGCCTGGCGTTGGACTTTCTTCTTGACGGCAGTAGTCTTCTTTGTTCTTTTCGGGTGGCACGCCTTCGTGTTGCCCAAGGTAGAGGATGCCTCTGCTGATGCGTCTGTCATGAAGCGATATTCCAGTAGTCTAATATGGGTGATGTTGAAAACTTTTGGCACCTTCTTTATGAAACCCCAGGCCTTCGTTGCTATCGCCTTTATGCTGCTATACCGTTTTCCAGAAGCGCTTCTGGTGAAAATCGCACCTCTCTTTCTGCTCGATCCCGTTGAGCAGGGTGGGTTAGGACTTACCAAGATGGATCTCGCTCTGGCGCAGGGAACTATTGGTGTGGTCGGTCTCACACTCGGAGGTATCGTGGGTGGTGTAGCCATTGCTAAATTAGGTTTTAAGCGTTGTCTTTGGTGGATGGTGGGTGCCATCACGCTTCCTCATGCCCTTTATGTGGGATTGGCGTGGGCGCAGGTAAGCAATCTGTGGTTTATTGCTACTGCTGTAGGTATTGAGCAATTTGGTTACGGTTTTGGTTTTACCGCCTACATGATGTATATGATTTACTTCTCCGAAGGCGCTTCTAAGACTACCCACTATGCCCTCTGTACCGCCTTTATGGCACTCTCCATGCTCCTCCCCGGTATGGTGGCAGGGTGGTTGCAGGAGCAATTGGGCTACTTGTGGTTCTTTATCCTTGTTCTTGCGCTCACACCGCTTACTTGTTTTGCGGCAGCCTTGATCAAGGTGGATGCTCACTTTGGTAAAAAAAATAACACAGAGCAGGCGTGATAAGCTATACCGCCTTACTTGTTGGACTATAGTTCGTTCCGTTTGTAGAGTGGGAGAGTGTAGAAAAATATTTTGCAAATTTTCTCCGAAAATGTTTGGAGGTATAAAAAAATGTTGTAATTTTGCACTCGAATTCAACAACGGAATTCTTCTGGTGGTTTGGATGAGTGGCTTAGTCACCGGTCTGCAAAACCGTTTACGGCGGTTCGAATCCGCCAACCACCTCGAAAGTGTGAATGCAGCGATGTGTTCACACTTTTTTATTGTTTTTTTCTCGTGGCGTCCTGAAAATCGTGGCAAATGCTACCTTCTTGTCTCAAAACCCCGTTGTTTTTAGCCCTTATTGTTAAAAAATAAGCAACTCGCTTCGGTATATAGTTGAAATTTGTTAATTTTGCGAACTAACTGTAGTGGTGTGTCTGTGCGCGTAGGTGCGTGGGCGGACTCTGCGGTAAAAAGCAAGCATTTTTGCAGACGAACAAATTTTTTTATTTATAACTTAGTTTTTCTTAATGGGACAGTACAAAATTAGGAAAGGACTTGACCTGAACCTTGCAGGCGAAGCTCCCCTCCAGGTGAAGGAAGCACCGTTGGCTGCGGAATACGCAATCAGCCCTGCCGACTTTACAGGAGTGACGCCCAAGCTTGTGGTGAAGGAAGGTGAGAATGTACTCGCCGGAAGTCCCCTCTTCGTGGACAAGGCTACGGAGAGCATTGCTTTCGTTTCGCCTGTGAGCGGAACCGTGAAGGCAATTGAGCGCGGTGAACGCCGTAAGATCCTCTACATTCGCATTACTCCCGATGCAACTCAGGTGGCAAAGGAGTTTAAGGCGACAGACGTGGCTAAGGCAACGCGTGAGGAAGTGTTGAACCTCTTGTTGCAGTCGGGCTTATTCGCATTCATGCGTCAGCGCCCCTACGACGTAGTAGCAAATGCACAAGATGCGCCTAAGGCGATTTTCGTAAGCGCCTTCTCAAAGATGCCTTTGGCTGCCGACTTTACGTTTGTAGCAAAGGGTCAGGAAGATGACTTCCGCCTCGGTGTGGCAGCGCTTTCAAAGTTGGCACAGGTGCACGTAGGTGTTTCTCCCGAGCAGATCAATACGTCTATCCTTCCCCTTGAAGGTGCGGACGTAAACGTGTTTGACGGACCCAACCCCGCAGGTAACGTGGGTGTGCAGATCAACCATATTTCTCCCGTGAACAAGGGTGAAGTGGTTTGGACAATGGGTGCAGAAGCGGTGATCTTCGTAGGTCGCTTGATGCGCACAGGTAAGGTAGACTTAACACGCATTATTGCCGTGGCAGGTAGCAAGGTAGCAGAACCTACTTACTTGAAGGTAAAGGTGGGTGCGCCCATCTCAAGCTTCATCCCCGCTGTTGATGCCCATGTACGCATTATCGATGGTAACCCCCTCGTAGGTAAGAAGACCACTACTGCTGACTTCCTCGGAGCCTTCTCAACTGAAGTATGCGCCCTCCCCGAAGGTGATGACGTAGATGAACTCTTCGGTTGGATCATGCCCCGCGTGAACGACTTCTCAACAAGTCGCAGCTACTTCTCATGGTTGATGGGCAAGGGTAAGAAGTACGACCTCGACTGCCGTATCAAGGGTGGTGAGCGCCACATGATTATGAGTGCAGAATACGAACGCGTATTCCCCATGGATATCTACCCCTCTTACTTGGTGAAGGCCATTATCACGGGCGACATCGACCGTCAGGAGGCATTGGGTATTTATGAAGTAGCGCCCGAAGATTTTGCTGTTGCAGAATTTATTGACTCTTCAAAATTGGAACTCCAGCGCATCGTGCGCGAGGGACTTGATATTCTTCGTAAGGAAAATAGTTAGTAATTATGGTAAAGAAATATCTTGATAAAATTCGTCCCAACTTCGAGGAAGGCGGTAAGCTTTCAGCGTTCCGCTCTGTCTTCGACGGTATGGAGACCTTCTTGCTTGTCCCTAACGCAACTTCGCGCGTAGGTGTGAGCATCCACGATGCTATTGACTCAAAGCGTATCATGTCTTTCGTAGTCATCGCATTGCTTCCTGCTCTGCTTTTTGGTATGTACAACATTGGTTACCAGAATGCTGCAGCTGCAGGTATGTTAGAGCAGACTTCATTCATTGAAATGTTCTTCTATGGCCTTCTTGTTATGCTTCCCCGCATCATCGTTTCTTACGGTGTAGGTTTGGGTATTGAGTTCGTTGTAGCTCAGTGGAAGAAGGAAGAAATCCAGGAAGGTTACCTCGTTTCAGGTTTGCTCATCCCCATGATTTGCCCCGTGAGCACTCCTCTTTGGATGATGGCACTCGCTGTAGCTTTTGCCGTTATCTTTGCAAAGGAAATCTACGGTGGTACAGGTATGAACATCTTCAACCCCGCGCTTATTGCACGTGCGTTCCTCTTCTTTGCTTATCCTACAAGCATGAGTGGTGACGCTTGTTGGGTAGCTACTGAATCATTCTGCGGTTTGGGTCACAATGTCGTTGACGGTTTCACGGCTGCTACTCCTCTTGGTATCGCAGCTGCTGGTCAGGCGGTGAACTTTGCTGAAACAAGCACCTTCGTAGGTCTTATCCCCGGTTCTGTAGGTGAAACCAGCGTTATCGCCATTGCTATTGGTGCAGCATTGCTTTTGGTAACAAAGATTGCCAGCTGGCGCACAATGGGTAGCGTATTCGTAGGTGGTGCTGTAGTAGCATGGTTGTTCAACATCGCTGGAATGGAAACCAACGTGGTTGCAAACATTCCTTGGTACGAACACCTTGCAACAGGTGGTTTCTGCTTCGGTGCTGTATTTATGGCAACAGACCCCGTAACCAGTGCACGCACAGAAAAGGGTCAGTTCATCTACGGTTTCCTCATCGGTGTAGTTGCTATCACCGTACGCGTTTTGAACCCCGGTTATCCCGAAGGCATGATGCTCGCTATCCTCTTGATGAACATGTTTGCACCGCTCATCGACTATGTTTTCGTTCAGCGTAATATTAATATGCGTCTCAACCGCGTTAAGAAGTAAACAGCAATGAATACAAATAGTAACGGATATACAATTGGTTATGCTGCGGTGATGGTAATCATTGTGGCGTTCCTCCTTGCTTTCGTTTCCTCTGTTCTTAAGCCCACACAGGATAAGAATGTGGAACTCGATAAGAAGAAGCAGATTCTTGCTGCGCTCAACCAGCGCGGACTTGAGAAGGACAGCATCGAAGCCACTTACGAAGCCCTCGTAAAGAGCGACCTCATCATCAACGAAGACGGTAGCGTAAAGGCTGAAAACGGCGGTTTCAACGAAAAGAACGACTTGGTCGTTTACGTTTGTGAAGTAGAAGGCGCTAAGAAGTACGTGTTCCCCGTAACGGGTAAGGGACTTTGGGGTGGCCTTTGGGGTTACATCGCTTTGAATGACGACTTCCAGACCGTGTTTGGCGTTTACATGTCACACGAATCTGAAACAGCTGGTCTCGGTTCGGTAATCGCCGAAGAAAAGTTCCAGAAGAAGTTTGACGGCAAGTCAGTGTTTGCTGAAGGCGATGCTGAACACGTAGCCCTCACCGTAGTAAAGGCAGGTAAGGTAGCTAACGATGCCGTTGAAGTAGACGGTATCACGGGTGCTACACTCACTTGTAACGGTGTTGCAGCAATGGTAAACGGCGGACTCCAGCAGTATGTGAATTTCTTTAATGTTAACAAGTAAGCAACGAATTAGAATATGAGTCAATTATTTTCAAAGGAGAATAAAGAAATATTCTCAAGTCCGTTGAACCTCAACAACCCTGTGACGGTTCAGGTATTGGGTATCTGTTCTGCGCTTGCTGTAACAGTTCAGTTGGAACCCGCCATCGTAATGGGTCTCTCTGTAACGGTGATTACTGCTTTTGCAAACGTGATTATCTCATTGTTGCGTAAGACGGTGCCCAACCGCATTCGTATCATCGTACAGCTCGTAGTTGTTGCAACTCTCGTAACGCTCGTAAGCCAGGTGCTTAAGGCGTATGCTTACGATGTAAGCGTACAGCTCTCCGTATATGTAGGTTTGATTATCACCAACTGTATCCTCATGGGTCGCCTCGAAGCGTTTGCCATGCAGAACGGTCCCTGGGCATCATTCCTCGACGGTGTAGGTAGTGGTCTCGGTTACGCTTGGATTTTGGTGGCTGTAGGTTTCGTGCGCGAACTCTTCGGTGCTGGCACACTCCTCGGCATTCAGGTAATTCCCGACGTATGCTACGAATGGGGATACGCCAACAACGGTATGATGACGATGCCCGCAATGGCATTGATCATCGTAGGTTGCATCATCTGGGCAACTCGTGCGATTAACGATAAGAAGTAATTCACAAACCCATAAATAAGAAACAACGAATATGGAACATATGTTAAGTTTGTTCGTCCGCTCCATTTTTGTGGACAACATGATTTTCGCCTTCTTCTTGGGTATGTGCTCTTACCTTGCAGTGGCGAAGACTGTAAAGACAGCGTTCGGTCTCGGTCTTGCGGTAATCTTTGTATTGCTCGTAACCGTTCCCGTCAACTACTTGTTGCAGACACAAGTGTTAGGTCCCAACTGTCTCGTTGAAGGCGTTGACCTCTCCTTCTTGGCGTTCATCCTCTTTATCGGTGTCATCGCCGGTATCGTGCAGCTCGTAGAAATGATTGTTGAGCGCTTCTCACCCTCACTCTATGCTTCACTCGGTATCTTCTTGCCCCTTATCGCTGTAAACTGCGCCATCATGGGTGCTTCGCTCTTCATGCAACAGCGTATCGGTATGGAACCCAATAGCGCACAGTACATCGGTGGCGTTGCTGACGCTATCGTGTATGCACTTGGTTCAGGTATCGGCTGGTTGCTCGCTATCGTAGCGCTTGCAGCTATCAACGAAAAGATGGCATACACCGACGTGCCTCGTCCCCTCCGTGGTTTGGGTATCACCTTCATCACCGTAGGTCTCATGGCAATGGCATTTATGTGTTTCTCAGGTCTCACTATTTAATAAGGAAAGGAATTAACAATGGCAAATCTTATTTTAGCAAGTATTGGAGTGTTCCTCGCAATCATACTCCTTATTGTAGTGATTTTGCTTGTAGCGAAGAAATACCTTTCACCCGGTGGAATGGTAACCGTTACAATCAACGGCAAAGACAAGATCCAGGTAGAGCAGGGTGGTACCCTCCTCGGCACACTCGCCGCTAACGACATCTACCTCCCCTCAGCATGTGGTGGTAAGGGTTCTTGCGGACAGTGTAAGGTACAAGTACCTGAAGGCGGTGGTGAAATCCTCGATTCTGAAAAGGGTCAGTTCACACGCAAGCAAGTAAAGGAAAACTGGCGCCTCGGTTGTCAGTGTAAGGTAAAGGGCGACATCAGCATCAATGTTGAAGACTCTGTAATGGGCGTTAAGGAATGGGAATGCACCGTGATCGGTAACCGCAACGTGGCTACCTTCATCAAGGAATACAAGGTAGCACTTCCTCCCGGTGAACACATGGACTTCGAACCCGGTTCATACGCACAGATTAAGATTCCCGCATTCAACATCGACTACGATAAGGACTTCGACAAGTCACTCATCGGCGATACTTACCTTCCCGCTTGGAAGAACTTCGGACTCTTCAACCTCAAGTGTACGAACGACACTCCTACAGTGCGTGCTTACTCAATGGCGAACTATCCCGATGAAGGTGATATCATCACCCTCAACGTACGTATCGCAACGCCTCCTTTCAAGCCCAAAGAACAAGGCGGTGGTTTCATGGATGTAAATCCTGGTATCGCTTCATCTTACATCTTCAGCTTGAAGCCCGGTGATAAGGTAATCATGAGTGGTCCTTACGGAGAATTCCGTCCCAACTACACATCAGGCCGCGAAATGATTTGGGTAGGTGGTGGTGCCGGTATGGCTCCCCTCCGTGCACAGATCATGCACATGCTCAAGACACGCCAGTGCCGCGACCGTCAGATGCACTACTTCTATGGTGCACGCGCATTGGAAGAAATCCCCTTCCTCGACGACTTCCTCGCATTGGAAAAGGAATTCGACAACTTCCACTTCCACCTTGCGCTTGACCGTCCCGACCCCAAGGCAGATGCAGCAGGTATCAAGTACACTGCAGGCTTCGTAGCCCCCGTAATGGGCGACACCTACCTCAAGCAGCATGAAGCACCCGAAGATTGCGAATACTACCTCTGCGGTCCTCCAATGATGGCAAAGACAGTGCTCGACCTCCTCGACAGCCTCGGCGTAGAAAAGGAAATGATTCACTTCGACGATTTCGGAGGATAATCTACTTCCGCAATAGTTTTTTAAGATGGTCTGCCTCCGTTGGCATGCCATCTTTTTTTTGTTCTATAAAGTCATATTAGTTTACCTTAAAAAAGGTTATAATGATCAATGGGGGGAAATTCTTCGTATTTCAAAAGTTAAAGACTATTGATTTAAATATCTTTAGCAGAATTATTTTTTATAGCAGAGAAACAGTGATTTATATTTGCAGCGATTACTTTCAGAAATGCTTAAATCAACTTTTCTTCCGTGCATTAGATATTTAACTTGTTTAAAACAACTCTGCTTATGAAAAAGATTTGGAATTGTTTGCAACTTTGGGCACTCACCGTGATGCCCATTTGCAGTTGTTCTGCTTCTAACGCAACAGTAACAACTAGTGATTCAACGAATGTAGATAACACTACTGTTGAACGTTTGGATGTAACACGCTTTATGGGTAAATGGTATGAGATTGCCCGTTATGAAAATCGTTTTGAACGTGGTATGACACATGTTACAGCCACCTATACTCCAACCTCTAATGGTAAATTGCAGGTCTTGAATGAAGGAATAAAGTTCGGTAAACGTTATAAATCAAAAGGGCGTGCTTATCTTCCAGATCCTGACAAACTACCAGGTCGTTTGAAAGTGAGTTTCTTTCTATGGTTTTATTCTGATTACTACATTCTTGAATTCGATCAAGTTGATTCCCAATATGCTGTGGTAGGTAGTAGCACTCCGGATTATCTTTGGATACTCTACCGGGAACCAGTAATGCCCGATTCGTTGTTAATAAATTTACTTGACAGAATACAACAACGCGGTTATGATACCTCAAAATTCCTTTATATTGACCAGTCATCAGTTCCACTTACTAACTAGTTTGTATTTTGTATCATTATCCCATTTGATCTAAGGTAATAATATGGTAGTTTCCCTTAATGTCATTAAAGTTGTGTGATTTCAAAGCGTAGGTCTACTGCTATATATAGGGACCCGCTTCACAAAATTGACGTTGAAGACTATTATTATCCCTTTTCCTCATCCGAAAAATGAAGAAAAACGAAGAATAATGTTGGTGTTAACAAGTGTTAACGGATTTGCATTTCGCTCAGATATTTTGTATCTTTGTTCTACGGAAGTGGAGATAGTCCCTATGAATCGGGGGTATCTCCACTTTTTTTGTCCCAAAAACCGGTTTTTAGGGGTCAAAAAATAAGTTACATTGATTTTTCAAGGTTAAACAACCGGTTTTTAATGTTACTTATTCTTGCGACGAAAATAGATACTATCTCAACGGGGTGTATCCCGAATGTTAATCTATGTTAAAGTTTGGTCTGAAAAATGACGAAAAATGAAGGTTTGAACTGTCACAGTTTTTCGCAAATATAAATCTGCGTTTTTGTCTTTTTTCATCAATGAAATAAAAAAAGTGTGCCATAAATCTATGGCACACCTACTGTATCTTATAACCTTTTAGGGTAACTCTTACTTGAGTGTTACTACGAGGTCCTTTTCTACTTCTTCAACAACAACGTTGTCTTCACGAAGCAACCAACCGAGAGCGAGGAGGATATCCTTTTCTGTCTTAGCCTTAGTAACCTTCTTGAGTTCCTTAGTTGTCATCTTACCATTTTCGTTGAGTGCTGACCAAATCTTACCAGCAGTTTCGCCTACTTTCTGTACCATAAAATGTTAGTTGTGTAATAAATATAATTCAAGTAATTGTTAATAACAGTGCAAAAGTAACTCATCTGTAACAGATTAAGAGATTAAATGGTAAAAAGTTGCTACCTGACATGTAAAATTTGCTTTTAAATAGTTATTTTTGCTAAATCAGATTTGCATTTATTTCTATGTTGTCAATCTTAATTCCTACATATAACTTTGATTGTCTGTCCTTTATTAGTGAATTGCAAGGGCAATGTGAAACGTTGAAAGATACGTTTTCTGAATTTGATTATGAAATTGTTGTTGTTGACGATTGTTCTACAGAAAAGGGAATTGTAGAATCACTTAAAACGGCAGTGTCACAAATGGGGGAGCGCGTGAGATTGATCGCTTTGTCAAAAAATGTAGGCAGGGCAGAGGTTCGTAATATTTTGCTTCGCGAAGCTCGAGCAGAGTGGGTTTTATTGATGGATAGCGATGCTCGCGTGGTGCGTCATGATTTCATTAAGAAGTATTGGGAGTCGCGCACTTGTGCGAATGTAATTGTAGGGGGAATTTTACATCCTTCGGACGTAGAACGAGGTAGAGAATTACGCATTGCATACGAACGAAGTTTCAATAAAGAACGTAGTTTGACTTGGCGACAAAGTCATCCATATGCCCATTTTTCGGTATTCAATTTAATGGCGCGCAAGTCTGTTTTAGATAAACATTGCTTTGATATACGGTGTGAGGAATATGGATATGAGGATTTCTTTTTGGGAATGACTTTGAAAGAAGCAGGCGTAGAGGTCGCTCACATAGATAATCCGCTATTACATACAGGTATAGATACTAGTGAGGATTTTCTGAAAAAAACAGAGACTGCTGTTCGGACGTTGAGTCGTTTGCCGATAAATTTACGACGTATGTCCGGACTTGAAATTCATGCCTTACGACTAAAGCGTATACATTTAGATCGCTTTTTTTTAGTCACATTTTCATTGATACAATCTGCGGTTCGTAAACAATTATTGAGTCAAACACCGTCTATATTGTTGTTACAACTCTATAAGTTGTTTTACTATTTGAGATGCTGTGAGGGTAAGTAGAAAGGCGAAATAAATATGTTTTAAGGATTTTCTTTAAAAAATATTTTGCGACATAAATAATAGTATTTATTTTCGTAGTCTATTAGGTAAAATCGGTATTAACACATTAACTATAATGTTTATGAAAAAGTATAATTTTGGCGCGGGTCCTTCAATCCTTCCCGCATCTGTAATGGAAGCAACTGCTGCTGCATGTGTAGACTTTAACGGCATGGGATTGTCGCTTATGGAAATATCACACCGTACTAAGGAATTCCAAGCGGTGATGGACGAAGCGCAGGCTCTCTTTAAGGAATTGCTTGAGATCCCTGAAGGATATAGCGTTGTATTCTTAGGTGGCGGTGCAAGTCTTGAGTTTGCTATGGTACCTATGAACTTCTTGGAAAAGAAGGCTGCTTATTTGAATACTGGTGTGTGGGCTAAGAAGGCGATTAAGGAAGCAAAGGCCTTTGGGGATGTAGAAGTTGTTGCAACATCAGAAACCGACAACTTTACTTATGTGCCTAAGGATTTCGCAATTCCCGCTGATGCTGATTACCTCCATATCACAAGCAATAACACTATCTACGGTACAGAAATGCGCTATGACCTTGATAGTCCCATTCCTGTAATTGCCGATATGTCGTCTGACATCTTCTCACGCCCCATTGACGTTTCTAAATACGGAATGATTTATGGTGGCGCACAGAAGAATTTGAGTATGTCGGGCGTTACTTTCGTAATTGTTAAGGATGAATTGTTGGGCAAGGTTTCTCGCCACATCCCCACAATGCTTGACTATAGAACTCATGTATCAAAGGGTTCAATGTTTAATACGCCTCCTGTAGTGCCCATCTATTGTGCTATGCAGACACTTCGCTGGATTAAGAGCGAGGGTGGGGTAGCAGAGATGGCGCGTCGTGCAGAAGAACGTGCTGCATTGCTTTATGCTGAAATTGACCGTAACAAGTTGTTCCGTGGCACTGCTCAAAAGGATAGTCGCTCATTGATGAACATCTGCTTCGTAATGAATGAAGAGTATAAGAAATTGGAACAAGAATTCCTTCAGTTCGCCCAACAGCGTGGCATCGTAGGCATTAAGGGACACCGCGATGTAGGTGGTTTCCGCGCAAGTTGCTACAACGCAATGCCTTTGGAGGGTGTCAAGGAACTTGTAAAGGTGATGCAGGAATTTGAAGCAACACACTAAAGTCTACAATTATGAAAGTTCTTATAGCGACCGAAAAACCCTTTGCTGCAGCTGCAGCAAAGGGCATTCAAGACATATTAGAAAAAGCTGGTCATGAGGTTACAAAACTTGAAAGTTACACCGAAAAGTCAGACTTGCTTAAGGCTGTTGCAGATGCAAACGCCTTGATAATCCGTTCAGATAAGGTAGATGCCGAGGTAATGGATGCTGCGTCTAACTTAAAGATTGTAGTGCGTGCAGGTGCTGGTTATGATAATGTTGACCTTGCAGCTGCTACTGCGCGTAATATTGTGGTGATGAACACCCCTGGTCAGAATGCAAATGCCGTAGCTGAATTAGTAATCGGTATGTTGCTTTATACTATCCGCATGCGATTCTCAGGTAAGTCAGGCACAGAACTGAAAGGCAAGAAGTTGGGTCTTCTTGGCTTTGGTCACGTTGCGCAACACGTTGGTACCTTGGCGAACGGATTCGGTATGGATGTTTATGCCTATGACGCATTCGGACGTCGCGATAATATTGATGCGGCAGGGCTTCATTATATTGAGTCAAAGGAAGAGATGTTTGCAAAGTGCGATATAGTTTCGCTCCACATTCCGCTCAAACCTGAAACGCGTAGTAGCATTAACGGTCCCCTCTTTGAGGTAATGCCTAAAAATGCTATTATTGTCAACACAGCGCGCAAAGAAATTATCAATGAGGAAGACCTCATTGAGGCCATGAAGCAGCGCGAAGATATCAAGTATATTACAGACGTACAACCCGACAAGCATGAGGAGATGAGCGCTTTTGGAGATCGTTATCTTGCTACTCCTAAAAAAGCGGGCGCACAAACGGCAGAAGCCAATGCCAACGCAGGATTTGCGGCAGCGCGCCAAATTGCTGACTTCTTTGCTACGGGCAATAAGCGTTATCAAGTGAATAAATAATTTTAAAGGTGGGCTTCGCTCACCTTTAACCTTTTATAACCTACAACTATTAAACCATGAAGATCAAACCTTTTGCAGCATTACGTCCCCCAAAGAGTCTAGTAGAAGAAGTTGAATGTAGAGCCTATGATGTGCTTAATTCCGAAGAAGCAAGACTTGAATCAGCGGGTAATCCCAAATCCATGTATCACATCAATAAACCGGAAATCAACCTAGAACCAGGTGCTCTTGATACAGATCCACGTGTGTATACTGCTGCCCTTGAACAGTTTGAAAAGTTTAAATCTGAAGGGTGGTTGCTTCGTGAGGAGAAAGAGGTGTATTACCTTTATGCACAAACGATGAACGACCGAACCCAGTACGGATTCGTTGTATGTTGTCATGCTTCTGATTATAAGGATGGACGCATCAAGAAACATGAACTCACGCGTAAAGATAAAGAAGATGATCGCATGCGCCATATCCTTGCTATTCGTGCACAGATAGGTCCTGTGTTTCTTGCATACAAGGAAAGCAATGTGCTTCAGCAATATATTGCAAGTTATTCAACTCAAGTTCCAGAGTATGACTTCGTTGCGCCTGTAGATGGTTTCCGTCATCGTCTATGGGTAATTTCTTCCGATGAAGATATTCGTAATATCTCTGATGCCTTTGCACAAATGCCCACCATGTACATCGCTGACGGTCACCATCGCTCTGCAGCTGCTGCACGAGTTGCAGATAAAGTCTCTCTTAATAATCCTAACCATACAGGTGACGAGGAATATAATTACTTTATGGCAGTATGCTTCCCTCAAGAGCAACTAACGATTCTTGATTATAACCGAGTAGTCAGAGACCTTAATGGACTATCAGAAATAGAATTTTTACAGGCACTCTCTAAAAATTTTGAAGTGAAAACGATGGGGGCTCAAATATATGCTCCTCAACAACTACATGAATTTTCGCTGTATATTGGTAGTGAGTGGTATAGTCTCAAGGCAAAACCTGGGGTTTATAATCCTAATGACCCTGTTGGGGTGCTAGATGTAGATATCTCAAGTCGGCTTATTCTTGACGAAATTCTTGGCATTACTGACCTTCGCACTTCAAAGCGCATAGACTTCGTAGGAGGACTACGTGGGTTAGAAGAACTTAAGCGTCGTGTGGACAGCGGAGAAATGAAGTTTGCTCTTGCTCTTTATCCTGTTACAATGAAACAAATAATTGATATAGCAGATGCTGGTAAAATAATGCCTCCTAAGGCGACATGGTTTGAACCAAAATTGAGAAGTGGTTTGTTTGTGCATACATTTTAACTAATATCTATTTTCGCATATTGCGGTTTATTAGACCTTATACATTACAAACATTATTATCCAAACTGTTCTGAGCAGCAACAGTAACTATTTTTAGCGAAACAATAAGTAACTTAGTGACTACAATAAGTAAGATTGTAAGTACGATAATACTTATCTCTTTGTCGTAAACAAATAGGATTTTCTTGAAAAAATAGAGGGTGTACCAAATGCAATTTTGGTACACCCTCTTTAATTCTTGTAGCGATTTAAATGTAAGGTGTTGAAATACAAGAAGAAAACTTGAAGTACATAATAGGAACTGACATTAATTGGAAATTTAAAAGTCTGTCCTTTATGCCATACGCCTTTTTTATACATACAACAAAATTTATATGCGAAATGTAAATGCTTAAACACACTTAACATATAATATTTTGCTTATTTCTGAACTATCTACAGCACCCCCAAAAAATAGTCTGCATTCATAGTACTCGGAAATAAGTCAAGAGGTTGTTTGGTTTAACCTAGTTTGCGGATTTCAGTTCTACGAATTTTTCCACTAATTGTTTTGGGGAGTTCTTCAACGAACTCGATAACTCTAGGATATTTATAGGGCGCTGTGATGCGTTTTACATGGTTTTGAAGTTCCTTGATGAGTGCTTCTCCTGCCTTTGACTTATATTCGGGGGCAAGTATAATAGTGGCTTTAACTACTTGTCCACGCATTTCATCGGGAACTCCTGTAATAGCACATTCAATTACGGCGGGGTGCGTCATCAACGCACTTTCTACTTCAAAGGGACCAATGCGGTAACCTGAACTTTTAATAACATCATCTGCTCTACCTACAAACCAATAGTAACCATCTTCATCTCTCCACGCTATATCTCCTGTATAGTATAGTCCGTCCTTAATGGCCTCGCGTGTTCGTTCTTCATCCTTGTAGTACCCTTTAAACAAACCTACCGGTTTCTTATCTTTTATACGTATCACTATTTGCCCTTGTTCACCAGCTTCTACAGAGCGACCTTCATAGTCAACAAGGTCAATGTCGTATTGAGGAATCGGGAGTCCCATACTTCCTGGTTTAGGTTGCATCCAAGGCATATTCCCAAGCAGAAGAGTTGTTTCTGTTTGACCGAATCCCTCCATCAGTTTAAGACCTGTGAGCTGTTTAAAAGTGTCATATACCGCGGGGTTGAGCGCTTCACCTGCAATTGTGCAATACTTTAGTGACGATAGGTCATAGTTTGTTAGATTTTCGTGAATGAGATAACGGAAAATCGTGGGTGGCGCACAAAGTGACGTGACATGGTGTGTTTCTATCATTTTGAGAAAGTCCGCAGGAGTGAATTTCTCGTGATCATAAACAAAAAGAGCTGCACCAACAATCCACTGACCATATATTTTTCCCCAAGCTGCTTTTGCCCATCCTGTGTCGGCAATTGTGAGGTGAAGTGAGTCTGGAGTTAGATTGTGCCAAAGAAGGGCTGTGCTGATATGTCCAAGAGGATAGGTGAAATTGTGAGCAACCATTTTAGGTTGACCAGATGTGCCACTTGTGAAGTAGAGAAGCATTGTGTCATCATTTGTGTTTGCAGAATCAGGTCGTACAAATGAAGGCGCTTCACTTATGCCCATCTGAAAATCAATGAAACCCTCGGGAACCACTGGTCCTACGCTTACGACGTGTTTTAACGATTGACATTCAGAACGTGCTTCTACAATATGGTCGGTAATAACGGTTTCGCCAGCACAAACAATCATCTTGATGTCAGCAGCATCACAACGGTAAATGATGTCTTTCTTCGTCAATAGATGAGTTGCAGGTACAACCGTCGCGCCAAGTTTGGTAAGGGCAACGGTGCTAAACCAAAATTCAGCTCTCCTTTTGAGTATGAGCATTACAACGTCTCCTTTCTTGATCCCCAACGATTGAAAGAAGGATGCCGTCTGGTCGGTGTAATGCTTCATGTCAGCAAACGTATATCTTCGCACTTCGCCTTGGTCATTTGTCCAGAGCATTGCCAACTTATCTGGTGCTTTGGTAGCCCACCCGTCAATTATATCATACCCAAAATTAAAGTTTTCAGGCACCATCAGTTGAAAATTCCTATTGAAATCTTCTTGTGAACTATAAGTCGTTTGAGTTAAGTATTTGTGTATCATATCCTGAAAAGGTCGCAAGGTTAAAAGATACAGACTAGTTTAAACTTTATAATCTGATGCAATATCTTTTAGAAAATATATAGTTTGAATTATAACCCTGCAAGATGTTTAGTAATTTGCGTTTTATGTTACAAAAATAATGTTTTATATTTATATGAGGTATCAATTTGATATATTTTTTAAGTAAATACGATAAAACTGTGAGTGTATAAGTTTTGTTGAAAAAATAAAGTGGGTGTATCAAATATTTTCTTGAAACACCCACTTTGGTTAACGAATCAATAAGTTGCACAATGTCATGATTGCATAAACTATACTGGAGAAAATGACGATACCTCCTATTCCTCGATTGAGATAGAGTATACCTCGTAGTCCAAAATTATCTTTCATTTTGGCAATCACATAAGTAAGCCCTAACCACCATAACATGGCCCCTGCAATTATTGATATGTATCCTATCGCTTGACCGAAAAGGTTAGATGGGATAACAAATGTAAACATGTTAAACAATGCGATAAAGAGGAATACGATGAGAGGATTACTAATTGTTAATCCAAAACCAGATATGAAATTGTAGAATAATGTGCCCTTACGTTTCATCTTTGCTCGCATCCCTCTGCGGGGATCTTGCTTGTAGGTATGTATCCCGAAAATGAGCAACATAATGCTCCCCATGAGCTTTAACCAAAATAGAGTCTGTCCGCGCTCAATAAAATCAATAACGAAATGCATACCTAACCCTGTCATCAGTGCGTACAAAAAATCACTAAGCGCCGCTCCTGCTCCAGTAGCGATGCCGAATATACGTCCTTTCTTCATTGTACGTTGTATACATAGTATACCAACTGGTCCCATTGGGGCAGATATAATAATTCCAATGATAAGTCCTTTTAGAACTAATTGGAGAGTAGAACTAAATTCTATCCAAATTGTGGGTAAACCTAAATTTATCATAAATGCAAATTTAGTATTTGTTTATGAAATCATCAAATAGAATTGTAG
>JAZTYI010000084.1:0-23660 GCA_045636885.1 Alloprevotella sp.
AGCTTGGACAATTCCCCTGAAAGGGGATAAAACCATTAGCCCAGGGCAACGCCCTGGGTGTTGTTGCAGTCGAGACTTACGCCCTGAAAGGGCAAAAGCAATTATAAGAGTTTGAACTGCAATGCTTTTGCCCCTTCAGGGCGCAAACCCAAACGTCCATAGACCCAGGGCGTTGCCCTGGGCTGGATGCTTATTGGCCTTTCAGGCCGTTACTTCTCAAAAACTTTACCGGACACCAATAAATAGAAATAAGGATTCTTATTTAAGACGTAAGACAAATTAAGTAAAGAAGAATTCGTCTTATTTAAGACTCATTTTTAAGGATGTTATTAGGAGGGGTAACTCGCTTACATTTAAGCGTAAACAAGATTGAAGAATTAAAGAAACAGTCCGTATCTACAAGCCTACAATCTATATATTGGCAAATCCTTGCGAAGTCCCGAAAAACAAACCGTACGAGACTTGCCCCCAAAATAAATTTCCACTTCAGACTTATCTCCTGTATTTTTTACTATATTTGCGCAATCAATCTCAATCATTAACAAATTAACCCATTTTGCCTATGAAGCATAGCGTATAATTGATACGCACACTTTAAACATATTGGAAAAGCGTTTTAGCTTTATTCTGTCTATCCTAAAGTTTGGCGACTAAAGAATCCGACAAGAGTAATAGCGAAAATGCTCACGCTGCATAAGCGTGGGCTTTTGGTTATTCTGTCGGATAGGTAACGCCAAACACCTAGGATAGAGGAATACACTAAAAGTTCCGCGCTTTTTTGTGTGCGTATACCTCAAGGAGTTTAGGAACAACGGAGTATCCTAAAAAGCCGTTAAGTGAGTAAGGACACAAAAGAATAATTTTGCACATGCGAAACTTAAGATGAGTAGAAATTACAGATTATACATAGGTAATTTGGATGTCTATATTCAAAGGACTGTGTTGTTTTTATGGATGGTCATGATTTGTGGAAGAATCATTGCACAATCCACAAATGAGACACAACAAATTTCTGAGGATATGGTAGCACAATCAGCAGGTGACGATTATATTAAAATCTATCAGCACTTCATGAGCGACCAAAAGAACAGTCGTTGCGCAATGTATCCTTCTTGTTCTGATTATGGACGCTTAATGCTACAGGCTGAACCGTTTTATAAAGCCATTCCCGCCATTGCCGATCGCTTGATGCGGTGTAGTAGGGACAAAAAATATTATATGCCTACTTCACACACTGGTGAAACGCACTTTTTAGACTTAACAAATGATAGTTTGGCACGTTACTACCAGGAGTTCAGACATCCTTATGCAGATGCAATGATTGATAAACGAAATCCACTTGCATTCATCAATCATCTCATCAATGTGCAAGATTATAACGGAGCAATGTTAGAGATTAGCCGAGAGCAGTTTTATCGTCCTAATGATGCGTTATACTTACCCAAACTTATTTGCTATAGAGGACTAAGGAATCCCTTACAAACCGTGTTTGAATACGAAACAGTAGTTCCTGATAGCATTAGAAAGTTGTCTCGCGTCAATTATCAGGCTGCCCTTGCATATTATGAGTTAGAAAATAATATAGACCTTCGACGTACATTGAATTATGGCATACTTCATGCCAACGATTCCCTTTCTTATCAAAAAATGTACTCACTAATGGCGTTGTCTTACGTCAAAGAGGATAAATATGACTCTGCTCAAACTGCTTTCAAGCAAGCTCATCAATGGAGTAAGGACGAAAATCTATATTCATTTAATCAAAGCAACCTTTATGAGTTGCAAACAATGAAGCAAAAGAGTCCTACCTTGGCTAAATGTCTATCTATTATTCCAGGACTTGGTTACTTATACACGGGGCACAAAGGTAGTGCGCTGACTTCTTTTCTTGTCAACAGTTTATTGGGATATGCAACGTACACCTGTTTTGACAAAAAGAACTATGGCCTTGGAGTCATTTGCGGATTCTTAAACCTATCCTTTTATGTCGGCAATTTAAACGGAGCATCCCGAAGTGCACTCCGCTATAATCAGACCAAGAAAAATAAGTACATCAAGAAATTCGAGACACACAATCAAATTTTATTAACTTACTAAATTCATTATTATGTTAAAGAAAATTCTTAACAGCACGGCTTTTAAACCCACATCTTTGTTCCTTGCAGTTGCATTCTTCTTCATGTCTGTAACAATTCCCATGAATGCAGAGACAGTGGTAATAAGTGCAGGTACTCCTGTTTACCTTGAACTTGTAAATGACATCAAGAGCAACATGGTAAAGCAGGGACAAACAGTTGATTTCCGCGTTATAAGTGATGTCGTAGTAAACGGCAAGAAGGTTATTTCAGCTGGTTCTATTGCAAAAGGGCAGATTGTACGAGCAAAGAAAAATTCGATGTTAGGTATTCCTGGAGAAGTTCAAGTTACAATTAAACATGTAAATGCAATTGACGGAACAATGATTCCTTTGAATGGAAATTCTTTGGCTGATGAAGGTCAGGATAAGATGGCTATCTCTATTGTTTGTACCATCCTTTGTATCTTTGGTTTCTTGATCAAGGGCGGTAAAGCAGAAATTGCTTCTGGTACTACACTTCAAGCCTATATTGCCTCAAATACTCAATTGAACGTGCAATAATCAAATAACTCTACTTTTTCACTCCATTATTCAACATCAGATTCATCTGAAACTATTACTATCCTCAGACACAACATTGCTCTCCCAATGCTCTGAAAAAGAGTAGTTGGGAGTTTAAAAGAGATGTATGGTTTCAATGAAGAAACTAATGAAATAGACTTTAACTGCTGGCGAATCTTCATTCGTCAATAATATTAAGATTTGAAAAATTATATAATGGCCCAAAGACTATAAGAAAAGTCTCTGGGGCATTATATTTTGCAAATTGAATGATTGAAATTATTGTTGTCTGGTCAACGCTTCTAACTCTCAAACTATGTACAAATTACAAGTGTACAAGTCCCCTTTTTCAAAATCTCACGCCGCCGTGCGTGAGACTTTTTACCGGACAGTAATAATTTCTTAGATATTGGTGTCCGATAAAATTTCTCACGCAGCTTACACAAAGGGTGTAAAGAGTAATGTTCTATGTTGGAAATACCTGTCAAATGGGACACCATTTTGCACGCGAAAAATGACGAAAAATGAAAAATAATGTTGGTGATAACAAGTGTTAACGGATTTGCATTTCGCTCCTAAATTTTGTATCTTTGTACTACGGAAATGGAGATACCCCTAGGAATCGGGGGTATCTCCACTTTTTTTGTCCCGAAAAACCCATTTTTAGGGGCAAAAAATAAGTTACCTAGTATTTTCAAGGTTAAACAACCGGTTTTTAATGTTACTTATTCTGGCGCCACAAATAGACATTAGCGCGAGGGTGTGTAGGTAGAGTGTTAATGTTTGTTAATGTTTGTTAAAGTTTGTTAAAGTTTTCTGCGAAAAATGAGGAAAAATGAAGGGTGGAAGTGTCACATTTTTTCGCCATGGTAAGCGGTAGGTAGTGAGTAGAGAGTAGTGAGTAGTGAGTAACCCATGCGGAGTTTTGGTCCGGACGGCGCTCTCCCCCTGTTTTATAGGGGGAGGGGACCGCCTTGGCGGTGAGGGGGTGCAAGATTTGCACCGCACGGCATGCTCCTAACTACTCACTTCTAACTACTCACAGGGGGAGAGCGCCGTCCGGACTATTATTCCGCATGGACTACTCACTACTACTTACTACCTACTACTCACTCCTCCCCCTCCCCCTCCCCCATTCGTCATGAAAAAAAGGCAGTTTGTCGAGTTGTCTTTATTAGATTAGGTAGTCCCCTTGGATTTGTGTACTTTTGCACTACAATTAAATTCCCCTGATTATGAAGAAATTTTACCTTTCCTTGGTGCTCTCCCTCATAGCGACGGCAATGGTTGCTCAAAAGTATGTTGTGGTGGGTACGGTGAAAAACGCAGAGACGGGCGTAGCCTTGCCTTATGCCACCGCTTCGATGACACAAAATGAAAAGACGATGGCGGCGATGACCACTCGTACGGATGGTAGTTTTACGCTTACGGTGAAGACTACTGGTAAGTTCACCCTCAAGGTGAGTTACATCGGGTATGACACAAAATCGCAATCCATCAACATCACCGATAAGACCGACACCCTCCGTGTGGGTGTAATCACCCTTGCTCCTCGTGAGGACATGCTCGGAACGGCTGTCGTTACGGGTACGGCATCTAAAGTGGAACAGAAGGAGGACACGACCGTATTCAACGCCAATGCGTATCGTGTGCCCGAAGGGTCTACGCTCGAAGCCTTGATCAAGCAACTCCCTGGTGCTGAAATCGACGATAATGGCAAGGTGAAAATCAATGGTCAGGAGGTTACGGAATTTCTGATTAACGGTAAGGACTTCTTCAAGGGCGATACGGATATTGCGATGAAGAACCTCCCGACGAACTTGGTGAGCAAGATTAAGTCGTATAAGAAGAAGAGTGACTACACCGAAATGACAGGTATTGACGACGGTGAAGAGACAAACGTGTTGGACATTTCTACGAAGCGCGAACTCAATCAGACGTTGGTTTCGAACATTGACTTGGCCTACGGCACAAAAGACCGCTACTCGGCCAAGGCCTTTGTAAACTACTTTACCGACCAGTCGCGCATCACGGTCTATGGTTCAGCCAACAACGTCAACGACCGCGGCTATGGCGGTTGGGGTCGTGGTGGCGGAGGCGTAACGGCATCTAAAGAAGGTGGGGTTGACTTCACATGGGACAACGGTAAGGAAAAGAAAGAAGCCGGACGCTTTGAAGTGGGCGGTAATGCGCGCTACAATCACCGCACAAGTCATTCGCTTTCTACCAACAGCACAGAGACATTCTTGACCAATAGCAGCACACGCTCCTTCTCAAACGGGTTTAACAGAAGTCGCAACAGTTCTACGAACTTCAACACGAGTTTCCGCCTGCGTTGGCACCCCGACACAATGACTATGATCATGTTCCGCCCCTCCTATTCATTCAGCAAGGGTAAGGGTAATTCTTCCAACCTCTCGGCAAATTTCAACGATGATCCCTATGAAGTGGATGGTGAGGCAATTGAAAGTCCGCTTGATGTGATGTTTGAGCAAACGGAAATTGGCAATGTGAATCCGCAACTGCTCGCTATTGCCGTAAACCGCCAGCAGCGTGAAAACATGAACGACAACAACAATCACAATGTAAGCGGAACCATGAACATCACGCGCCGCATTGGTAATGAAGGGCGTAACGTGTCGTTGCGCTTGAATGCGGGTTACTCTGAAAGCGAGAGCAACAACTATTCGCTCAGCAACATTGATTATGTGAAGGACGGCAAACCCACAGACGCTAAGTACCTCAATCAGTATACTACAAGTCCCAGCAAGAACTATAATTACAGTGCGCGTTTGAGTTACTCAGAACCGCTCGGCAATAATTGGTTTGCAGAAGCACGCTATGAATATGCGCATCGCTATTCGGACTCTAACCGATCACTCTACAACCTTGCGGATTACAACAACGGTGATTCTCCTTGGGGAAACTATGCTGATGCCATCAACATTTTCGGCACCGTACCTTCAGAAGGCACGCTCCTCCAGGCGGTACGTGACGAGTACAACAGTCAGTATGCCACCTACACCAACAACGATCATAGCGCAAACCTAGGGGTACGCTACAACACCAAAGAAATCCGATTTAATGCAGGGGTGAACTTCAAACCTCAGCACACGAAAATGGAGTATACACGTCCGGGACAGATAGATACAGTCGTAACACGCGAAGTATTCAACTGGGCACCCAACGTGCGCCTGCGTTACCGTTTCAATAACACGACCAACCTTGACGTCAACTACCGCAGTTCATCATCACAACCCTCGATGACCAACCTGCTTGAAGTCATTGACGATAGCAATCCGCTCAGCATCTCAATGGGTAATGCGGGGTTGAAGCCTTCATGGAACCACAACATGAACATCGACTTCCGCACGTATAACACGGAAGCACAACGTGGCATCTTTGCAGGCGTGCGTGGTAGCATGACGCAAAATTCCGTGACCAATAAGTCTATTCACGATGTTGAAACAGGACGCAACTTCTCACGCCCTGAAAACATTGATGGGAATTGGAACACCAATGGTTACTTCGGATTTAACACGGCGCTTGGCGAAAGCAAGTTGTGGAACATTTCTACCAACTCTAATGTGGGTTACAGTAATTCTGTAGGTTATATCAGCACACGCACGAATGGTCTTGGCAATCCTCCCGCAGATAAGGAGGGAGCGATGAACTTCTACAAGGATGTATTTGCAAAAAGCGAAAGTACGAAGTCTACGACCAACACGCTGAACCTGGGCGAACGCCTTAGTTTCGGCTATCGTACCGGATTCTGGGACTTCAATATCTTTGGTAACGTGAACTACCAGAAATCAAAGTCAGACGTACAGCAACGTGCAAATCTTGAGACCTGGAACTTTGACTACGGTGCACACCTCAACTTTACGACAGATTTTGGATTGAGTTTCTCTACAGACGTCCGCATGAACTCTCGTCGCGGTTATTCTTCGGCAGAAATGAACACCAATGAAGTGCTCTGGAATGCTCAAATTTCTCATTCCTTCCTCAAGGGCAAGGCTGCTACGCTTTCCATCCAACTCTATGACATCCTTCGCGAACAGAGTAGCATAAGCCGCAGCATCAGTGCGTACCAACGCACAGACTCTTGGACCTACGGCATCCACTCTTACTGCATGGTACACTTCATCTACAAACTCAACATCTTTGGCGGTCAGAAGTCTGAAGGTGGTGAACAAAAAAAAGGTGGTGGTAATAACATGCCCGGCATGGGTGGCTACGGCAGAGGTATGAGAGGTGGTTACGGCAGATTTTAATGAGTAAAGGTTAAGAGGTTCTGAGGAACCATTCGGACCGCATGGACTTCAGAACCTCAAAACCTCAAAACCTCAGAACCTCAGAACACCCCACAAAAAAAGACTGTCCGTCGGACAGTCTTTTTTTGTGTATAACCTCTATCGTTTAGAAACGCACGATAGTAGCATCGCGGTCAGGACTTACGCTGACAATCTTGATGGGTGTAGCGAGTTCCTTTTCAAGATAAGCGATGTAGCTCTTGAATGCTTCGGGGAAGTCTTCTTCCTTTCGGAGGTCAGAGAGGGGAGTCTTCCAACCGGGAACTTCTTCGTAAACGGCAGTCCAGCCTTCAGTGTCGTAAGGCATTGTAGTGGTACGTTCACCATCCTTTTCGTATGCCACGCACACCTTAATCGTGTCGAAACCATCAAGCACGTCGCCCTTCATCATCACGAGGTCAGTAACGCCGTTGATCATGATAGCATACTTGAGGGCTACAAGGTCTACCCAACCGCAACGGCGGTTACGACCTGTTACAGCACCATACTCGTTACCGATGTGGCGGATAAGGTCGCCCGTTTCGTCAAAGAGTTCTACGGGGAAGGGACCTGAACCTACGCGTGTAGAGTATGCCTTGAAGATACCGAAGATGCGGTCAATCTTGTTGGGAGCAACGCCGAGACCTGTGCAGACACCACCGCTCGTTGTAGAACTTGAAGAAACGAAGGGATAGGTGCCGTGGTCGATGTCGAGCAACGAACCCTGTGCGCCTTCAGCAAGAACGGTCTTACCTTCAGCGAGGTAGTTGTTGATGTCGATTTCCGTTTCGCGAAGGGGGAACTTACGCATATATTCCACACCCTCCATCCACTTCTGCTCTTCTTCAGTGATGTCATAATCCGTGAAGTTGAGGTCGCGGAGAATTTGTTCGTGGCGCGCCTTGAGTGCCTGATACTTTGCTTCGAAGTTATCGAGGATGTCACCCACACGGAGGCCTACGCGTGCGGCCTTGTCCGAATAAGTGGGACCGATACCCTTACCTGTTGTACCTACCTTTGCCTTGCCCTTTGCCGCTTCATAAGCGCGGTCGAGCACACGGTGCGTGGGAAGAATGAGGTGGGCACGACGGCTGATGTGAAGACGGTCTGTGAGCGTGTAGCCCGCAGCTTCGAGTTCGCGTGCTTCCGCCATAAAGAGGTCGGGAGCGATGACACAACCGTTACCGATGATGTTAATCTTGCCTTCGTCAAAGATACCCGAGGGGATAGAGCGAAGCACAAACTTCTTGCCTTCAAAGATAATGGTGTGACCTGCGTTGGGACCACCCGCAAAACGCGCGATCACATCGTACTGCGGTGTGAAGTAGTCCACTACTTTACCTTTACCTTCGTCGCCAAAAACGATGCCAAGAAGGGCATCAACTTTTCCTTTTGCCATAATATATATATTGTGATTATTTCGAGGGGGTGTTTTCTTTCTAGATATTCTAGAGGTTCTAGAGGTCCTATTTTTTATTCAGCAATACGCTGCACGAGCGTTCTGAAGATTTCAGCCATCAAGGGTTGCACGGCATCGGCAGCCTTCTGCACTTCTTCGTGACTTACTTCTACAATCTTGCCTTCCACACCGAGGTCGGTGATGATAGAGATACCAAACGTGCGGATGCCACAGTGGCGCGCTACGATGACTTCAGGCACGGTGGACATACCAACTGCGTCGCCACCGATGATGCGATACATCTTGTATTCAGCGGGAGTTTCAAACGTGGGTCCCTGTGTGCCTACATACACACCTTCAACCGTCTTGATGCCCTTCTCGCGTGCAATTTCGCGTGCCATAGCAAGGTACTGGCGGTCGTAAGGTTCGGACATATCCGGGAAGCGAGGCCCTGTGGGGAAGTTCTTTCCGCGAAGGGGATGTTCGGGGAAGAAATTGATGTGGTCGGTAATGAGCATGAGGTCGCCAATTTCAAAATCGGGATTCATACCGCCTGCCGCATTTGACACAAAGAGGTTCTTAATACCAAGGGCATGCATCACGCGCACGGGGAAGGTTACTTGCTTCATGTCGTAACCTTCGTAGAAGTGGAAGCGTCCCTGCATGGCCAACACTTCCTTGCCACCGAGCAAACCGAAGATGAGCTTTCCGCTGTGACCTTCTACAGTTGAGATGGGGAAGTGGGGAATGTCGCTGTAAGAGAATTCATCAATAACTTGTATTTCTGCAGCCAAGCGTCCCAAACCAGTGCCAAGCACTACGGCTGTCGTGGGGCGTGAAGTGGTATGCGCTTGCAACCACTGTGCTGTTTCATTAATTTGCGTCAACATAATCGTAAATTTTAGTATTGAATTTTTCGGCTTCTCCGAAAAGGAATTTTACTTCAATAGGTTGTACGAGCAAGTTTGCCTTCACCGCCTCGTTAAGTGTAGGAAGTAGGCGCAGGCGCACGGCATCTTTCTCCGTCGTAACGACCTTTGCCCCTTCAGGAAGGGCTGCAAACGCTACGTTAATCTTATCGGCATCCGCGGGAGTAAAGGCGTGATGGTCGGGGAAGGCAAGTGGTTTGATGGCCACGCCATGCGCTTCCAAATATGCGTAAAGGGGGAGCGGCTTGGCAATCCCCGTGAGCACGAGTGCTTCTTGTGGCAGTTCAGCGCACTGCTGATTACCTGCGTAATAGGGACTTCCGTAGTCAAAGCAAGTGAAGAAGACCTGCTGTGTGGGAAGTGGTGCCAACTTCGCGCGAATCTTTTCTGCCTCTGTGACGGGAAGGTGTTTTGGACACTTGGTCACGATAATCACATCGGCACGTTGCGCCCCCTCTGCGCTTTCGCGGAGTCTGCCCCAGGGGAGTACGCGGTCGGCGTAGTAAGGGCGGGCGTAGTCGGTGAGGAGAATGCTCAAACCGGGTTTGATGTAACGATGTTGAAAGGCATCGTCGAGCACAACCGCCCAGTTGTCGGTAGTCTTACCCGCCTCTTGGCGCTCAGCAATCAAGTGTTGCATCCCCACCACGCGCTTTTCGCACACGGCTACGGTGCAGTCGGGAAACTTCTGCTGAATCTGCAACGGCTCATCACCGATTTCGCTTGCCGTAGAAGTGGGCGAAGCAAGGCGATACCCCTTTGTAGCGCGCCCATATCCTCGGCTCAACACGGCGACCTCCTTACCCGCTTGCAGGAGCAACTTCACGAGGTATTCCGTATGGGGCGTTTTCCCCGTACCTCCCACAGCGAGGTTGCCCACAGCGATGAGTGGCACGTCAAACGACTGTTGCTTCAATCCCCACCCCTTGTCAAACAAGAAGTTGCGGAGGGAGGTGATAAGGCGATACATAGCGTTGTCTGAATTTGCCTACGACAATTATTTCAAATTGGGAAGATAAGGCATGCGTGCCTGGAGGTAGTTGCCACCTTCGATTTGCTTCATCATCGGGAGCATGGGGTAGAACACTCCCATCATGCTACGCACCTCGCGTTCCATATAATTATCCTTTGCGGCATCTAAGAGTTGTGTCATGAAATCGGGTTTTGCGGGATAATTCGCCACGGCATAATCCGTCACCTCTGCCAACTGCGCTGCGTAAGCCACGGCATCGTCAAGTGTACCGAGTTCGTCAACGAGTCCGATACCCAGCGCCTGCTGACCGGTCCACACACGTCCCTGTGCGATTTCATTCACAGCTTCCTTTGTCATACCGCGACCATCAGCCACACGGGTGAGGAAGAGGTCGTAACCGCGTTCGATATATGCCTGCATTGCAGCAGATTCTTTAGCATTAAATTTACGGTCTATGGCTCCAAAGTCGGCAGCTTCGTTGGTCTTCACCACGTCAAAGTGCAAACCGAGTTTCTTGGTAAGAAGGTTTGAGAAGTTGGGCACCATACCGAAAATACCGATGGAACCCGTGAGTGTAGTAGGTTCAGAGAATATACGGTTGGCGTTGCACGACATGTAATAACCGCCTGAAGCTGCCAAACCGCCCATAGAAACCACCACGGGTTTCTTCGCCTTCAACAATTCAATCGCCTTCCACATCTGTTCGCTGGCATAAGCGCTACCACCGCCTGAATTGATGCGAAGCACTACGGCCTTCACCGCATCATCATTCATCAGTTCATCAAGGTCTTTCACCACCTTGTCGCCAACAATCTCTGCGCCACCTGCGCCAAGACCTGAAGACATTTCATCGACGATATCGCCGTAAGCGTAATACACTGCCACCTTGTTGGAGGCAGTATTCACCTGCGCAAGACTAGCAACGTCTTTAGGCGAAACAAACTTCACCTTCACACCGCCGAGATGCGTACGGAGTTCTTCACGCACACCGTCAGCATAAAGCAAGGTATCAACAAATCCATAGTCCACAATATCCTGTGCTTCGCTCAAGAACTTGTATTCATTGGCAAAAGCATTGAGCGAATCCACGGAAATACCACGCGCTGCGGATACATCAGCACAGAGATTTGCCCAAATATCATCTACATACGACTGCACCTGAGCACGATTGGCGTCACTCATTTCTGTGCAGATAAAGGGTTCCACCGCACTCTTGTAAGTACCTACGCGGAACACCTGCATATCGATACCTAACTTATCGAGCACTTCCTTGTAGAAGATGGGTTGTGCAGCCATACCTCTCCATTCAAATATGCCCGAAGGATTCATCATTACCTTATCGGCTACGGATGCCAAGTAGTACCCACCCTGGCCGTAAATATCGGCATAAGCGAGGATGAACTTTCCGCTGGTCTTAAAGTCCTCCAACGCCTTGCGGATTTCTTGCAAAGTAGCAATATCCGTACTTGCCACACCACCATCGAGGTAGATGCCCTCAATCTTGGCATTTGTCTTTGCTTCCTTAATTGCGGCAAGAATATCGTCCAATCCTTGTGCTTCAATGTAGTTACCCCCTAACACTGTTCCGAAAGGATTGTCCTCTCCGCGTTCCTCGATAGAGGATGCGAGGTCGATGCGCAAAATGCTGTGATCAGTAACCACAGCAGGCGTGTTGCCCGTTGCAGAAAGCGCACCGAGCACCCCGAAGAATATCATCATTGAAAAGATGGACGTAACCACGCCACCAATTACTACTGCCAAAAGAGCCTGGAAGAAACCGTAGAACCATGACTTGCGTTCTACCACATATTTTACCTTCATGGGTTGAGTTTGTTCAGACATCATGTTTATGTTTTTGAGAACTGTTCATCAAGCGGGGACTCCGCAGCGCCAGTTCAAATGAATATTCTTTAGTTTATACCTTCAAGGGTGACTTCCACGGGACAGTGGTCCGAACCAAAGACGTCGGCATGAATTTTTGCTCCCGTGAGTTTCTCGCGCAAGCGTTCCGAGGTGAGGAAGTAGTCAATGCGCCACCCTACGTTCTTCTCGCGAGCATGGAAGCGGTAACTCCACCAGGAGTAAGCGCCTTCAAGGTCGGGGTAAAAGTGGCGGAAGGTATCGACGAAACCCGCCGCGAGCAAGGCGTCAAACTTCCCGCGCTCCTCATCCGTAAATCCGGGGTTCTTCTTATTCCCCTTGGGATTCTTGAGGTCAATCTCCTGATGCGCCACGTTAAGGTCGCCACAGACAATCACGGGTTTATTCTTGTCTAACTCCTGCAAGTAAGCGCGGAAATCATCTTCCCACTGCATGCGGTAATCCAAGCGCTTGAGGCCGTCCTGTGCGTTGGGCGTGTAGACCGTCACCATGTAGAAGTCGGCAAACTCCAGGGTAATCACGCGCCCTTCCGTGTCGTGTTCCGCAATGCCGATGCCGCAGGTCACGCTCAAGGGTTGCTTTCGGCAGAAGATCGCCGTGCCCGAGTAACCCTTCTTCTCGGCATAGTTCCAATACGAGGTGTAACCCTCAAACTGGAGGTCGAGTTGTCCCGCCTGCATCTTGGTTTCTTGCAAGCAGAAGATGTCAGCATCAAGTTGGGAGAAAATATCGCGGAATCCCTTGTCACAGCAGGCACGAATGCCGTTGACGTTCCAAGAAATGAATTTCATAGGTACACATTTAGTGAGTTTACTCGCAAAAGTACTCAAAAAGTTTCACCTCTCCACGATTTCACCGCAGAAAATCCGTAACTTTGCTCCAAATTAAAGTTCTAATTCATGAAATACGCACTCCATCTTATACTTTTCTGTCTGTCACTACCTTTAATGTCGCAACCTGTGGCGCAATTTTCCACCACAGAGCGCAACATGGGGGACATCGGTTGGTTGACACCCACCACCACAACTTTTGAAGTCAAAAACACGGGTGACCAACCGTTGCTCATCCTTGACGTACGCACCGACTGCGGTTGTGCAAAAGCAATCTGGGAGAATGAAGAAATAAAACCAGGAGAACTAGCACGCATCAGCGTGACTTATAATGCCGAACTGCTTGGAACGTTTCAAAAATACATTTCAGTCACTACAAACGCAGAGGAACACCCTACAGATTTACTCATCAAAGGGCGTGTAGTAAAGGAAATTTCGTTTGACACCAACGATTTTAACATACACATCGGCGACTTTCATCTGAACACCGACGAGATTGATTTTGACGACGTCAAGATGGGGAGTACTCCAAAAGCAGTAATCACCATTATGAACGCTGGCGCACGGGCGCTTCACCCTGAGTTTATGCACATGCCCGACTATCTGACAGCGATTACCGCCCCCGACATTATCTCCCCTGGAGCTGTGGGGGAAATCACATTCTTCCTCAACACCAAACTGATTAAGGATTTTGGTCTCACTCAGACCACCATTTACTTGAGTCGCTTCGTGGGCGACAAAATTTCAGATGAAAACGCCCTACAGGTGTCGGCAACAATTCTTCCCACCCTTCCCTCAACCAAACGACTATTCAAGTATGCTCCCTGTTTAGAAATCTCTGACACGACCCTTGTGTTCCCTGCTTTTGAAGCTAAGAAGAAACTCAAGAAAACAGTAATGTTGAAAAACACAGGTAATGCCCCACTTGACATCAGTCGCCTACAAGTTTATAACCCGGGCATAGGAGTGACGCTCAACAAAAGCACTCTTCAACCAGGCGAAGAGGTTAAATTAAAAGTCACCCTCCACAACACGAAAAACAAGCGCGGTAAGCGCAACATCTTGCTCATCACCAACGACCCCAAACGTCCTAAAATGATCCTTCGCATTGAGCAGGATAGTTCTACAAAATAACCCACAAGCACCTCATTCACATTATGATAAACATCATCTGCGCTCTTGCCGAGAACAACGCCATCGGTTTCGAAAACCGACTCTTATATCGCCTTTCCAGCGACCTGCGTCGTTTTAAGGAACTCACCTCTGGGCACACGGTCATCATGGGACGCAAAACATTTGAATCACTCCCCAAGGGCGCTTTACCCAATCGCCGAAATATTGTGCTTACGCGTCAGCAGGGGTTAGAACTCCCTGGCGTTGAAATCTTCCACTCACTGCCAGAGGCGCTTGTCGCCTGCAGCGCTGATGAGGAAGTGTTCATCATGGGAGGAGAAACGGTTTACACAGAGGGACTTGCTCATGCCAACCGCCTGTACTTGACTCATGTGCACAACACGCCTGCAAACGCTGATGCTTTCTTCCCTGCGTTCTCTTTTAGCGAGTGGGAAGTAATTGAAGAACTGTCTTTTGACGCCGACGAGAAGAACGAATGCCCCTACTCCTTTACGACTTACGTGCGTAAGTAAGTTGCGTATAGATACACAAAAATGCGGAGACTTCCTGATTGAGGAGTCTCCGCATTTTTATATTCCGTCAGTGACGATTTCTTACTTTGCGATGATCAAGAAGTACTTCTTCTTGCCCTGCTGAGCAATAAGATACTTGCCATCGATAAGATCGTTTTCAGTGATTTCCTGGTCGAAAGCAGCAAGTTTTTCCTTGTTCAAACTTACACCGCCGCCCTGAGTGAGCTTACGCATTTCGCCCTTTGAGGGGAAGCACTTAGTAGTTTCTGCAAGGAGGTCTACCGCCTTAGCACCTACCACTTGGTCGCGAGAAACTTCGAAACGGGGCACGCCGTCAAACACAGCGAGGAGCGTTGCTTCATCCAACTTCAAAAGGCTTTCCTTCGTAGCCTTACCGAAAAGGATGTTTGACGCTTCGATTGCCATTTCAAGGTCTTCCTTACCGTGAACGAGAAGTGTAACTTCTTCGCCCAAGCGGCGCTGGAGCACGCGACGACCGGGATCCTGGTCGTGCTCTTCGATGAGGGCATTGATTTCTTCCTGCGTGAGCGAAGTGAAGATCTTGATGTAGCGCTTTGCTTCTTCATCGCCTACATTGAGCCAGAACTGGTAGAACGCATAAGGTGTGGTGCGATTGCGGTCGAGCCAAACATTACCCTGCTCGGTCTTACCAAACTTCTTACCGTCAGCCTTAGTGATGAGGGGACACGTAAGTGCGAATGCTTCTGCTTCACCTCCGAGGGTGCGACGGATGAGTTCCGTACCTGTAGTGATGTTACCCCACTGGTCAGAACCGCCCATCTGGAGTTTACAATTCTTTTCGCGGTAGAGGTGGAGGAAGTCGTAACCCTGAAGCAACTGGTAGGTAAATTCGGTGAACGAAAGACCATCGCTGGCTTCACCGTTAAGGCGACGCTTCACAGAGTCCTTTGCCATCATGTAGTTGACAGTAATGCGCTTACCGATTTCACGAGCAAAATCGAGGAAGGTAAAATTCTTCATCCAGTCGTAGTTGTTCACGAGTTCGGCAGCGTTAGGAGCATCGCTTTCAAAGTCGAGGAAGCGACCGAGCTGCTCCTTAATGCACGCCACATTGTGACGGAGCACTTCTTCAGTGAGCAAATTACGCTCAGCGCTCTTACCCGAGGGGTCGCCAATCATACCTGTTGCACCGCCTACGAGAGCGAGGGGTTTGTGACCCGCCTGCTGGAGGTGGCGAAGCATCATCACACCACAGAGGTGACCGATGTGAAGCGAATCTGCTGTGGGGTCGATACCTACGTAAGCCGTAACGGTTTCACCCTTTTCAAAAAGTTCCTGTGTGCCCGGCATCATCTGGTGAAGCATGCCGCGCCATTTGAGTTCTTCTACAAAATTCATATTGTGCGTATTATTGTTTCTAAATTGTAACTGCAAAGATAGTTATTTCTGCTCTATTATAGGAAGAGCGAGGGAAGATTATTCGAGGAGAGGAGCACAGCGATGGTATCGCTGTGAAGTGAACGGGGGAATCAATCGGTTTCGCTAAACCTGCGGGTGGGAGGGCAGAGGGCATAAGCCGCTTCGTTGTAATGCTCCCCAAAGGAGAGGTCAAATCCTGCCGCTAAGAGTTGCTGCGCCTGCTCAGGTTTTCCACGGAAACCGTGAATTGCCCAGCGCTGTGTGGGGCGCAACTGTTTGCGCAGGGCGAGAAGGCGGTCAAAGGCCTTTACGCAGTGGATGGTCAAGGGTTTCTCGAGGCGTTCCGAGAGTTCTACGTGTATGAGAAACACCTGTTCCTGCAGGTCCAAAGCACCACCCTTCAGTTTGTCCAAACCGCATTCACCAATGCGCACCACCTGCGGATGCTGTGCCCAAAGATAAAAACCTTCCTTTAAATCTTCCCATGCTGCATCAGCCGTCCACCACGGATGAATCCCCACGGAATACGTAGCATCATCCCTCAGTTGCACCCCTTCAGGATGCAACAACCATTCCTGCGGCATGTTGATGATTGCCGGCATGGGAGCAGTGAGGTCGTGGGTGTGGAAGTTCATTGTGATTAAAGGAGAACCGACGCCAAACCGAGTGCAATCAAGCTTGCTTGAATTGCCGAGGTGCGAAGGAGGTAAAGACTGCGGAGCAGGATTAAAGGAGAAAGGAGAAAGGAGAAAGGCCTGCGGAGGGAGTAATATGCAGTTCGACTCTAATCTCTACCCCCTAATCTCTAAACTTTAAACTCTATTCTCTACGGCACCGGATCATACCCATGTCCGCCCCAAGGATGACAGCGCAAGATGCGACGAATGGCGAGCCACAAGCCTTTGAAGGGACCATGTTTTTGGATGGCCTCTACGGCATACTGCGAACATGTGGGCGTGTAGCGACAGGCAGGAGGGGTGAGTGGTGAAATAAACCGCTGATAAAAGCGAATAGGAAGGATGAGCAAGCGCTTTAGCATAGACTTATTCGGATGGTAAGGTGGTGCATTCTTGTGTGAGTTGTTCTGCGGCACGTTGGAGAAGATTTACCAGTTTCTTCGCCACAAAAGCAGAATCCACGGGTTTGTCAGACAACCACATAAAAGCGACATGCATCCCCTGCTTGGGTTGAAGCGCTTCCAACAGGAGGGGTTTATTCAAGCGATAGGCCTCACGCAACTGACGCTTCGCACGATTGCGGTCTACGGCATGGCGCAACTTGCGCTTGGGCACACTCAACAACACCTTAATCTGCGGACCTTCACGATGTTCCACCTCACGATAAACCATACGCAAGGGATATGCCGTCAGCGCTTTCGCTCCAGCAGCAAAGAGGTTGTCTATGTCGTTGCGCAAGCACAAATGCTCTGCCTTGGGAAACCTATTGGTAAACATACGTGAGAAATAAAAAAGTGGAAATATGGGAACCGTTCTGCGCCGAGCAAACGGCCGTGATTGCCATATTTCCACAAATCTTATATGAAACTATAAACCGCGTTATGCGTTTTCTTCCGAAAGATAGAGGTCAAGACTCCCTGTAATAGAAGGCGCTTGAGGAGTTGGTGCTTCAAGGTGAGTAGGAAGTCCTGCTTCAGACATTGCTACCGAAGTAGCCTTACCATAAGAGACGAGACGAATATCACGCTCCTTGATATCGGGCACGTTCTTAATCAACGACTGCACACCCGCAGGAGTGAAGAGCACGACCATATCAAAATCAAAGGGCAAATCCTTGGGCAGATCGTTAGCAACTGTGCGGTACATCACACATTCTGTGTGCTTCAACCCATGCTCGTCCATCATGTTCTTCACTTCATCGTTGTGAACGTCTGAAAGGGGAACAAGGTAGTTCTCTGTCTTATGCTTCACCATCAAGGGGAGCATATCAACAAACTTACCTGTAGCGGGGAAAAACACCTTACGCTTGCGATACTGAACGTACTTCTGAATGTAAAGCGAAATCGCTTCTGACACCGCAAAGTACTTCATATCTTCAGGAATTGCAACGCGCATTTCCTTACAGAGCATAAAGAAATGGTCAATAGCGTGACGTGAAGTGAAAACGATTGCTGTATGGTCAAGCACGTTTACCTTCTGAGCACGGAATTCTCTCGGCGTAAGTCCTTCAACACGGACAAAGGGATGAAATACCATTTCTACACCATGTTTCTTCGCTATTTCGAAGTAAGGAGACTTCTCTGTCGCAGGACGCGGCTGAGATACTAAAATCTTCTTAATCATTACTTTACAGTGTCAAGTAGTAGTTTAATTTGTGTCAGCAATCGCCAGAATATAAGGCTATTTGCTAAATTCAGTGTGCAAAAGTACAAAAAAATATGGACATAGCCGAGTGCACCGCGGAAAAAAGTGACTTTCAACTTCATAAGACGCACCAATTCCACCACGATGAGAATGCCCCACCAGCCCCATTCTTGCTCCCTCATGGGGAGGTTGAGATAGACTGTAGCCACCACCAACGGCAACAACAATACCGCTTCCAACAACAACGTCACTAAATATGCCGTTGTCCATTCCGCCGTTTGTTCGGCACTGAAGAATGTGCGATTCACGAGGTAATAAAGCAACAGTTTCAACATGATCACGGCAAGCACTCCACCGGAACCTACAGCAAACACGCATTGCGGAGTGAATTGTTCCCAGACCTCAAGCGCACTGTGTTGCACATAACTCGTCACTAAAATACCAAGTAACAGACTCACACTCAAAACGATAGGCACACAACCGTTCAACTGCACGTCTAAATGCTGTGTAAACTTCTTTCGCTTACGCCCCGAGTTGAAAAACACAACACACCAATTCTCCAAAAATGCCCACGAACGAGCAACCGCCCAGACGATGAACATAAAGCTCAACAACAGGGCAGCAGCAATCATATCATCATGAAGAAGAAGGTAGGGCATGGGAGTTAGGAGGAGGTAGGAGGTAGTAAGTAGTAGGTAGTAGGTAGTAAGTAGTAGGTAGTAAGTAGTAGTGAGGAATAGGCGCGGTATGGAACTGGTTTTGATAAGTTTAACAGGCAGTGATCAGCAGTGCAGGAAATAACAGGTAGTGAAAGACTTATAATATAACGCGTTAGCCTATTACTAACTCCTCACTACTACTTACTACCTACTACTTACTACCTCCCAACTCCCTACATCGCCGCATACTTGCGTACTTCCTTATTCCAGAGGGGAGTGGTTTCGCAAAGCATTACGGCTTCTTCGGGAGTTGTAGCAACGCTCCAAATCTGCGTATGTTCTTGGCGCATGAAGCGCTCTTCGGTAGCGTGCGCTAATTGCTGGAGCAGGGCGTCGTAGTAACCGTTTAGGTTGAGAATAACGATCGGTTTGAGGTAGAGTCCGAGTTGCTTCCATGTAATCACTTCCAACAACTCTTCCAACGTTCCCACCCCACCAGGCAAGGCAATGCAGGCGTCCGAGCGTTGCGCCATCGTTTCCTTACGACTGTGCATGTCGGGCGTGACAATGAGTTCCGTCATTTCGTTGTGCTGCCACCCCTGTTCAATCATGAATTGGGGAATCACACCTATGGCCTTACCACCATGTGCCAACACACCCTCAGTAGTTGCGCCCATCAATCCCGTGCGACCCGCACCATTGATTAAAGTATGACCGCGCTCGGCCATGATCTTTCCTAAAATACCGGCAGCCTCAATATAAGTTGCCGGTACTTGACCGCTTGAAGCGGCATATACGGTAATTTGCATATTAGAAAGGAGAAAGGAGAAAGGAGAAAGGAGAAAGGAGAAAGACCATGCGGGACACCAACGCGCCTGTTTGTTAAGACCTGTCCTCACCCCGCAAGGTTGTTAAGGCCTGTTAAGGCTTGTTACTGCCTGTCAGGCCTGCCCCCATCACCATCTGAAAACCATTAAAGTCCAAACGCTTCCTTAATGACATCAACATAGTCTAACTTTTCCCAAGTGAAGAGTTCCACTTCAATTTCCTTGGGTTCGCTAAACTTACCGCCGAAGGTCTTTGTCACCTTGCGGGGTTCGCGACCTACGTGACCGTAAGAAGCTGTTTCTTCGTAGATGGGCTGGCGGAGCTTCAAGCGTTCTTCAATCGCCTTGGGGCGGAGGTCAAAGAGTTCCTGCACCTTCTTGGCAATTTCGCCGTCGGTCATGTTCACGTGGCTCTTGCCATACGTATTAACATACACCGAGATGGGTTCAGCCACACCGATAGCATAACTCAACTGCACGAGCATTTCGTCGGCTACACCTGCTGCCACCATGTTCTTGGCGATGTGACGAGCGGCGTATGCTGCCGAACGGTCCACCTTTGAGGGGTCTTTACCCGAGAAGGCACCACCGCCGTGAGCACCCTTACCGCCGTAAGTGTCCACGATAATCTTACGACCGGTAAGACCCGTATCACCGTGAGGACCACCAATCACGAATTTACCCGTGGGGTTTACGTGATACTTGATGGTTGAGTTCTTGAAGAGTTCCTGAATTTCGGGTGTCTTCACGCGCTCCTTAATCAAGCGGGGCATGAGGATGGTAATCACGTCGTCCTTAATCTTGCGGAGCATCATCTCGTCCGCCTTTTCCTGAGTGCCCGCTTCTTCAGCAGTGATAAAGTCATCGTGCTGAGTAGAAACAACAATCGTATCAATGCGCATTGCGCGATCATTGTCATCATACTCAATAGTCACCTGACTCTTAGAGTCGGGGCGGAGGTAAGTCATCACCTTGCCCTCGCGGCGAATTTCGGCAAGCACAATCAATATTTCGTGTGCCAACGCCAAGGGGAGGGGCATGAATGTGTCTGTTTCCTTATTGGCATAACCAAACATCATACCCTGGTCGCCCGCACCCTGATTCATGGGGTCTTCGCGTTCCACACCGCGGTTGATGTCGGCACTCTGTTCGTGAATAGCGGAAAGGATACCGCAGCTTTCAGCATCAAATTTATATTCTGCCTTTGTGTAACCAATACGCTTGATGGTGCGGCGCACAATAGTCTGAAGGTCGGCATAACCTTCCGACTTCACTTCACCGGCAACTACCACCTGACCGGTAGTCACCAAGGTTTCGCAAGCCACCTTTGAAGTGGGGTCATAAGCAAGAAGTTCGTCAAGAACGGCATCACTAATCTGGTCTGCCACTTTATCGGGATGTCCTTCCGATACGGATTCTGAGGTAAAAAGATAAGACATATATAATGAGGTTATGAGGTTTTGAGGTTTGAGGTTATGAGCAGGGGGGAGTCTTAGGAGAACCTAGGAGTACCTAGGATAACCTAGAATTGACCCCATCACCAAATAAAAAAAAATCTGCCCATCGCGCCGTATTACGCGAAAGCAGAATGTAGAGCAACTCGCAGGTCCTTCCTGCACTATAGACTCCAATACCGAGGCGCTGTTCTAAGCCGTCCCTCTATTTTAGCATTTTTTATAGTGGTTGCAAGCAGCCAAATCTCTCCACATTCTGTTTTCGGGTGCAAAATTACGCTTTTCCCTTGACATGAGCAAGGGAAAAGAGAGTAAAGATAAAAGATAAAAGAGTAAAGAGGGGCATCCGCGACTTACACTCCGCAGGGCATCTTTACTCTTTTATCTTTTATCTTTACTCTTTTATCTTTACTCTTATCACACCCAACTTCTCCGTCTAAACAACCAATAGAAGGTGGCGGTGACTACAATGGAGGAAACAATTACCAAGGGGAAGCCCCACCACGATGTTTCCATGCCATTGATCAAATTCATACCGAAGATGCTGGCGATAAGCGTGGGGAACATCAAGATGATGGAAACAGAGGTCATCTGCTTCATGACGCTCGCCATGTTGTTATTGATAATAGAGGCGTAGGTCTCCATCGTCGAGTCGAGGATGTGGGCGTAGATGTTTGTCGTTTCACGCGCCTGGTTCATCTCAATCGTCACGTCTTCAATAAGGTCGGCGTCAAGTTCATCGACGGGGAGTTTGAACTTCAACTTCGAGAGCAATGTTTCATTGCCACGGATAGAGGTGATGAAGTAGGTCAAACTGTCTTGCAAGCGTGAAAGGCTGATCAAGTCCTCATTATCAATGGCGCGGTCCAAATTCTGCTTCGCTTCTTCAATGAGCACATTGATTTGCTTTAGGCGCTTCAAGTACCACACGGCGCTCGAGAGGAACAAGCGGAACACCAAGTCTACGGAGTCCGTAAATCCCATATTGCGCTTCTGCTGGTAACTCACGAAGTCGATCATCATGTTCGTCTCGTGGTTGCACACCGTTACGCACACGCCCTTCTTCAAGATGATACCCAAGGGAATCGTCGTGTGGGGCGTACGCGAACGCACCTCCTTCACATAGGGAATGCGAAGGATAATGAGCTGCCAGCCCTCGTCGTATTCAAAACGCGAGCGCTCGTCTTTATCTCGAATGTCATCAAGGAAATAGGAAGGTACATTGAGTTCATTCACGAGGAACTCTTCATCATCGGGTGTGGGGCAAGTCACCTGCACCCAGCAATCGGGCTGCCACTCTTCCAGCGTGCGCAGCGCCTTATTATAATTCCAGTAAGTTCGCATGTATCAGGTATTGCAGACTTTTTTAACATAAGAACAAAAGATCAGGACTGACCTCTATCAGTAAAACCGATGTGTTTCTGTTCTTTTGTAGAGAAAAAAATCCCTGTCGAAGTGTCTTCTAAGAAAGGAAAGAAATCGTTACGACGGGGGAAAGCCTCTCGCAATACCAACCCGCCTATCAATCGCAATAATTTTCCGCGTAATAGTCGTCCATGTGGGTTTATACTTTGGTTATCGGAGCAAAGATAGTATAGATTTTTTAGATGGACAAAAGTAGAGAACTGTTTTTTTGTATTTATTTAGTTCTACATAACACAATACAGACGCTCTCCCGACGTATCACGAGAATCTACACGTATTTATTTGCCAACTGATAAAGCGAAAAATTGTGACACTTTCAACCTTCATTTTTCGTCATTTTTCACTGAAAACTTTAACAAACATTAACACTCCACCTACTCCCCGTCTCAACAATATCTATTTGCGGCGCCAGAATAAGTAACATAGAAAACCGGTTGTTTAACCTTGAAAAAACTAGGTAACTTATTTTTTGACCCCAAAAATGGGTTTTTCGGGACAAAAAAAGTGGAGATACCCCCGATTCCTAGGGGCATCTCCACTTCCGTAGTACAAAGATACAAAATTTGCAAGCGAAATGCAAATCCGTTAACACTTGTTAACACCAACATTATTTCTCATTTTTCGTCATTTTTCGCATGCAAAATGGTACCTCATTTGACAGGTATTTCCACCATGGAATATTATTCTTTATATTGCTGTCCGCTAAATATAGATAACTCTTTGTTTGATGGATAGTTGTACTCATACAAGCCCCCTCATAGATATTCAACCGAAAAAACGAGAATTTCTATGTTTAAGAGAACACGAATTGCACGAATAACACGAACCGCAGGTCGCGCAAGTCAATCTCCATGCGGGATGAATATTTCTTAATCAGAGGCGAATAACACGAATGCCATCCGGATGGTATTCGTGCAATTCGTATGCGATAAGCAAAGATAACATCCCGCAAGGATTCGTGTTATTCGTGCAATTCGTGTTCTCT
>JAZTYI010000085.1:0-19128 GCA_045636885.1 Alloprevotella sp.
ATATAAAGATGTTTGAATGGTATAAGCCCCACAGCTTAGACGATTCCCCTGAAAGGGGATAAAGCCATTAGCCCAGGGCAACGCCCTGGGTGTTGTTGCAGTCGAGACTTACGCCCTGAAAGGGCAAAAGCAATTATAAGAGTTTGAACTGCAATGCTTTTGCCCCTTCAGGTGCAAATCCAAACATCCATAGACCCAGGGCGTTGCCCTGGTCTGGGTGCTTATTGGCCTTTCAGGCCGTTACTTCTCAAAAACTTTACCGGACACCAATAATAGGAGAACATTGTTATCAAGCGACCTGCACTCTGGGGATTCACTTTTTCATATCCACACCCGTCTCTGCTGCTATTTCATACAAGACATCATCTGCTGTAACATTATACATGTGCACCTTGGATGTCTTCCCAATTCTATTGACATTAGGGCGATAATTTCCATGAGCCCCATTCAATTCACGTAGAGAAGTTTTCGTGTATGCAACAGACTGGAGTTGCTGCAGATATGCCTCACAAGTTTGTCCCTCTGTTGCTGTCAAACTATTTTTTTCCCAGGCAAAAATCAAACTAGTGCTGTCTGCCGACGGACGTATTGCCTTACCTAGTAACTTTCTGAAATTCTTTTCTACTACAGACTCCATCGTTTCGCCCTCAATAGGCGTGAGTTCGTAAAAGTGGTAGAGGTTGTCAAACCTTGAGATCAACTCTTCTCTAAACTTGTGGCGAATCCTTGCTTTGTGCACATCATCTTCACCCTCAACATACTTTGCCAAGACATAGAGAAAGTTGATGTTATAGGTCTGTAACACCAGGGTGTCACGGTCAAAAAGTCGATTGGGGAAATGATAATTAACCAACTTGTTATTGCGATTCTGAAGGTCTGTCTCAAATTCAGATTTCAGATAGTCGTTCTCATAATCATAGAGTCCACCATCCCCCACAGCACTTGCACGAATAAAGAAGTTAGGTACGACATTATATCCCTCGGTCAAGTCATCGCGCATCGATGGTAGATAGTCTCTACCCTTTTGAAATAAATTTAAGTTATACTGTATAATGTTTTTGGCGTAAGTAAACTGTTTGTATACCGAATTTTCGCCGAGGTCAGAACTTTCTTTGTAGTATTTACTATCAGCAATGTAATACGTGTTGCCGTTATTTATCAACGAATTATCTTTATATAGGTGGTCAATAATTTTGCCGTCCTTATTGTACTTCACTGCGTTCAACTCATTACTACCAACAAGTTGGTCTATCATATCTTCAAACACATTGTTGAATGAAGTGGCAAGCACGCTCTCTTCCAAATAATTCTTGTTGGCAATCTTCTCTGCTTTCTCAAAAAAGACGTAGAGCAGGTTCCACAGTTGCACAAGTTCGTCGGTAAAATATTTGTGGCGAATCTTGTTGAGCATAATGGTGCCCATCTCCGCCTCAAGTATAACCTCAATTTCGTGAGTAGGGATGAGATTGAAGTGAAGGTTGATGGGGTCGTCAAAGAAGTATTGCTCTTTAAGGTATTCTAGTACTGAGTAGAAAATCACAATCAACTCTTCATCAAAGTTGATATTCTTTTTCTTGTTAATAAAGTTAAGGTAAACAGGTTCTTCTCCCTGCATAAAGGGATGCAGTTTGTTTATTGTCTTAGTCCAGTTTACCTTATGAACACCACTGCGATTGTTGTTTACAATGAAAGTGAAGAGGTCCTTATGGTCACGATTGAATTTGCGCAAAGACTGTATGACCTCTATTAGTGTTGAGCAGTTGTACTCACCTATACTTTTTACCTCCTGAATGTTGCGACTCCTTATAATAACAGTATCAGGATTTTTCTCAGCATAGCGTGCAATGGTTAGGTAAAGCCAAAAGGACAAGCGGGATACGATTTGTGCATCGTTATCGCCAAGAATTTCTGACAAACTTTTACCATGTTCAACTAGCGTTTCCCTTGAAATATCCGCTCTTCCGAAAGGACCTTGTCGGTTCACAAAGACCTTTGGCAAAATAAATACAGGTCCTCGTTGCGCGCCTGTTGAACAATAATGATAACCCACAAATGTTGTCTTGGCCTGCTCACCGTCGGCAGACCAAGACAACAACTCTGCAGGAAGAATCTTACTCAATTCAACTGCACTATAGAAAAAGTCCTCAAATAAGATTATCATTCTTTGGGAAGTGCTGTTTGAAATAATGATACAACTTCAAAGCATGCTCAACATACCATTGAAACTCCTCATTGCGATTAGGATTTCCAGGTGTGTATTCCTGTGCTAGTTTCACCTGTCCCTGTTTCGGGGTAATCATCCACCTAGAGTCATAGCGTCTGCCTATAGTTGTTTTGGGCACACTAAGTTTACTTTCAATTTCCGCCCCGTATTCATCCATGATGGAACGCATTTTATCCGCATCTTGGTTGCCATAGCATACGAGGTTTGCTTTCTTATTTCTAGATAGTGAAATCCAACCACCATAGTCAACACGAACTACAAATCCATTTTGGTGCGATTTGTAATCTTGTGGGAAAAGTGTTTTAAACTTAGCTACTTCCGGATCTGAAGCATTATTGATATACGAGATTAAATCATCTGAATAAATCGTATGCTCCCACTTATCTTTAATCGTTTCACCAGCAGTCTCTGAGTCATCAACCATGCATGCTCCTTCTGCAATATTGTCAACACCGAGATGTGCCATGAAACCGTTCAAGATTTCCTCAGTCGGAATCTTGTCTTCATCACGATCTGAGGGGAAGAGGTCACTGAAAGTAAAGTCATTGCAGATGGGGGATTCGCCATCTTGAGCATCTCTTGTTTCTGTTATGAAGATTGTCTTTTTTGCCTTGGGGTTATCTTTACAAATTTCACTCCACAAGAAGTACATTACTTTTGAGATAAATTGGTCAAGATTTACTTCTTTTTTTTCATCTCCACGAACAAAGAAATTCCCCATCTGCTTGTCTTCCGACTTGGTATGCTCGTAAATAATATTGTTCATCTTCTTGAGGAAATCAGGCCAAGAGTACTTATGACTTTCATCCACCACAATAATAAATTGTGACTCCTCTAACGCGTAATCAATGGGGATATACTCCCAATCCCAACGGCGTTTAAATGCGGAGTCCATCGGGAAGAGACTTTGGTCACTCGTGTTCATCGTACAAATGATTGACAAGTTTGGAGGGAGTGATAACAGAATTCTATTTTCACCACCTGCATTCCATGCTGCAATACACTGATCACCATTGCTGTTTAAATCTGAATTATCTCTCACAGCATTGTAGTAACGCTCAACGTCAACAATTTGTGAACGAATATAAGTTGCCAAATCCTCGTCTGCAGAAATTGAATACTCGGAGAATCCAGTATCTATACGGCGGTCGAGCAATTGGAATAAGTCTCCGAAAATCTGAGCACAATTTCCTCTATTGAGTTCCTCTATTAGGAGACATACCTTACTGGGTTTTTCAGGACACTTCAGATACTCATTCCACGCTTCACAATATGCAGTTGTAAAGACTTGAGGAGTAAATTGGTAAACTATTTTCTTTTCGAAGACACCATGAACTTCTTGACCATCAGCATTACGAACAGGAACAACTATGTTTGTAGGTTTATACGCTCCTACAAATGCGGTATAATCTGTGTCTGGGTGGAAAGTAGTTCTGTGTACAATTTGACCGAAAGTTTGTTCTTTCACCCTATAAGATTTACCAGTACCGGGAGAACCAAAGAATATTTTCTGAACAGGTTTAATCCCTATAGTTGATTGTGTACTTGCTTGCATGTTAATAAATATATTAATTTGGTCAAATTATAATGTCATAAAAATGTATATTTTTTGCATCACGAATGCTCCGCAAAGGTAACATATTTTAAGGTAAATAGGGAGCAACTACACAAATATTTTGGCAATAATATAGGTGTTGCAGCGGACGGTATGGGGATATATTCGTTGAGGGTTTCTTTGCAAAGAGACTGTATACAAACAGTGTACCCCCATGAGCGGCAGGTTTCAACCTGGAAAAAAGTTTTGTATAAAATACGCCTTGATTTGCCCCACGCATTCCGGAAATTTATACTACTTTTGTAACAGTAAAAAGAGCTAAGCAATAAGCCCCCCTTTACGGTGAACCCACTCCGCAAGGAAACTTTACGCTTGTGGTTTTACTCTTGTAATTTACCCACTAACCTAAACCTCCTATGGCACTACACATTATTGACCATCCCTTAGTGCAACACAAGTTGAGCATTATGCGAAATAAGGAAACTTCTACGCTGAAGTTTCGCGAACTATTGAAGGAAATTGCGATGTTCATGGGCTACGAAATCACCCGAGACTTCCCCTTGGAGTATGAAGAAATTGAGACGCCGCTGATAAAGATGAACGCGCCCAAGATTTCGGGAAAGAAGGTGGTGATTGCTCCCATCCTCCGCGCAGGTCTCGGAATGGTGGACGGATTACTCTCGCTCATCCCCTCAGCACGCGTAGGTCACATTGGCATGTACCGCGATGAAGAGACGTGCCAACCCGTGTTCTATTACTATAAGATGCCCGCCGGAAAAGACCGCTTGGTGATTGTCACCGACCCCATGCTCGCAACGGGCGGTAGTGCGTGCGACGCCATCAACCGACTCAAGGCCGACGGCTATACCAACATCCGCCTCATGTGCCTTGTAGCAGCGCCGAAGGGCGTAGAAGTCGTTACGCAAGCACACCCCGACGTGGACATCTACCTTGCCGCACTCGACGAAGCGCTGAACGAACGCAACTACATCCTCCCCGGACTCGGAGATGCGGGCGACAGAATTTTCGGAACGAAATAAGGGGCGGTTCAACCGATACCCAGAAGGCAAGGTTCCTCAGAAAAAACGGACGGGACTACGCTTTCGAAGCACATACAAACGGATACATTACCCTGAGGTGCAGCGTGGCGCACTTCAGGGTAATGTGTTTCATATTATGAGTGTCCGGTAAAAACCTCTTTTTTGGGGGGAGGCAATAATATAGAAGTTGCCTAAATAAAAAAAGGTAATAATATTATTGGTGTCCGGTAAAGTTTTTGGGAGATGTAGGCCTGAAGGGCCTAAAAGCCACCAGCCCAGGGCAACGCCCTGGGTAGATTGATTGGATGGTTCTCGCCCTGAAAGGGCAAAAGCCTTAAATTCCAATGTGTTATCTCTGCTTTTGCCCCTTCAGGGCGCAACCGTCGTTTGATTTATCACCCAGGGTGTTACCCTGGGCTAATGGCTTTATCCCCTTCCAGGGGAATATCTCAAAGATGAGGGGCTTGTCTAAATATTCATCCTAATATTATATTGATCTTCAATCAGATATTATTCAAAACTTAAGTTTACCGGACACCAATATAATAATATAGCAGATGTCCACAAATAATCCTTACACCAAAGATATTGTGCGCTTATTAGTTTAGCCACTAATGGGCACTAATTTTCACTAATGCCTTGCGGGGCATTTAAGACCGGATGGATATTCGTAAAATTGACTGGCGCGACCTTCGGTTCGTGTTCATTCGTGGCTCGAAATAAAACAAACGAGTTTTAGTGGACAACCAAAGGTCACGCAGGTAACACCTATATTATTGTCTAATTTATTGCATATCCAAGTGTGTGGGTCCTCCTACGGGGACCGATAGAACTACACAGTCGTTATCCCTAATCCGCAGGTTCGCCTTGCTCACCAGCGGTTAAGCAAGTGTGCCCTCCTACGGGGGCATTACGAAAGTGATTTGCTGAAGTGTCTACATTGCCTAAATACAAACACTAGAGTGCCGTAACGTGCTTGCTGAGGGTTTTGTTATACAGAAGCAATATAAAAAACATCAGTGGCGAAAAATTGTGACACTTCAGTCCTTCATTTTTCGTCATTTTTCGCTAAAAACTTTAACAATCATTAACATTCCACCTACTCACCCTCGCATCAATATCTATTATGGGGCGCAGAATAAGTAACATTAAAAACCGGTTGTTTAACCTTGAAAAAACTAGGTAACTTATTTTTTGCCCCTAAAAATGGGTTTTTCTGGACAAAAAAAGTGGAGATACCCACGATTTCTAGGGGCATCTCCACTTCCGCAATACAAAGATACAAAATTTCCAAGCGAAATGCAAATCCATTAACTTTTGTTAACACCAACATTATTTTGCATTTTTCGTCATTTTTGGTATCGAGAAAGAGCGTCTTGAACTTGAGTTGTGTAACGAGGATCGAGTACAAAAAAAGTCACGAACAGCTACAGGCCATTCGTGACTTTTTTTATATGCGGAGAGCGGGTTACTCCTTTACAAATCCCTTTACGCGCTCCATCTTGAAGGGTTCCTTGTTCCAATGGAAGGGGGCATAACTCTTAGAGCGCTTGATCTTATTTTTGCGGAAGATGAGTCCGTCGACTGACTTGGCGTAGAGAATGGGTTCGTCGAAGGTGATGAACTGGTTATTCTCTATAACGATGTTTGAGTGGAAGTACTGCTTCTGCTCACCAAGGCGGGGGATTTCGGGATAGATTGAAACGACTGCGTTAGTGAACTGGTAGTAACTTGTAAGGGCATTAACGAACTTGTTCTTACGGATAATCACATCCTTACATGAACCTGACTCATACCAACCGTTGCAGTCGCCACAAAGGAGGATGGCGGTGCCTGAGGTGTGGTCGAAGAGGTTGTTTTCACACACGGTGTGGCGCGGACTGCTGAAGAGGGCACCACGAGCGCGGTTGTTGCGCACGACATTGTCGGCAAAGTACACAGTGGGCGTCCATGTGAGGTTTTCGACACCAAAATCTTCGAGTGCTGTGTTCAGGGACTTTTCCATGGGGCGATCGAGCGTGATGACAAATTCTTTGCATCCCTTGACCTGATCTTTATCGGCAGGACGAATATCTCGAATCGTGTAGCTTTCGGCATGCTCTTCCATGGTGAAGGCTGACACGAAGCGGAGGGTGTCGCCTACATCGCCCCAAGCGAATCCGTAGGCCTGTCCGTGCTCATAGGAAACGCGGATAGTCTGGGCATTAATAACATCTTTCACCTTGAGGTAAACGCCATGGATATTGATGGCATCGTCCATCATGCCTTCGTAAAGTCCGTTTACAGAGCGGATGTGCCCCTTACACTGTGAGAAGTGGGTGGCATCAGCCTGTGTGGTGAAATAGCGGGGATCTTTCTTGCCACGAAGACATACGTTGAAACCATCAAGCGTAATGTCGGTGCAACGCTGGGCTATGAGCCCCATACCTTCGGCGTAATGTACATTTACTTTGCGGAGTGTGGTCTGACGGTCATGGTCGAGCACGATGCCGGGACAGGGACGGTGGTAGGTGCGCAAGGTGACCATTGTTCCGGGTTTTACCTTATTTTCCTTCCACTGGGGAGCGCGGTAAGTGTTGTCACCAAGGTCCTGAAGTCCGTCGGTCACCACCCAAAGGTCGCCCGTCTGATAGCAGATGTGGCGTGTGTCCTTCTCAAAATTCATACCCGTATTAGGTTGCATCGCCCAATCAGAACCATAGACTTCGAGGCGTCCGTTGGCGGCAATGCGATGCTTCACCCAAGGTGCCATCTTAAAGGTTGTGCCTTCTTCGGGGGTGTTGGAAAGGATCTCTGCCTGTGTGATTTGTGGGTCGCTGAAGTCCACAGAGAAGTTAGTGAGCACCGTGTTTGTGCAGTTCACCACGTAGAAGGGAATCATGCGTCCCGTGAAGAGGAATTCTGCTCCGCGACCGTCGAGCGTGAGGTTGGTCCATCCGTCAAGGTGGAAACCTATCTTACGAAGGGGATATTGGTCGTGGTTGGAAATGTAGTATTCATATTCCTTGGCGTCGGAAGCACTGAAGGTGTAGGTTCCCTTACCGAAACGGAGGACTACTTCATCCTCAGGCGAAACCGATGCTTTAATCTTGGTTAAGGCATCGTGAAGCACGGCGGATGAATTAGACTGATTGGGCAGAAGTCCATAGTCTGCCATGTTGATCACCACCTTTTCAGCAACAGCAGAAGAGGCAAGGAGGGAAAGAGAAAGGAGTATCTTTTTCATATCGAGTGAGGGTTTAGGGAGGAGGGAGGAGTGAGTAATGAGTAATGAGGAGTGAGTAATGAGGAGTGAGGAGTCCTTGCGGGACTATATTCCGGATGGTGTTACTCATTACTCACTACTCACAACTAACCCCTCACTCCTAATCAGGCACCACCATGTCAAGATTTACGAGTCCGCCCGTTGTGGGTGAGAGTTGCACAGAAGTCTGCATTTTCTTATTAAAGAGGTCACCCCCGAGGTGCTCTACACGACCAAATTGCGAGAAGGGCACTTGGAGCGTAGCCAACACGTTGTACACGTTATAGACTTTAATCTCCGCCGTACCGGGAAGTAAGTAGCGCAGACCGAGTTGTTGCGTTTGCTGTGCCTTCTTCAGTGCCTTTTTATCATTCGGATCAATCGGTTTTACGGCGGGCAACGTCTTTAAGTCATGCACATCGATATAGTAGGGTTCGCCTGCGAGGTTATCGGTAGCGACAAGTCCTAAATAGTCGGAAAAGCGGAAAAGGATGTCGTGTTCGACGCCTTCTTTGGAGGGCACATAATTGAGAACAAAGGTGTGCATTTCACTATGCGAAGCCCCCTTAAAGAGTTGTAGCAAGGCTGTTTCTTGCTTATCAAGCGTTTCTAACATTAAGCGCAGTTGCTCGCCATCGGTGGGCATAAAGTCTGCTTGTCCCTTTGCTAAGAGTGAACGATTTTCGCGGATGTCATAAATCTCGTTGGCAGTAAGTTCCGCCATTTTGAGTTTGCTACCTGCGTTCAGCACGTCGCGCGTCTTAAAATCTGCAGCGTCCACCGTTGCCTCCTTAATTTCCAGCACAGAAGGTTCTTCGAGTTCTTCGAGTTCGAGAGGTTCTGTGTTTATCGCAAGCAAACGCCCATCGGGAGCAAGGCGCACGAAAGGCACAGGGGTGCGTGTGTCGTGGATAATGGAATAGGCATGAGCCGTATCTGCTACCCCATAGGTGGAAATAGAAATGGTCTGGAGTTGCCAACGCTCTTCCTTTTCCAGCACCACATCATTAAGGCGCAGGAAACGCTCGGCATAGTTAGCATATTCGCCAGGTTCGTAAACAGTGCGCTTGGCGGTAACAACGACTTGAAGCGCTGTTTGGGGTAAGTAATACGTAATCCCTTCAAGATTTCGAGCGGGATCATACGGGAGTATTTTCGTTTGTGCCGTAGCACTCAATGCACAGAGTGCGAGGGGCAAGATAAATTTTGTTTTCATCATATCCAAAGGTGGTTAGTATGAAGCGATAGGGCTCATGACAAATAGGTGCATGTCTCTTTATGTTGTTCTAAAAAAGCTTTGGGCAAGTAATCAATGAGATCTGTAGCGGTCAGCGCCTCTGCTGAAAGAGATTCCGCCGCAAGGTCGCCCGCAAGTCCGTGTAACCACACACCGTATAAACAAGCATCAAGGGGAGCATAACCTTGAGCAAGAAGCGAGGTTAAGATACCGGTTAAGACATCACCACTACCTGCCGTAGCCATTCCGGAATTGCCTGTGGTATTAAAATAGGTCTTCCCATCGGGGGTGCATATTGCCGTATGGCGTCCCTTCAAAACAATATAAAGACCTAACGAGACTGCCATTTCCCGTGCTTCGGAAAGTGCGGTGAAATGATTGTCCGAACGACGAGCGAGACGGAAAAATTCTCCTAAATGAGGTGTCAAAATCGTCCCCTTCGGGAGCAAATGGAGCGCATGTCGGTGAGCAGCCAATATATTGATGGTGTCGGCATCAACGACTAGGGGGACGTTTGCCATCTGCACCTGTTCCAACACTGCTAACGCTGTGGATGAAGAAGTGCCGAGTCCTGGACCGATGCCCAAAGCCTGATACGCTGCCAAGTCGTCAAGGGGTTGCGTAAAGCAAGAAGCATCGGCATCATGAGAGAGGATTGCCTCGGGCACACTGATTTGCAGAATGTCATTATTGCGTAAGGGTGTGTGAACTGTAACCTTCCCTACCCCACCACGCAAACATGATTTAGCAGCCAACACTGCAGCACCAGCCATACCGTATTTACCAGCAATGAGCAAGGCATGACCGAATGTGCCTTTGTGCCCAATGGGCGAACGACGACGGCGAAGCGAGCGGACGAGATGAGAATCAATGAGTTGATAAGGCGTAAAAAGTTGGTCAGAATAACTCTTTGAAAGTCCTATATCCAGAATCTGAAGTTCACCTACAAATTGATAGTTTTCATCCATCAACTGCGACAACTTCGGATTTTGAAACGTAAGAGTTAGGGAGGCACGTACAATGTGGTTGGGGTTATTATTCTGATTGTTCTCACACATCAACCCCGAAGGCATATCTATGGAAACTACTTGGACCGATGAAGCATTGATGGCCTCAACAACTTGGGCAAAAATGCCTGTAATTGGTTTGTTTAATCCTGTGCCGAAGAGTCCGTCAAGAATTACCGTATCTTGGGTAATAGGCGGAAAATCCAATTCGTCCGTAATTTCAATGAATTCCGCATTGGGCATATTGCGCAAACGCTCCTTGTTGACGGAGCAATCTGGACTCAATTTGCCGTGGGGATTTATAAGGAAGGTTTTTACGTTATAACCGACCTCCATCAGCAATCGAGACACAGCAAGAGCATCGCCACCATTGTTGCCACTGCCGGCAAACACCACAAAAGGCACTTTAAATGACCAACGCGACATGATGAAAAGCGCAACCTCACGTGAGGCGTGTTCCATAAGGTCTATCGAAGATATGCCCTCCGCCTGAATTGTAAATGCGTCTAACTCGCGCATTTGCTTTGCCGAAAATACTTTCATTGACTGCAAGAATTGGTTTTACGCAACTTTTCGGAACTGTGTACTTAAAATTTCCACCAGGGTTTCTTCTCCGGTTTCTTATTGGGAGTCTCAACACCTTGTGTTGCCAAGAATTCGTCGTAACTGATGCGCTTGCTGATAAGTTCGTAAATCACACCCCAATCCAACATGCCACCGACATTGCGATCGTCAATAAAAATCTTCGCCTTAAGTTTACGACTGTATGATGAATTAGTTGTCTGCAACTCATCTGTATCACATTCATCCAAGTTTTTGTTTACAGCAAGGAAGTATAAACCCCGCTCTTCACACCACTTAACGGCTTCGTCCAGAAGTTCTCCTTCACGAACCGACCACAGGATCAGACTATGACCGTCCTGTTGGAGTTGTTTGAGCGTAGCTACTGCAAAGGGGATTTCCTTGCCTATTTCGGGGTATCGGTGTTCTACAATTGTACCGTCAAAATCTACTGCTATAATCATAATATTGAGAGAGGGATGAGGGATGAGAGACGAGAGATGAGGGATGAGAAATGAGAGAAGTCAAAGCATCTTGATGACGTACTTACTCCAACTTTATATATGCTCTAAACGGACGTAATGTGCTTCCAAAATCGGCGAGAGAGAAGGTTTCTCCTTGACCTGTAAGGAGGTAAATGCCTTCTGTGGCACTCAAGATTTCTAAATGCTGATAGACAGGAATAAATACCGATAAAGATGCGGGAGGTGATGATACGACACCTGCCTTACTTACGAAAGTAACCGCTTCACCTGAAGGATTCTCGCAACGCAAGATTACTGGAACGTGAGCGCGTATTTCTGTAACAGGTTGAAACGTAAGTTCACCCTCTTCTATACGCTCCAACTCGCGTGCATCAATACCAGAGGGAACCGTTGCCGAGAACGGCAAACAGAGGGTCTCCCATTTCTCATCCTGCAGGATACGGGTATACGTCAGTTGCCCTTGAGTGACGGTAAACGACTGAGTGGGTTGGAAGTCCTTGGCATCAAACAACACTGACGGATAAATCAGCGCACCGTTACGCACAAGCAAATTTCCGTAAGCTGGGACGGGATCACCTTCGTTGAGGTAAGTTATGGTATTATCTTCTGGTGCTACATAGTCAGTTTCCAACTTATAGAAATAAAGGACATTCGTTTCTACGCTTCCTACTCCATCGTAAAAACTGAAGTTTGCAAAGGGATTGGGATTCTCTGGTTTATTCTGATGTGAGGTATATAAGTAACGCGACGATTCACCCTCTTTTTTCAGAACAAAACCATCCTCCTTCTCTCGCAACTCCCAAACGGTATAATTCTTCGCGTGCAGTTCGATATTGATACTGTTACTCTTCGGAACATTTAAATACTTCCCTGCCTTCGCAGCTCGCAGTACAACTTCGTCGCCAGAACGAAACATTTGCCACACCAGTGCTCCATCTTCACAGAATATGCGATCGTTTTTTGGCGCAACGACACCTTTCAATCGATTTCCGACAACGTCTGTGGACATCAGCACATGACCATCAAGTTGACTGGTCCCTGCGATCAAATAATAGGCACCATCTTCTACGTCAGACAGTTGTTGTACGCAAGAAAAATACTCGGGCAACCACAACAAATCTTCCTCTGCCGAAAGTCTTGGTGTAAAGATTGTCGGCAGAAGAAGCAGTAGGAGTATGCGCCGTAGGACTGTCATCAATTAGTCTCTTTCGATCAACTTCATCAAGTACTGACCGTACTGATTTTTAATCATGGGTTTGGCCAATTCGGCAACTTTCTCCTTCGTAATCCAACCCTGCTCATAGGCAATACCTTCAAGGCATGCCACCTTAAGACCAGTGCGTTTTTCGATTACTTCGATGAAGGTAGAAGCCTCAGAAAGACTATCGTGCGTACCTGTGTCCAACCATGCAAAACCGCGTCCGAGTGTCTGTACCATGAGTTCGCCATCGTCAAGGAAATGCTGATTCACGGTAGTAATTTCCAACTCGCCACGCGCTGAGGGCTTGATATTCTTGGCAATATCCACTACCTTGTTGGGGTAGAAATAAAGTCCCACAACGGCGTAGTCCGACTTGGGTTGCAAGGGCTTTTCTTCAATACTCTTAGCGTTGCCTTCAGCGTCAAATTCTACAACGCCATAGCGTTCGGGGTCGTTCACGCGATAACCAAAGACCGTAGCCTTTGCTTCTTGCTCAGCAGTTTCTACGGCCGTGCGAAGCATGTGGCGCAGGTTGCTGCCGTGGAAGATATTATCCCCCAACACCAAGCACGCAGAGTCGTTGCCAATAAACTCTTCGCCAATGATAAATGCTTGCGCAAGTCCGTCGGGTGAGGGTTGTTCGGCGTAAGAAAATTCTACACCATAATCCGAACCATCACCAAGCAAGCGCTTGAAACCGGGAAGGTCTTGCGGTGTTGAAATAATCAATATCTCACGAATCCCCGCCAACATCAAAACCGAAATGGGGTAATACACCATGGGTTTGTCGAAGATGGGAATCAACTGCTTACTGATACCTTTTGTAATGGGGTAAAGGCGTGTGCCACTACCACCGGCTAAAACAATGCCTTTCATAGTTTATGAGGTTATGAGGTTTTAGGTTTTAAGGTTGTGAGGGAAGAGGTTATGAGGTTTTAAGGTTAGGAGGTCTGAGGTTGGGAGACTCCGCATGGTCTTAAAACCTTAAAGCGAAGCGACCTTATAGCCTTATAACCTCATCGAATTACTCTTCCAACTTACGATAACGAATGCGCTTGGGTTCTTCAATGCCGAGGCGCTTTGCCTTGTTCACTTCGTAGTCTGAGTAAGAACCTTCGAAGAAGAATACATTGCCGTCGCCTTCAAAAGCAAGGATGTGCGTGCAAATACGGTCGAGGAACCAGCGGTCGTGGCTGATGACTACGGCACAACCTGCGAAGGCTTCAAGACCTTCTTCAAGGGCGCGGAGGGTGTTGACGTCAATATCGTTGGTAGGTTCGTCGAGCAAGAGCACGTTACCTTCTTGCTTCAATGCAAGAGCGAGGTGCAAACGATTGCGTTCACCGCCTGAAAGCACGCCACACTTCTTTTCTTGATCGGCGCCCGAGAAGTTAAAGCGACTGAGGTAAGCACGCGCGTTAATTTCTCTGCCACCCATACGCATGAGTTCCGAACCGCCGCTAATCACTTCGTACACCGACTTTGCGGGGTCAATGTCCTTATGTTGCTGATCGACGTAAGAAAGTTTCACCGTTTCGCCCACTTCAAAGGTTCCGGCATCCGCCTTTTCGAGTTCCATAATGAGGCGGAAGAGTGTTGTCTTACCAGCACCGTTAGGACCAATTACACCAATGATACCGTTGGGCGGGAGCATGAAGTTGAGGTCGTTGAACAACTGCTTTGTGCCAAAAGCCTTGGCAACGTGTTGCGCTTCAATAACCTTGTTGCCCAAACGAGGACCGTTGGGAATAAAGATTTCGAGTTTCTGTTCCTTTTCCTTCTGGTCTTCACCAAGGAGCTTATCGTAAGAGTTCAAGCGGGCCTTACCCTTTGCCTGACGTGCCTTGGGCGCCATGCGCACCCATTCCAATTCGCGTTCCAAAGTCTTGCGGCGCTTGCTCGCCACCTTTTCTTCCATCTCCATACGCTTAGACTTCTGTTCCAACCATGAAGTGTAGTTGCCCTTCCAGGGTATGCCTTCACCACGGTCGAGTTCGAGAATCCAACCAGCCACGTCGTCCAAGAAGTAACGGTCGTGGGTAACGGCGATTACCGTACCCTCGTACTGGTTCAAGTGTTGTTCAAGCCAGTCAATGCTTTCCGCATCCAAGTGGTTGGTAGGTTCGTCCAAAAGCAACACGTCGGGCTTCTGAAGCAAGAGACGGCAGAGTGCCACACGGCGACGTTCACCACCCGAAAGGTTTTCGGCAGTGCGGTCGGGTTCGGGGCAACGAAGGGCTGCCATTGCGCGTTCAAGACGACTGTCCAAGTTCCATGCATCTGTAGCATCAATAATGTCTTGAAGTTCGCCCTGACGAGTGAAGAGTTCGTTCATCTTATCCTCATCCTCGTAGTATTCAGGAAGTCCGAACTTCTGGTTGATTTCTTCATATTCCGCAAGGGCATCAACAATGTGTTGCACACCTTCCTGCACAATTTCCTTCACCGTCTTCTTATCGTCCAACAGAGGCTCCTGGGGAAGGTAACCCACAGAGTAACCGGGAGAGAAAACAACCTCACCTTGATAATCATTGTCGAGCCCAGCGATAATCTTCATAAGCGTAGATTTACCAGCACCGTTCAAACCGATGATACCAATCTTTGCGCCGTAGAAAAAGCTGAGGTAAATATCCTTAAGAATTGTCTTGTTCGTCTGCTTGATGGTCTTCGTCAAGCCCACCATTGAGAAGATAATTTTCTTATCGTCAACTGTTGCCATATTGTTGTGTAAAATTTATAATGTCAATATTTTATGTGTTTTTTTAGAGAACACGAAATTTATTTTTTAGGAGAACACGAATTTCACGAATCACACGAATAGGCAATCACTATCAAAAGTTTTTTTGTTTATCGCTATCGAATTACACGAATGACCGTTCGGGTTGAAGGACTTTTACTTACAGCACCTTACGTTCTACTTGTAATCCATTAGAGTTCCCAAAATTGATAAGTAATCCTAATTTGCATTGAGTTGCTTTCAGATAATTATAGAGTTGAGCACGATGTGACGCGTCTATTGTGGAAACCGCTTTAAGTTCTATGATTATTCCGTCATAACAGAAGAAGTCAGGTTTGTAAGTCTGCTTAAGTTCTACTCCAGAATAGAAAATACGCACTTCTTTTTCCGCCTCAAAAGGAACACCTTCGTGCTCAAATTCAATCGCCAAAGCCTCTTGATAAACAGACTCCAGAAAGCCACAGCCCAACGCATTATAGACATTCATCGCAGCCCCCACAATCTTATAACTTTCATCTTTATACAAGATTTCCATAATCCAATATTTTTTAGAACGGTGCGATACTCCACAAGGATTCGAATGCGATCAGCAAAAACACACCACACGTAGATTCGTGAAATTCGTGAGATTCGTGTTCTCCAAAAGAATCACCCCACAAATGAAATTCGTGTTCTCCAAAAGAACCCACCCCGCAAGGATTCGTGTTATTCGAATGCGATTAGCAAAATCTCGCCACTCTACAATTCGTGAAATTCGTGAAATTCGTGTTCTCCCCCAAAAACACCCCGCATGGATTCGTGTTATTCGAATGCGATTAGCAAAAACACGCCACACGTAGATTCGTGAAATTCGTGAGATTCGTGTTCTCCCAAAGAATCACCCCACAAAATTTTGTGTTCTCCCCAAAATCCACCCCGCAAGGATTCGTGTTCCACCCCAAAATCCATTATAGTGGCAAAGATACTAATTAGTTGTGAGACTCCAACAATTCCTCACTCCATTCCTACAAAAATCCTCTAAATTCATACTCCACTTTTCATTTTTTACACATAAGAGCGCACCATTGTTTTCGTTCTGTAAAAAAATATAGTCGCGACCCTCAAAAAATTTTTATTCCTTTTTGTAGAAAAAACGAAAATCTGTACTTTTGCGCCAAGAAAAATATCTCTATTTTTATCAAGAGCCTTATGAAACAAGACATGATTGTCATTCTTGACTTGGGTAGCCACGAAAACACAGTGGTAGCCCGCGCAATTCGCGCACTCGGTGTGTACAGCGAAATTTATCCCCACGACATTACTGCTACTGAACTCAAGGCGTTGCCTAACGTGAAGGGTATCATCATCAACGGCGGTCCTAACAACGTGATTGACGGTGTTGAAATCGACGTACTCCCCGAAATTTACGAAGCAGGTTTCCCCGTTATCGCAGCAGGTCACGCTAAGGCTACTTGCGCTGTAAGTCTTCCCCAATTCGAAAATGACGAAGAAGCTATCAAGGCTGCTGTTAAGTCTTTCGTGTTTGACACTTGTAAGGCTGAGGCAAACTGGAACATGAAGAACTTCGTTGCTGACCAGGTGGAACTCATCCGTCGTCAGGTGGGTGACAAGAAGGTGCTCCTCGCCCTCTCTGGTGGTGTGGACAGTTCTGTTGTTGCAGCCCTCCTTCTCAAGGCTATTGGTGAAAACCTCGTTTGCGTACACGTAAACCACGGTCTTATGCGTAAGGGCGAGTCTGAAGATGTTATAGAAGTATTCCGCAACCAGCTCTGCGCTAACCTCGTTTATGTTGATGCTACTGAACGCTTCCTCACAAAGCTCGAAAATGTTGCTGACCCCGAACAGAAGCGTAAGATTATCGGTGGCGAATTCATCCGTGTATTTGAAGAAGAAGCACGCAAGCTCGAAGGTATCGACTTCCTCGGTCAGGGAACAATCTATCCCGACATTGTGGAAAGTGGAACGAAGACTGCGAAGTGCGTAAAGAGTCACCACAACGTAGGTGGTCTTCCTGAAGATCTCCAGTTCGAACTCGTAGAACCCATCAAGCAGCTCTTCAAGGACGAAGTTCGCGCTTGTGGTCTCGAACTCGGTTTGCCCTACGAAATGGTTTACCGTCAACCCTTCCCCGGTCCTGGTCTCGGCGTACGTTGCCTCGGTGCTATCACACGTGACCGCCTCGAAGCAGTTCGTGAAAGTGATGCTATCCTCCGCGAAGAATTTGCAAAGGCAGGTCTTGACAAGAAGGTTTGGCAGTACTTCACACTCGTCCCCGACTTCAAGTCAGTAGGTGTACGCGACAACGCTCGTTCTTACGACTGGCCCGTAATCATCCGCGCCGTAAACACTATCGACGCCATGACAGCTTCTATCGAGCACATCGATTGGGCAATCCTCGACAAGATTACCAACCGCATCCTCAAGGAAGTGCCCAACGTAAACCGCGTGTGCTACGACCTTTCTCCAAAACCCAATGCTACTATTGAGTGGGAGTAATATAAAACCCTTTTAAAGCATATTTGAATAACCTCTGCCCTCAAAAAGCAGAGGTTATTTTATTGATATACACCCTCCAGACCTCTCTGGAGGGATTTTTAATATTATAGCAAACGAATGTGATTTGACACCAGCTTTTGACACCAGTAAACACTTCATTTACAGACTCAATTCTGGCACAGATAGTTATATTGCCAACGGTGGAAAGTTAGAGAGCAGCAAAGGGTCCTGTAAGACTACAGAACGCAAGAAAGAGGAATACAAAGAGGTTATTTCGTTCTTAAAGCGTGGTTACTCTGTACGCAAAACAGCAAAGTTTTGTTTCACGAACCCACTACCGCTCGGCAAAGCAAATATATTTTCTTTGCGCACGCTTAATCGTGGCCTTCAAATATAAGCGTTAGCACTGTTCAAAGAGTGAAAAGAGAGTTTTGTATTTAATACTACACGAAAGCGTATGCCTTAAAAGTAGAACTGCATGCCGAAGATTATAAATCAGACATAAGTATAGTAAAAACACGAATAAAATTTTGACAGTATTCATATTATTACTATATTTGCAATATAATTAATAAACAACATGAGTTATAAAACAGTTAAACAAGTTATAGATATACTGCTTGAAAACGGATATACCATAAAAAGCCAAAAGGGCAGCCACATCAAATTGGAGAAAAATGGCTACATAGTTATTGTTCCAAATCACGGTAAAAAAGGTGTTGAAAAAGGCACATATCACAGCATACTGAGGCAAGCAGGCTTAACCATTTTGATTAACCTAAAAACTTATCTTTATGAAAAAAGCAATTGTAGTAGTTGAGCACTCAGAAAAGAATTTGAGCGCATACATTGAGGGTGCCCCAATATTTACTGTAGGTACAAACCTTGATGATATTGAAAAAAACATTAAAGATGCAATAGAATTTTATCTAGAAGACAATAATAACCCTTGTGAAATACTATTAGGAGAGTTTGAATTAGAATTTAAAATTGATGTTGCTACTTTTATAAATTATTATAGTAATATATTTACCAAAGCTGCATTAAGCAGAATAACAGGTATCAATGAACGGCAATTATGGCATTATGCAGCTGGAGTTCACAAACCCCGCAAAACACAAATGGAAAAAATAGAAAATGGCATTAAACATTTATCCAAAGAACTTTCATCTATCACGCTTTTATAACAAATTATTACTTGTTCACTATTAATATATTTTATAAAGCAAAGAGAGAATTTTATATTTAATATCAAATTATATTTCATAAGTTATTGCTCCCGGCTTCGCCAGGAGCAATAACTTTATTTATTAAGATAACCTTACAATGAATTTAAAAACA
>JAZTYI010000086.1:0-48711 GCA_045636885.1 Alloprevotella sp.
TACGGGGGCAATGCATTCATAAATTTCAGATGGGTCAATACCTATATTATTGCCTTTTTTATCTCCCATATTATTAGATACACATGCCCTTCTTAACTTGCTTTACTGCATCAGGTCCCTTAAGTGCCTCAATAATGGTGAAAGCGAATTCGAAGGTAAATCCTGGTGCTTTAGCTGTAATGATGGTGCCGTCGGCCTCTATGCCTCGCTTGGTGTAGGTGGCACCGTGTGACTTATCCTCGAAGCCGGGATAGGTGGTGGCCTTTTTGCCTTCAAGCACTCCCGTTGTGCCCAGCACGAGGGCGGGAGCGGCACAGATGGCGGCAACATAGGCGCCGCGCGCTACTTGTTCCCTGACTGCATTGCACACACCGGGGTGCATACGCAAATTATCTGCTCCGGGCATACCGCCAGGAAGTATCAGGCAATCGCTCTGTAGCACTTCGGAGCGACGGAAGATGGCGTCGGCCTTTACGGTAATGCCGTGCGCGCCCGTAACGCTGCGCGAACCTGAAATAGAAATGGTTTGCACGGGAATGCTTGCACGACGAAGGATATCTAATGTAGTGAGGGCTTCGATTTCTTCAAAACCGTTTGCTAAAAATAAATGTACCATAGGGGGGGGAGAGGAGAGAGAGGAGTGAGGAGTGAGGAGTTAGTAGTCCATGCGGGGATGAGGGAGCAAGTAATAGGTAGTAAGTAGTAGGTAGTAGTGAACCATGCGGGACACTACTCGTTTATCTCGCTGACCATCTTGTCTACTTGTACCTTGTTTACTCGTCAACTATAAATCGTTTATCTCGCTGACCTTCTTGTCTACTCGTACCTCGTTAACTTGTTTACTAAAAGGTTAAGAGAAAGTGAGGAGTGAGATGGGTTATGCTTGTAATGCCGTGAGGTATGCCTTGACAGTCTGTTCAAACCCGAAATATAGGGCGTCGCAGATGAGAGCGTGTCCGATGCTGACTTCATCAAGCCAGGGGATTTGAGCAGCGAAGTAATGGAGGTTTTCAAGACTGAGGTCGTGCCCCGCGTTTAGCCCAAGACCCAGTTCACGGCAGCGGTTTGCGGTTTCTACATAGGGCGCAATAGCCGCCTCGGGATTGTGGGGGTAGGCAGAAGCGTAGGGCTCGGTGTAAAGTTCTACACGGTCGGCGCCTGCTTGTAGCGCATAATCGGCCATTTCGGGTATGGGGTCGATAAAGATGCTCACTCGGATAGGCTTCGTATGCAGCGTTTCCACCACTTGCTTTAAGAACTCGAAATGTTGCTTCGTATCCCATCCGGCATTTGAAGTGAGTTGCGAGGGCGAATCGGGCACTAAAGTTACTTGAGCGGGTTCTACCTCAAGCACAAGGCGAAGGAAATCTTCTGAGGGGTAACCCTCGATATTAAACTCAGTCGTGAGCAGGGGCTTTAAGGCATACACATCAGCAAATCGGATGTGGCGCTCATCGGGGCGAGGATGCACCGTGATGCCTTGTGCTCCGAAGCGCTCCAGGTCTGCAGCCACGCGAAGCAAATCGGGGTTGTTGCCCCCTCGGGCATTGCGCACTGTGGCTACCTTATTGATATTTACAGACAATTTGGTCATCGGTAAAGAAAAAAACAGTAAATTTGCTTTGTTGAAATAGTTTCTACGAGCAAAAATACGAATTTCTTGCTACCTAGAGAAGTTAAAAATTATAAAAATCACTCGAATGAAGGTTGCACTCATTGGAAATACTTATCAAGCTGAGAAGAGCAGATACTTGGTTGCGATTATTGAAGAGCTTCAAAAGCATGGGGCGGAAATCATTGTGGAGCGCCAGTTTCTATCATTCATCACCCACACTTTGGGCATCAGGCAAACGGGGCTGACAGGATTTGACGAGTGTGATTTCTCTGCCGACCTTTGCATCTCCATTGGTGGCGATGGCACTTTTCTTCAAGCGGCGTCATACGTTGAGGGAAAAGGGATTCCCATCCTCGGTATTAACACGGGGCATTTGGGTTTCCTGGCGGACGTGTTGCCCGACGAGATAGAAGAGGCCTGCGAGAGGATTTGCAACGGTGATTATATCGTTGAGCACCGAGGAGTGGTAGAAGTAAGATGTAACGGAGCCCTACTCTCGCGCCATCCCTATGCGCTGAATGAAGTGGCGGTGTTGAAACACGACAATTCTTCGCTCATCGGCATTGAGGCAAAAATTGACGGAAGAATGCTCAACCATTATATGGCGGACGGACTTATCGTCACCACCCCAACGGGTTCGACTGGATACTCACTCTCCGTAGGGGGGCCAATACTTGCCCCTATGTCGGGCACGTTGTGTATCAGTCCCGTTGCATCTCATAGTTTGAACACACGTCCCGTCGTCGTGACCGACAATGTGAGCATCGAACTCAACGTAGAAAGTCGCACGAACAATTTCCTCATTGCCATTGATGGACGCAGCGAAAGTCTGCCCTGCACTGATATTATTACAGTCACCAAAGCTCCCTTTAAAATTGGAGTGGCAAAAATCAAGCACAATAGTTTTTACGACACACTGCGAGAAAAGATGGCGTGGGGAAGAAGAGGGTAAACAAACCTGCAAACTACATCCTTGACATTTAATTGACATACCCATTCCCCTCACATTCCCCGACACAGCATCGGTTCTTTATCCTCTCTATGCTTATATCAAAATCAAACATACACTGGTTATGGAAGGTTGGTAAGAGTTACCGCCTGCAAGCAGTAATCAATACGCTCCTCGGTATTCTCATCGTTGGAGCGGATTTGCTATTTGTATGGTCTACAAAATTAGCGGTCGACATTGCTACAAAATCTAATACGTCCGTCTCTCTGACTACAGCCTTTACCTTGCTCGCAGGAGTCATTATGGCGCAAATCCTTTTGGGCATTGCTTCACGATGGGTGAAGGCTACACTCGGAGTCCAATCGCTCAATAAGATGCACAGCAGTTTCTTCTCCTTACTGCTGAATAGCGATTGGCGCAAGTTGCGCACTTTCCACACCGGCGACCTCATCAATCGCCTGCAGCGGGATGCCTCAGAAATTACGAACTTCCTCACAGAAAGTCTGCCAACGTTAGTCACCACAATCATCAAGTTTGTGGCAGCCTTCGCTTTCCTATATATCATGGACAGCACTTTAGCGCTCATCATTGTGGGCATACTTCCCGTATTTGTCCTCATGGGACGGATTTATGTCAACAAAATGCGCGCAATAACTCATAATGTGCGCACCACGGAAAGCGCCGTGCAAAGTTTAATGCAAGAGACCCTGCAACACACACCCGTTGTTAAGACCCTGCAGCAAGTACCCTACGTAGTTGAAAAGTTGCTCACCCTTCAAAAACGACTCCGCAGTGAAGTTATTCTAAAGACGAAGTATTCCACTTTTACCTCTACCTTGCTTAATGTAGGATTTGCCACTGGGTATTTTCTTACCTTTGCATGGGGCACTTACAGTCTATCAGAGGGTACCATCAGTTATGGAACACTTATTGCCTTCGTGCAACTTGTTTCGCAGATTCAAGACCCCGTTCGCACGCTAACACGCTTCATCCCCATTTTTGTTAGTGTTGGCACATCGTGCGACCGACTTATAGAAATCGCTACACTTCCCGCAGAACCTACTCCGTTAAAAACACCACTCTCACAAGCGGTGGGTATACGCATCAACAACGTCAGTTTTGCTTACGATACCCACTCACGTTCCATCTTCTCAGATTACTCACTTACCCTAACTCCTGGTAGTCGTATCGCCATAATGGGAGAAACGGGTGCGGGGAAAACGACCCTCATTCGTCTCCTACTCTCACTCATCTCTCCTACGGCGGGAACTATCCAACTGTTCAACGCCAAGGAGTCCGTTGCCGTATCTCCAGCCTCACGCTGTCATTTCGCATATCTTCCACAGGGCAACACCCTGCTGAGCGGAAGTATCCGAGAAAATCTTTTACTCGGCAACCCCGAGGCTACAGAAACCGAAATGCGCCAAGCACTCGATATAGCCTGTGCGAACTTCGTATTGGACCTCCCCAACGGACTCGACACTTCAAGCACTGAGCATGGTGGAGGATTCTCCGAAGGACAGGCGCAACGCATTTGCATCGCACGCACCCTTTTGCGTGACGCCCCCATACTTTTGCTCGACGAAGCCACCTCGGCGCTTGATGCCGTGACAGAACGAAAGGTAGTAGAAAACATCATCAAGCACTTCCCTAACCACACACTTATCTTTATTACCCACCGTCCTGAAGTCACTCAACTTTGTGACACGATTGTGAGGTTATAAGAGACATTACATCCTCAACAGATATTTCTAACATATAGTTTTTTCAATACTATGAACCGCCTCTTGTGCTGCTGCTTCATCGCTGTACTCGTACTCCAAGTGCTTACTGCGTGCCATTCCAATACACCGACTACTGAATCCCCGCAATTTATCTGTGCTGACAGCGTACATATCTGGCGCGACGGGAAACCCTACTACTTTGTAGGTACCAATTTATGGTATGCCCCGCTTCTCGGAGCTGAGAATGGCGACCGCGAACGCCTGCACAGAGAGTTGGACAGCCTAAAGGCTATGGGCGTGGAGAACCTGCGCATCCTTGCCGGAGCTGACGCTGGCAGTTGTAATGCCAACTCGGTGAAGCCCTACCTGCAACCTGCACCTGGTGTGCTTAACGACACGCTCCTTGTTGGACTCGATTACACTCTTGCCGAACTTGCGAAGCGAAATATGACGGCAGTAATATACTTGACAAACTCCTGGGACTGGAGTGGTGGTTACGGGTTCTACCTCCGCGAATGTGGTTATGGCGACTCGCCAAATGCGAATGGCGAGGGGTATAATGACTATGTCGCTTATGCTGCCAATTTTGTGCGCTGCGACTCTGCCTTGCACCTCTTCTACAACCATGCTGAGACGTTCGTTTCACGAACCAATAGCATTACAGGCGTAGCTTACAAGGACGACCCCACAATCTTTGCATGGCAAATCTGCAACGAGCCGCGCCCCTTCAGCAAGGAGAACAAGCAACTTTTTGCTGCCTTCATTGCTGAAACGGCCAAGCGTATCAAGACTATTGATGTCAACCACATGGTGTCGCTCGGCAGTGAGGGATTCTATGGTTGCGAGAGCGATGAAGACCTTCTCGCACAAGTACACACCGACCCCAATATCGACTACATCACTCTTCATATTTGGCCCGTAAACTGGGGATGGGCGTCGCGCGAAAATCCTGACGAGAAAATTGCCAATGCATGCCAACGCACCAATGCCTATATCGACTTACACTACAAGGTATGGGAGCGCATCAAGAAGCCCATGGTGATTGAAGAATTCGGATTTCCCCGCGAGGGCAATAGTTGCGACTTACAGCGCAACACGTTGAGTCGTGACAGCCTTTACAAAACGGTATTCGCTCGCGTAAAGCAGAGCGCCAAAGTACAAGGTCCGCTTGCTGGTTGCAACTTCTGGGGTTGGGGCGGTAGTGGCAGGCCTCGAGCAGAAGTGTGGAGCAAGGGCGATGACTTCCTTTGCGACCCTCCTCACGAACCACAAGGCTGGTATTCCGTATTCGATTGCGACACTACCACGATTGCTATTATTAAAGAAACTACGCAACATATAGGTAATTTGTAATAAAGGTACAGTGCTTAAAGGATACTTCCCTGTGTTACCTATTAAACCAATATCCCCTCACTACCCTAAGACTTCATCACATTTTTCCATGTCATACCTCTCCGATCCCCGCATTGTTGCTACCCTTGATGCTGGCGGCACGAACCTCGTTTTTGGAGCAATTCAAGGCGGCGAATACATCAAAGGTCCCATCACACTTCCCGCAATGGCGCACGATTTAGACGCCTGCTTGGGACAAATAATTAAGGGATTCGACATACTCTTTTCAGATTCTGCGCAGCGCCCTATTGCCATTAGTTTTGCCTTCCCTGGCCCCGCCGACTACCCCCGTGGCATCATCGGCGGGTTCCTTCCCAACTTCCCCTCTTTCCGTGATGGTGTAGCCCTCGGTCCTATGTTGGAAGAGCGCTTCAGTGTGCCCGTATTCATCAACAACGACGGCGACCTCTTTGCCTATGGCGAATCCCTCTGTGGTATGCTTCCTGAAATCAATCAGCGCCTTGAAGCCATGGGTGCCCAAAAGCGTTTTCACAACCTCATTGGCTACACCGTCGGCACGGGACTTGGCATCGGAATCGTTATCAATGGGCATCTCAACCGTGGCGACAATTCTTGTGTAGAAACATTCTGCCTACCCCACCCCACCATGTCTGATGTCATTATTGAAGAGGGAGCTTCCACGCGCGCCGTTTGTCGCGTCTATGGTGAACTCACGGGTGAAAATGTCGCAGAAATGAATGCACGGGACATTGCAGAAATCGCCGATGGCAACCGCCCTGGAAATGCAGAGGCAGCCCAAGAAGCCTTTGCGCAAATGGGGCGCACACTCGGTGCTGCCATTGCCACAGCGGCTACGCTTATTGACGGCATCGTTGTACTCGGTGGAGGCGTCATGGCTGCAAAGCGCTGGATTATGCCCTCGCTGATGAACGCACTCCATGCAAAAATCCACACCCTCAAAGGCGAAACTCTGCCTCGCATGCAGATGAAAGTTTATGACCTTGACAATCCCGATACATTCTCCGACTTTGCACGCGGAGCCGTAAGGCGCATCAAGGTCTACGGCAGCAATCGCTATGTGGACTACGACGAGCAAAAGCGCATCGGCATTGCCATCTCTAAACTCGGAGCCAACAAAGCCGTTTCTATTGGTGCTTATGTTTTTGCACTCAATGAATTAGACCATCCTTCTTGTCCTAAAAATTAAGTCCGAGATAATTAAAATTATTTGGGAGATAATTTGACTTCTCTCCCAGATAGTTTTAAGTAACTCGGACACACTTATTATTTCCCCTTTCGCCATGCGTCACCTCTTCCTCTTTCTCCTTTTATTCTCAATCTCGCTTTATGCTCAGCGCCCGATTGACGAGGTCAACCCGTTTATTGGCACGACGAACTACGGCACCACTTCTCCGGGGGCAGTTTTGCCCAATGGGTTGATGTCTGTAGTGCCCTTTAACGTAATGGGGTCGGACTTGAACCGCTTTGATAAAGACAACCGATGGTGGTCGGCACCGTATGACTACACCAATAGTTACTTCACGGGCTTTGCGCATGTGTCGCTGAGCGGTGTGGGTTGCCCAGAAGCAGCAGCGCTGTTGGTGATGCCTACGGCGGGGGCGCTCAATGTAGATTACACGCAATACGGTTCGACCTACGCTCAAGAAAAGGCTTCTCCAGGGTATTATAGCAACCGACTGACGAAGTACGACATTGCGTGCGAGGTGACAGCTGCGCTGCGTTCGTCTTGTGAGCGCTACACCTTTCCGAAGGGCGAGGGGCACATTCTCTTGAACCTGGGCGAGGGGCTGACGAATGAGAGCGGTGCATGGGTAAAGCGGGTGAGCGACACAGAGGTGGAGGGATGTAAATTGCTGGGCACCTTCTGCTACACGCGCGATGCGGTATTTCCGCTTTACTTTGTGATGCGCGTTTCGCGAAAACCCTCGCAGAGTTGTTTATGGAAGCGGGAGCCTGAGATGAAGGGCGTAGAGCGCGCATGGCGTGGGGGCGATGGCTATAAATTGTACGACGAACATCTAAGCGAATTGGGGGGCGACGATATTGGTTACCGTTTCTCGTATACCGACCTACAGGCGGGCGACACTATAGTGGTGCGCATGGGTGTATCGTTCGTTTCGTGTGAAAATGCACGCCTTAATTTAGAGCAGGAACAGCTGGACATGGGCTTTGCCGAAGTTCACAAGGCAGCGCGCAAGAGGTGGAGCGACGACTTAGAGCGCATCCAAATTGAGGGGGGCACTAAGGACGAGCGTACGATCTTCTACACCGCACTCTATCACGCTCTGATTCATCCCACATTATTTAGCGACGTGAATGGAGAATACCGAAAAATGTCGGGCGCACGAACTGCTGCCGACGAACAACAGGCGATTGGCAAGACTGACCATCCGCGCTACAGCGTCTTCTCACTTTGGGACACTTATCGCAACCTGCACCAACTGCTCACGCTTGTTTATCCCGAGCGCCAAACAGATATGCTGCGCTCTATCGTAGATATGTACAAGGAGAGCGGATGGTTGCCGCGCTGGGAACTCTTTGGGCGCGAAACTTACACTATGGCGGGCGACCCTGCGACAATCGTTTTGGCCGATAGTTGGTTGCGCGGATTGACGGACTTTGATGTAAACACCGCTATGGAGGGGATGCTGAAATCGGCAACTGCCCCGAGTGGCGAGAATCCTCTACGCCCCGACAACACGCCCTACATGGAGCGCGGGTTTATACCGCTCTATTACCTGCCCACCGACCTTTCGGGCGACAATTCCGTGTCGCACACGTTGGAATACTGCCATGCCGACTTTGCCATCTCTCAGTTGGCAGCGGCACTCGAACGCGAGGAGGTGCGAAAGACCTTTGCGGAGCGCGCAAAGTATTACCGCAACTACTATTGCAAGGAGTCGGGAGTGTTGCGCCCCCGCACGAACGAGGGTGCGTTTCTCCAACAATTTGATGCCTCAGTGGGCAAACATTTTGAGAATGTGCCAGGTTTTCATGAGGGTTCGGCGTATGCCTATACCTTTGCCGCCACTCACGATGTGGAGGGGTTGGTGAAACTCATGGGCGGCAAGAAGGCGTATGTAACTCATTTGCAAAACATATTCGACAAGGGGCACTACGACCCTGCCAACGAACCCGACATTGCCTACCCTTACCTCTTCAGTCGATTTAAGGGCGAAGAATGGCGTACGCAGGAAATTGTCAAGCAACTTTTAGACAGTTGCTACCATAATGCCCCGAACGGACTTCCAGGAAATGACGACACGGGAACACTCTCGGCATGGGCACTCTTCTCCATGATGGGCATCTATCCCGACTGCCCTGGAGCACCTACCTTTACGCTGACCACACCACAGTTTGAGCGCATCAAGATTCTTACTCCCAAGGGCAACATTACGATTACTACGGACAAGTCTCCCCAACAGGCACTCTACATTAAGAGTGCTACGTTGGGCAATCGCAAATTAAGCACGCTACGCATTACACATCAGGAATTACTCTCTGAGGGAGACTTAAAATTTAGTCTCAAAGAGAAAAAATTATAAGGGACTTCGTGCAAATTATAAGGGACTTATTTTTCATTCCACCTCACACGACATGAAACACATGCTTTCTACGGGCGCCTTGCTCCTAATCTTGGCAAGCTGTCAGCAACCTCATACTTCCCTCACCTCACTTGTTGACCCACACATCGGAAGTGCGGGGCATGGTCATGTCTTTGTTGGCGCCAATGTACCCTTTGGCATGGTACAAGTGGGGCCCACCTCTGTGCCTCAAGAGTGGGATTGGTGCTCAGGTTACCATGCGTCCGACTCCACAGTGATTGGTTTTTCTCACACCCACTTGAGCGGTACGGGCATCGGCGATTTGTTTGACATCACCGTAATGCCCGTAACGGGAAGCGTAACTTACGAGCGTGGAAATACCGAGGATGCCACCAGCGGACTATGGTCGTATGCCGACCGGAGCAAGGAGGTAGCACGCCCAGGGTATTATGCCGTTGCGCTTGAGCGTTACAACATTTTTGCAGAGATGACCGCCACACAGCGCACCGCCCTGCACCGCTACACTTTCCCTGAAGACACGGCTTCTGCCCTTGTCTTTAATTTAGAAAACGGCGGATGTTGGGACCGTACCACGGAGGCACACATCAGTCTTGACGGCGACGGTCTCATTACGGGATGGCGCCACTCACGAGGGTGGGCAAATCGTCAGAAAGTTTTCTTTGCCGCACAATGTTCGCGCCCCATCGACTCACTCACCTACCACGGGCGCGACAACCTTTATGCGCGCCTGCACTTTGCGACCCAGGCGGACGAAAAAGTGATGCTCAAAGTAGCACTTTCGGCTGTTAGTATAGAAGGAGCAAAGGCGGCACTTCAAACGGAGAATCCCGATTGGGACTTTGAGGCATTGGTACAAAAAGCAGAAGCGGAGTGGAACAAAGAACTGCAGTGCATCCAAGTAGAAGGCGGCACGGAGCAGGAGCGTCGTACCTTCTACACCGCGCTTTACCACACCATGATGGCGCCTGCACTCTTCAGCGACCCGAGCGGAGATTATCGCGGAGCAAGGGGGGATGTACACCATAGCGAAACACCGACTTACACCATCTTCTCCCTCTGGGACACCTACCGCGCCAAGATGCCACTGCTTTCAATTATTGCTCCCGAGCGCATGAGTCACTTCGTCAATTCGATGTTGAACATCTGCGACCAGCAACAGAAACTCCCCGTGTGGCACCTTTGGGGTTGTGAAACAAATTGTATGGTGGGAAACCCCGCCATCCCCGTTGTGGCTGATGCCATAGTAAAGAAAATTAAGGGCATCGACTACGAACGCGCCTTCCAGACGATTGAAACGACTACGGCGGGAGATGGTTTCGGCAGAAATTTGCGCCGCAAGTACGGTTATATTCCCTGTAACCTCTATAAGGAATCCGTGGCTTACGAACTGGAATATGCCCTTGCCGATGGTGCGGCTGCTCGTGCGGCTGAGGCATTGGGAAAGACGGATGCTGCTTTGCGTTATCACGAGGAAAGTCGCTCTTACCGCCACCTCTTCGACAGCGTCAGCGGATTCATGCGTGGTAAAGATAGCGAGGGACATTTCCGCGAACCTTTCGACCCGCTTCACGCCAGTCACCGTAACGATGACTATTGCGAGGGAAATGCGTGGCAATACACCTGGCTTGTGCCCCACGATGTGGAAGGTCTTGCCGCAAGTTTCGGAGGTAAGGAGCGCATGCTCTCTAAACTCGACTCGCTCTTCTTACAACCCTCACAATTAAGTAAAGAAGCCTCTCCCGACATCTCAGGAATGATTGGACAATATGCTCACGGCAACGAACCCTCACACCATATATTATATATGTATGCCATGCTCGGACAGCCCGAGCGCACCAATGAGTTGGTGCATCAGGTGCTCAACACACTCTATGACGATACCCCCGAAGGACTCTGCGGAAACGAAGACGTGGGGCAAATGTCGGCATGGTACATCCTCGCAGCGCTCGGACTTTATGAGGTGGAACCCGCCAGCGCTCGCTATTGGATATCTCAACCCCTCTTTGAGCGCGCTACAATCCAGGTAGAAGGCGGCACCTTCGTTATAGAATGCCCCCAGCGCCCCTCGCCCCAGCATCAAATTAAGCGCATCCGCCTCAACGGTGCCGTCTACTCCCTCCCCTACCTCTATTATGAGGATATAGCCAAGGGAGGAACACTCAGTTTTGAGTGGGATTAAGCGACAGAAGGCAAAGGAGAAACTATAGATGGTTGCGTCTCGTTTCGACAACCCCGTTCCTCGTTTAACCTTAATCGTTCCTCGTTCACCTCAAAACTTCAGGGGCTCAAAACTTCAGGACTTCAGACCCCAGAACGAGAACCTCCTCTCAACCCTCAACTTTGCTCGTTAACCATTCACCTTCGCCGCCTTGAAACAATCTATTTTTACCCGCCCCTTATGGGTTAGCATCTTCGCCCTCACCGCAGCCATAGCATGGGGTTGGGCATACCCTTTGATAAAACTGGGATTCGCAGAATTCCACATTACCCCCGACATGACAGGAAGCAAAATGCTCTTTGCGGGAGTGCGTTTCTTCTTTTCAGGACTAATTCTATTAGCCATCGCAGGCTTCACAGGACGCAAGTTCGGCGTTAAAGGGTCGCGCAGTTGGCCCTATTTGTTGCTCTTCACCCTGCTCAACACCACGCTTCACTACGCCTTTTTCTACATCGGCTTATCCCACAGCGACGGTGCCCGAGCAGCCATCCTTAATTCCATGAGCGTGTTTGTGCTCGTGTTTCTGGCTTGCGCCGTATTCCCAAGCGACAAACTCACCCTACAAAAAATCATAGGCTGTGCCTTAGGTTTCTTGGGAATACTCATGCTAAATCTCGACGCAGTCAATGCCTTAAGTTTTACGCTCTTGGGCGACGGTATGATTGTGCTCAACGCCCTATGCTCAGCCTTTGCGAGTTTAATGACGCGGGGAGTGAGCAAACGCATAGACATTCTCGTCGGCACAGGATACAGTTTGAGCCTCGGCGGACTCTTTATCGTAGTAATAGGCCTTATTCAGGGTGGCACGCTTCACTTCATCTCTCCCCTTGGCGTCGTCTACCTGTTGCTACTCATCGTTATTTCGTCGTTGGGTTTCGCCTTGTACAACAAACTCATCTGTTGCAATCCTATTGGCAAGGTAGCCATTTACAATTCCCTCATCCCCATCGTCGGAGCGCTCACTTCGTGCATTTTCCTCGCCGAACCCTTCCACGTGAAATACCTCATAGCGGGCGCACTTGCTGCCTTGGGGATTTATATGATTAACATGGGGAAGCGCTAAACCCGAACTGTGCACTGTAAGAATTTGAAGAGCTCCACCAACCAAGTTCCAAAGTCTTCACTCCCCAACTGAAAATATATGCCATGAGACACCTCAACTTACTTCTCCTATTCCTTGCGATTCAGTCGTTATGCCGCACGGCTCAAGCCGCACCTGTCATGCCGCACGACGGAGTGTTGCGTTTCTACCGCTTAGCCTTACCCGTTACATCCACCTGCTACGAGCAATCGTTTGAGAGCGACGCTTCTGCTGTCTATGATTTTTGGGACGAAACGGAGGAGTTCTTAAACCAACTTTACCTCCCACTCGGATTCTGTATAGAGGTTGTGAGAGACGACCGACTCATTCTTGATGCGCCAAACCTTATCGATAAAAATCCCTTTGACGCAAGCGCATGGGGGACCGACTTGACAAACGCAATCATAGGATCCAAGGCCTACGACGTAGGACTTTGGATTTCAGAACCCGCCGATTGGGACAACAGCGGTGGAGCTATTTTAGGCGGAGTCTATAGTGCCACGACCAAAGGGGGAGGTTATTCTCAGCCCAATACAACAACCGTTGCACACGAGTTAGGTCACCTATTTGGAGCCGTACACACGCACGATTATGGGGCAGCGACCGAACCTGGAATGGGGCAAAGCGTAATGGGATACGGTACTCCCGCTAACTTCTTTTCACTTGCCAGCATCAAAGCAATATTTGAGATGCACCAACAGCGCAACGCAGCTTATTATGCAGACGCAGCGCGCACACAACTCGTAGGAACGGACGCAGGGGGAAACTATGTGTACGGAATTGCCCCTACCAACAACCAGGCACCCCATTTCCAACCCAATCAGGTAAAGGAACTCTACCAGATTCCACAAGGATGCTGCTTTGCATTTCCCCTCTCCGCCGACGACCCCGAGGGTGACCGACTTACCTATGCCTTACAGCAGTATGAGGACGGAGCAACGTTTCATGCTTATGGACCTTCGGAAACTGCTGTTGTAGACTTCCGTCCGCAGTATACCCTCTTCCCTTACGACGATTACCTCTTTATCAACGACGGTACAGATGTCCCCTCTATGCTCCCAGGCACCTACCGCTTTATGGCAGCAGTCAACGACCTTCCTCCTGCCCACCAGATGCACCCTCAAGCCATGCGGGAAGCGCCCTTCGTTTCAAAATACGCCGTAGCTCAAACGAGCATTGAAATCGTAGCAGGAACGCCATTTACAGCAACACTCTCTCCCAGCAAGTCGCACTATGAGGCCGGAGAAGTTGTCACCCTTAGTTGGGGGATAAACACAAACCTCTTCACCCCCGACACACAGCTGCGCATCAGTCTTTCCGACAACTTTGGACAAACATTTGATTACCTCCTTGCCGAGCATGTATCAGCCCTGCAAGGTTCTTGTAGCATCACCCTCCCCCGCATTTCCTTTGATTGCATAAATCATACCTTTGGCGAGGCAGATCGAAGCGTGCGTCCTGGCATCTTACGCATCGACATCGAGGGAAGCATAGCCTACACCCTTACCTGCCTGCACCCCGAAGCCGAAGGCTCAGCCGGAGGGTTCACCATGAGTGGCGAATCGCCCTCAAGCATCGTCCCCCTCACCACACACAGCGCCTCTACCACCTACCGGCTTAACGGCACTCCCGTATCGCCTACTCTTCCCCAGGCTTCCTTCCCCACAGGTTGCTACATCCGTCATGGAAAGAAGGTTGGATACGCGCAAAGTAATCCAATCGCAACAGGTGCCACACTTCAGAGGGGAATAAAGATGCATCATTCAACCTCCCCCCTTAATCAGAAAAACTATTTGGGAGATAATTAAAATTATTCGGCACACAAATTAAAATAATTCCGGGCAACGACAATAGTTCGAAACTACATTGGAGATACCCCTACGCAGCGGGTTTCTCCAATGTTTATGACAAAAAAGAGCAGCTACTTTGTAGTAACTGCTCCTTATCTCGGTGATTCGCTTGGGGTTCGAACCCAAGACCCCCACATTAAAAGTGTGATGCTCTACCTACTGAGCTAGCGAATCTAACCTAATTTGCTGTTAAGCGAGTGCGAAGTTATGCAATAAATCTGAAACTGCCAAACGCAACAGGAGGTTTCTGAACATTATAGTATAAAAAAAGGGGATTTATTGCTCTAAAATGAGAGTAGAGTTGTCAGAATTTAGTGTTAACACTTCATCCATGCGCATATCATGGGGCACTGTGGGTAATTCCGAAAGTAGTTGGAATGGGAAGCAAATGCCCATTTTATGCACGTTCTGAAAACTTGGATGCGACAACAAGCGGTCATAATAACCCTTTCCTCTTCCCAGACGACAACCTTCAGATGTAAAAGCTATACCCGGAATAATAGCAAGGTCTATCGCTGCGTATTCCGTATATATGGAGGTGGAAAGTGGTTCGAATATACCATAATTACTCTGCTTGAGATTTACTTGATCGATATAGTAGTGAAGTTCCAATGTATCTCCAACCACTACGGGCAGAAGTATCTGTTTTTCTACGCTCCATCGTTGAATGAAAGACATAGTCTGCACTTCATCGGGGAGTGAAGCATAAAGCAATACGACACGCGCCTTTTGGAAGACTGGATGGTCCTCCAAAAGGCGCATTATTTCATGGGATTGTCGATCGCGTTCGTAGGTAGAAAACTGTTGTTTTCGCTGACGAATAAGGCGACGGAGGTTTGCCTTCAACATATCTTACTGGTTGAGAATAGGTCGAGCCTTACCCTCACGAATAATGTCGAGAGTTTTCAGCATTGCAGGGTCCGTACGGTTTTCATACTCCGCAGACTCTGTGACTCCAAACACGTAATCGATGATATTGATGAAAAGGTAACGCTCAATAAGTTTGCGTGAAGTGCGTATCATGAGGTTACGACGCTTCACTCCTTTCTTTTCCGCAAATGCCACAAGTTTATCAACAAGATTCATCTTGCGCAACAACTTTTCCAATGTATCAACATCAGGACAAGATTCGAAGAGTTCACGATTCTCATCTACCACGTTGAATACGAAAGTATAGGGAATCGTCGTGCGATAGAGGTCGCGGAAATAAGTCGTTATTCCAATCGTATCACGAGGAATGAAATAATCAGGGATAATACCTCCGCCTCCATAGACTGTGCGTCCGCCATGTGTCGTAAATTTTTCACCTGAAACCTTGATACTATCGGCAGAATAATATTCGCCATGCAATGCACGCTCTATGAGGTCGGCATTATAAGCGGTGTCATTTCCCATTTCATAAGGTTTCTGCACACAGCGTCCTGAAGGTGTATAATAACGTGCCTTGGTGAGGCGTATCATCGACCCATCGCGAAATTCGATGGGAGCTTGAACCAACCCCTTACCGAACGTACGGCGCCCGATAATGGTGGCACGATCATTGTCTTGCAATGCCCCTGCCAAGATTTCGCTGGCAGAAGCCGAAGCTTCGTCAACAAGCACTACGACATCTATATCTTTATACATACCACGACCATCGCTCGTATAATCTTCACGAGGAGAATGACGCCCCTCCATATATACTATAAGACGATCGGCGGGAAGAAATTCATTCGCCACAAGAATTGCAGGATGCATGTAACCTCCAAGATTATTGCGAAGGTCAATTACCAACGTCGTACATTCATCAATATGCAATTTTGCTAGAGCTGCGAGGAATTCCGAGTAGGTATGATCGCCAAACGAAGTGATGCGCACATATCCCGTAGTGTCGTTTACCATGTAAGAGGCATCAACCGTCTTAACAGGCACACTGCCACGCTGAATCGTGTAATTCAAAAGTTCATCCCTACCCTTACGCTTAATGCGCAACTTCACTTCTGTCCCCTCCTTGCCCTTCAGGCGCTTCATGGTCTCTTCATTGGTGACAACTTTACCCACGAAAAGCGAATCGTCAACGTAAACAATGCGGTCACCAGCACGAAGACCGACTCGTTGAGCAGGTCCAGACTCAATGATTTTAAGAATGCACACCGTGTCTGACTGTATGCTGAACTGCACACCTATTCCCTGAAAACTCCCTTTAAGTTCTTGAAGCGAACTTTCCACATCTTTTGCAGAAATATACGTCGAATGCGGATCAAGTTCTTTTAAGATCTTAGGCAATGTCTTCTCTACAAGATCTTGAATTTCAACAGAATCAACATATTGGTCGTCAACCAAATGAAGCAAGTCGGTCAACTTATTACTCGACGTATTGATAATGGCAAGTCGGTTACCTGCAAAATGGTTAGAGTAGAACGTGCCAATCATAATCCCCAAAACCATTGCGATAGCAAGAAGTAAGGGGATAAAACGAAAAAGTCTATTCTTCATTGAGATAAATTACTTCAATATTGGCACGGCGCAATAGGTCAACACCATCTGTAAGACGATATTCACGACCATAAATAACGCGCTTGATGCCTGCTTGAATAATGAGTTTTGCACATTCAATACAGGGACTATCCGTGACGTAGAGTGTGGCTCCATCAGAGTTATTTCCCGAGCGCGCAATCTTAGTGATGGCATTGGCTTCAGCATGAAGCACGTAAGGTTTAGTCACACTGTTTTCATCCTCACAGATGTTCTCAAACCCCGAAGGAGTGCCGTTAAAACCATCAGAGATAATCATTTTATCTTTAACGATAAGTGCTCCGACTTGACGTCGAGTGCAATAGGAGTTTTCTGACCATATCTTTGCCATGCGCAAATAGCGACGGTCGAGTTCTATTTGTTTTTTGTTATCCATAATCACATAAGAGTCTTACTCGCAAATAATCCCTGTTCGCTCCAACAAGGCATCGATTGTGGCATCTTGCCCACGGAAGTTGCGGTAGAGTTGTTGTGGATGTTGCGTTCCTCCACGTTCAAGGATGTTCCGACGGAAGGAGGAAGCGACTTCGGTATTGAAAATGCCATGCTTCTTAAAATGTGCAAAAGCATCTGCATCAAGCACTTCTGCCCACTTATAACTATAATAACCCGCAGAATATCCTCCCGACATGATATGCCCAAACTGCACAGTCATGCAGGCAGGTTCAAAGGTGGGCAACAACTGTGCTTCTTGCCATGCGTTGCGCTCGAAGTCACGAACGTCTGCATCGAAAGGTTCCGTGAGGGTATAATAAGCCATATCCAAGAGTCCAAACGAAACTTGGCGCATACAAGCATAAGCCGCATTATAATTACGACTCGCAACAATGCGTTCTACAAGTTGATCTGGCAGGGGTTCTCCCGTCTCATAGTGGAATGCGAAGGTACGAAGAAAGTCTTTCTCCACAGCATAATTTTCCATAAACTGTGAGGGCAGTTCCACAAAATCCCAATATACATTCGTACCACTCAACGACTTGAAGCGCGTGTTGGCAAAAATACCATGCAGTGCATGCCCAAACTCATGGAGGAAGGTTTCGAGTTCACCATGTGTCAACAAAGCGGGTTTATCCTCAGTGGGTTTACTGAAATTCATCACGATAGAAACGTGTGGGCGTTTACCTGACGACTGTTCTCGATAACTTGTCATCCATGCTCCTCCTTGTTTTGAAGCACGTGGATGAAAATCTGTATAGAGCACAGCTAGAGCACTACCATCTGCATCAAGAACATCATAGGCAACAACATCTTCATGATAAACGGGAATATCTTTGTTCTCCACAAAGGTTATCCCATAAAGTCGCGTTGCTAATCCAAACACCCCTTGTTTCACGCGTGAGAGTTCAAAATAGGGACGCAACATTTCTGCATCTATATCGTAGCGCTGCTTTTGGAGTTTGTGGGCATAGTAGGCAAAGTCCCAAGGTTGTGGAGCATCAGAAGAGAGCGCAAAAACATCCGCCACCTCTTCTATGGCTTTAGGTTTGTAGGCAGCAATAAGTTGTGCCAACAAATCATTGACCTTCGCTGGTTCTTGAGCCATACGGCGCTTCAAAGCATACTCGGCATAAGTAGCATATCCCAACAGTTGCGCCAACTCACGACGTAGGTTCACTAACTGAACTACAATTTCAAAATTGTTGTGCTCATTGTTGTGCGTACACTTCGTGTTGTAAGCCTCATACATTTTCTTACGCAAATCTTGACGTTCCGAATACTGTAAGAAAGGCACATAACTCGGTGCATGGAGCGTAAACACCCATCCGTCAAGTTGACGTTCACGTGCGGCTATCGCTGCTTGTTCGCGCTGTGAATCAGGGAGTCCAACGAGTTCATCTTCAGCAGTTAGATGAAGCATAAAATCATTCGTCTCCTTCAGATTGTTCTGCGAAAATTGAAGCGTTAATTTAGACAACTGCTTTTTGATTTCACGGAAGCGCTCCTTCTTCTCTTCTGAAAGGTTTGCGCCAGCACGTTCAAATCCTTCATACGTCTTTTCCAGCAACATACGCTCTTCTTCATCCAACCCGTCATGCGCAGTTTCCATCACCGATTTTACACGATGATAAAGCGCTTCGTTGAGCATAATATTAGACGAATGTTCTGAAAGGAGCGGAGACATGTCCTGCGCCAATGCTTCAAGTTCGTCATTGGTATTTGCACTCAATAGGTTATACATTACTGTCGTAACCTTATCCAAGAGTTCCCCACTCTCTTCTAACGCCAAAATAGTATTTTCAAAAGTAGGAGGTTCTGGATTTTTGACAATAGCATCTACCTCCGCTATTTGTTCTGCAATACCTTTGCGAATAGCGGGTTCAAAATGCTCATTATGAATGAGGTGGAAGGGAGTTAAATCGTAGGTTGAGAAAAAGGGATTCATGTATAATTTCAGAGCTTATTGTACGTATCGACTGATGTTCTCAAATTCAGGTCCCATGTTGAGTTCGAGATAGATTCTATAGAGCAGTGGAGCCCATTTTTCGCTTTGCGAAGGCGCAAGTTTACGATAGGTTTCAAGATAAGGTCGTGCTTCGGAACACACGCGCTTCATTTCACTTTTTGCCCACTCAAATGCTTCAGAACCAATACGCGTAGGAAGGTAAATTGTTTCCAATTCATTCATAATCAACTTACCAGCGTAGTAATTTGCCTCTATATAATATTGTGCGGTATCGGTTTCCACAAGTTTCTTGGAAACTTCTATACATGCCTTTTCTTCTTCCATCTGAAACAATGCGTACGCCTTCAAATACAGCGCTTTCAGCGCTGTTGCATCGGTAGCAAGTGCCTTTTCTGCCAAGTTTACCGATTGGGCATAACGCTTATCCGTAATATAAAGAGTAGCGAGTTCGTCAAAGAAATAGTCATGCAGCGGCATGCTTACCACACCCATTTCCAAATAGGTTTCAAAGACATCTGTTTTGCCACAATCATTCGCCGTGCGCGCATACATTTCCAAGGAAGACTCAAAATATTGGTCATCGGAAAGGAGCAAGGATTTGTAACGTTCTACCTCGGAATAATCACCATTTTGAAATGCACTATAAGTGTACATGTAAGCACATGTCGCATATTCCTTTGACTGGGCGTCAAGAGCAAAATCATCAGTCAGGTCGGAATGCGACATACTCAACAACACACCAAGATGACGCTGTGCCTCCTTATAATTTTGACGACTAAAGAAGTAGTTTGCACCTGCCTCAAGATTCTTATAATAGCGCTTGATGATTTTCACATCACCCTCATTCTCATTATGTTCCTTTCCCAAATATTCCTTTTGTACACGCTCTAAGGAATCAGCTTTCATCAAGTTACGGATAATTTGGCGGGTGCTTTCAAAGAGTTTAAGCGTGTCACACTCTTTCTTGAGATACACCTTTTCATTCTCAACATCGTTGATTTGTATGTGCACCTTTGCTGCCAATTCATAGAGTTTAGGCATAAATTGGCATATACTATCAGACTCCAAACGTGCCACTTCCTTCATCGCTTCAGCGGTATTCTTTGCCTTTACTAATGTACGAAGCGTCTTCAGTTCCTTTTGCGCTACGACAGGAATCACCATAGCACACGCAAGTAGAGAGAACAGAATTCTTTTAATCATAATAGTTTATATGTCTTATCAACGAGTGACGAGCAACCTCATGGGGTCACCCGTCACTCCTTTAGATATAATCTTAATATGCTGTGCTCAAGATAGCATCCATTTCGTCAGCCTTCTGCTTGTTCTGAAGGTTGGTGTAAATCTGCTGAAGTGCAGCGGCCCACACTTTGGGTTGATCGGGCACAAGTTCGTGTGCACGTTCCATGTAGGGAAGCGCCTGTTCGTAATACTTCTTGATTTCATCGTACTCACGATTAAACTCCTTCACATTATTGCGATCAAGTTTCCAGTCACCGTTGTTACGACGTGCAACCACTTCGTTCATAAACGTGTACGCCATATTTACATTAGCATCTACGAATGAAGGATTGAGTTCAATAGCCTTTGCAAAACTTTCACGTGCTGCCACATAGTTCTTCAACATGTTGAGTTCAATACATCCCTTGAGGTAGTAACCCGTGTGACTTGCGGGATTTGAAGCAACAAGTTCGTTAGCCAATGCCATTGCTTCTTCAGGTTGCTCACGCTGCATGTACACGTAGAGAAGGTTTTGTGCAAAACCTACGTGTTCAGTACGTGCGATAGCTTCCTTGAGGTCGTTGATATAAGCTGCAGAATCGCTCTTTTCGAGGTGTGCCTGCATCTTCATGAGGTAAAGGTCACGTGTTGAGAAGGTGTCCTTAAGTGCGGCATCAACTGTTTCTAATACACCGTCCCAATCCTTCAACTGGAAGTTGAGCATTACGATGTTTACAGCTGTCTGACTGTAGTTTACAGCATTAAGTTTGTAAAGTGAGTCAGTTTCTGAGGCGCTAAATACGGGGTTCTTGGGGAAGTCGTAGAACTTGCGGAACCACTCGATAGACTTCTTATAATCCTTCTGCTGATTAGCAAACACACCGGCATAGTTGTAGTAATTGATCATCGTCTTAAGCGTCTGATAATTCTTGTCCTTATACTGGGGTTCGATGCGACCCTTCTTATCGGGTTGCATATCTGCAAGGTGACTCTTTGTGAAGTTTACCACAGCTTCATCAAGATAGTTACAGAAGGCTGCTGTATCAAAGGGATAACCCTGTGAAGCCATATCCAACACGCGTTCGAAGTACTTACGATTTACTTCACCCTTGTTGTAGTAGAAACCAGCGAACTTTGTAGTTTTGGGATTCGCCAAAGCCTTTTCAATGATTTCAAGAGCTTCTTCATAGCGTTCTTTTTCCACCATGAATTCAACCTTATAAATAGCACTATTCTGCGCTACACTTGTAAGCGCCGTAACCATCATGGCGATGGCAAGCATTATTTTCTTCATAATGTTTGATTATTTGTGTAGGAGCACATGGAAATGCTCCTACAATTAGTATTCACGTTTATAAATTATTCGTTATCCTCTACTTCAGTAAAAAGATCAGGCGTTGTTGTCACCTCTGCCACATCTTGTTCTGCCACAGCAACTTCTTCGCCAACAACTTCTTCCTCATCTTCCGTAGGCACGATGCAAACATTGCTGATTACGTCATTACGCTTCGTGAGGTTGATCAGACGCACACCCTGGGTTACACGACCCTGTACACTTACGGTAGAAAGCTTAAGGCGGATGGTGATACCACTCTTGTTGATAATCATCAAGTCGTCCTCATCGGTCACACACTTGATAGCAACGAGTTCGCCCACCTTTTCGGTTACGTTGAGCGTCTTCACACCCTTACCACCACGGTTCGTAATGCGATAATCTTCTACGTTGCTGCGCTTACCGAAACCTTGTTCACTTACAACGAGTACCGTTTGCTTTTCGGGATCTTCTACGCATACCATACCTACGATTTCGTCTTCAGCCTGGTCAATCGCCATTGCCTTCACACCCGTAGCGCCACGTCCCATTGTACGCACCGTATCTTCATTGAAGCGGATGGCACGACCCGCACGGTTGGCAACGATAATTTCGTTTTCACCGTTGGTCAAGCATACGCTCACCACTTGGTCATCGTCGCGCAAGTTGATGGCGATAATACCCTTCGCGCGCACGTTCTTATAGTCGTCAAGGAGCGTCTTCTTGATGATACCCTGCTTTGTACAGAACACGATGTTGTGCGACTCGCGGTATTCCTGATTGTCAAACTGCGCCACGTTCAAGCAAGCATTTACGCTATCGCCCGGTTCAATGTTGAGCATATTCTGAATAGCGCGACCCTTTGAAGCCTTATTACCTTCGGGAAGTTCATATACCTTGAGCTTGTAGCAACGTCCCTTTGAGGTAAAGAAGAGCATCGTATTGTGCATCGTTGCGGGGTAGATGTATTCAATAAAGTCGGCATCACGTGTAGAACCGCCCTTGCTACCTACACCACCACGCGCCTGAGCACGGAACTCTGCGAGCGGAGTACGCTTAATATAACCAAGGTGACTGATGGTAATAACTACGTCGTCGTTCGCATAGAAGTCTTCAGGATTCCACTCACCAGCAGCGGGGATAATTTCCGTACGGCGCTCGTCGCCATACTTTTCCTTCACCTCGATAAGCTCGTCCTTGATAACCTTCTTACAAAGCTCTTCGTCAGAAAGGATTTGCTCGTAGTAAGCAATCTTGCGCTGGAGGTCGTCGTACTCTTCGTGGAGCTTATCCTGCATCAAGTTTGTCAACTGACGGAGGCGCATTTCTACGATGGCCTTCGCCTGAACGTCATCAAGCGAGAAGCGTTCCATCAAGCCTTCAACTGCTGCTTCAGGAGTTTTAGATGCACGGATGATGCGCACTACTTCGTCGATATTATCGCTGGCAATAATGAGCCCTTCAAGGATATGTGCACGTTCCTGCGCCTTGCGTAATTCGTAAGCGGTACGACGCAACACTACTTCGTGGCGGTGCTTTACAAATTCTGCGATGCATTCCTTCAATGTGAGCAACTTGGGACGCTGCTTCCCTGTGGGACCTACAAGAGCGATACAGTTTACAGAGAAGCTGGTTTGAAGCGCCGACATCTTGTAGAGTTTATTGAGCACCACACCTGCATTTGCATCGCGCTTCACGTCAACGACTATACGAAGACCTTCACGGTCGGATTCGTCGTTGATATTTGAAATACCATCCAACTTACGCTCGTTTACCATCTCCGCAATGCTCTTAATGAGCTCCGCCTTGTTGACACCGTAAGGAATTTCGGTCACCACAATCTTGTCGTGCATTTCGCCGCTTTCGATATTTGCCTTCGCACGCATAATAACGCGACCGCGACCCGTTTCGTAAGCTGACTTCACACCCTGCAAACCCATAATATAACCACCCGTGGGGAAGTCGGGAGCAAGAATGTGTTGCATCAAGCCTTCTGTGTCAATATCGGGATTGTCGATGTATGCCACGCAACCGTCAATCACTTCGCCAAGATTGTGCGTAGGAACGTTTGTTGCCATACCGACAGCAATACCCGTTGCTCCGTTCACCAAGAAGTTGGGGATGCGCGTAGGCATCACTGAAGGTTCCTTACGCGTGTTGTCGAAGTTGGGCACCATATCCACCGTTTCCTTCTCGATGTCCTGCATCATCATTTCACCGAGCAACGAGAGGCGAGCTTCTGTATAACGCATTGCTGCTGCAGAGTCACCGTCCATCGAACCGAAGTTACCCTGACCTTCTACAAGCGTATAGCGCATGTTCCAATCCTGCGCCAAGCGCACGAGCGCACCATATACGGAAGAGTCACCATGGGGGTGGTACTTACCGAGCACGTCACCCACAACACGCGCTGACTTACGAGTGGGTTTATCATGCGTAATACCCAATTCATCCATATCAAAAAGAATACGGCGGTGTACAGGCTTAAAGCCGTCGCGCACATCAGGCAACGCACGTGCTACAATTACAGACATTGAATAGTCGATATACGACTTCTTCATTTCCGACTCAATGTAGACTTGCTTAATTCTATCCTCTGTCATAACCATTATCAAGCAACAGCCCCTGCTGCGCTCTATCTAAAATTTAAGTTTTTTGTGTATTTCCTAACTAAATACAAAAATACAAAAATATTTTCACTCCACCTAAAACGAGGAGGCAAAAATCACCATAAAACCTCAAATTTGGGCATTTTTAGGCGCTCTAACGAATTTTCGCTATTTTTCACACCACTCACACACCTTCATTTCCACACAAAAGAAAATCACATCCACGCCAATTTTTCACACTAAAGCAAAATCCTGCTTTGCCACCATACATCCAACCAAAAACGATGCGTAACGCATGACAGGTGATTACAAAAAAAGTAAGGTAATAATATAGCAGATGTCCACAAATAATCCTTACACCAAAGATGTTGTGCTCATATTATTGTAGCCACTAATGGGCACTAATTTTCACTCTAAGCGGTCCGTGCGTCCGCCTCTGTCAGACATTTCGCATCATATCAATAAAAAAAAAGCGCGTGAATTACGGACGCACCGTGCGTCCCTACAAGTCGAGTGAAAACTCCTCACTCCTCTAAATTTCCTCCGCACGGACTACTCTCTACTCACTACTCACTACTCACTACTCTCTCCTAACTCCTAACACAAGCCGCGTGCCGTTGCGCTACGCATCATTACACAAAAAAGAGCGTGCCCAACTGATGTGAGCACACCCTTAAGTATTAAAAAAAAGACTACACCGGTGATGCGATGAAACTCCGAGTGAAATAAGATTTGAGCGCTTCCCCGTCTTTGTAATCCGACCCTACACAGTGCAGTGTGCATATCGGCACGCCATTGAGCAGTTCCGCTTTCCCGGTTTTCGAGTAAAGTGATGAGAATCCCAGTCTAACCGATGCAGTCTCTATTTTACTTTTGTTTTACGAAGCAAATATACGGACTTCTTTTTACACGAACAAAATAAAATGTCGGTTTTAACAAGAATTAAATTTTGAGGTTTTGAGGTTTTGAGGTTTTAAGGTTTTGAGGTTTTAAGAATCCATGCGGACTGCATAGTCTTTACAACCTAAAAAGCGAAGCGACCTTACAACCTTATAACCTACCCTACCCCTTATTCTTGTGTCGGTTAGCACGACGCTTGCGGATATCCGCCTTTTTCTTTGCCGCACCCGAACCGTGGAGTCCCGTGATATACGTCTTTTTCTTTGCTTTCGTCTTGACCTTTTCCTCCGTAGGTTTGGCCTTCAGCTTTGCACCCTTAAAGGTGATTCCGACGGTCATTGCCTGCGTGATTTCTTCTTCTGCTGCTTTACGCATAAGCCACACGTTGGATTAATGGTGGAAAAGGCGCACGCCTGTGAATGCCATAGCGATGCCGTACTTGTTGCAGGTTTCAATAACATGGTCGTCACGCACGGAACCACCTGCTTGCGCTACGTATTCTACACCGCTCTTGTGCGCACGTTCGATGTTATCACCGAAGGGGAAGAAAGCGTCAGAACCGAGACTCACGCCTGTGTTCTGTGCAATCCATGCCTTCTTTTCTTCGCGCGTAAGCACTTCGGGCTTTTCGGTGAAGAACTGCTGCCAAACGCCGTCGGCAAGTACATCTTCGTAATCGTCAGAGATGTAAATGTCAATCGTGTTGTCACGGTCGGCACGGCGAATCTTTTCTACCCAGGGAAGGTTCATCACCTTGGGATGCTGACGCAACCACCAGATGTCTGCCTTATTACCCGCAAGGCGTGTGCAGTGGATACGGCTCTGCTGACCAGCACCAATACCGATTGCCTGACCATCCTTCACGTAGCAAACAGAGTTAGACTGCGTATATTTCAACGTGATGAGGGCAATCATCAAGTCACGCTTTGCTGCCGCGGGGAAGTTCTTATTGTCCGTAGGAATGTTTTCGAAGAGGGCATCAGAAGTGAGCTCGATTTCATTGCGACCCTGTTCGAAAGTCACACCGAACACTTCCTTGCTTTCAACAGGAGCGGGCACATAGTTGGGGTCAATCTTGAGGACATTGTATGAGCCATTGCGCTTTTCCTTCAAGATTTGGAGCGCCTCTTCTGTAAAGTCGGGAGCAATCACACCGTCTGAAACTTCGCGCTTGATGAGCAATGCTGTTGCCTTGTCACAAGTGTCACTGAGGGCAATGAAGTCACCATAACTTGACATACGGTCAGCACCACGTGCACGAGCATACGCCGTAGCAATAGGAGTAAGGGGTTCCTTAATATCATCTACGAAATAGATTTTCTTAAGCGTATCACTCATTTCTTCACCTACGGCAGCGCCAGCGGGGCTTACGTGCTTAAAACTTGTAGCTGCGGGAAGACCTGTAGCAGCCTTGAGTTCCTTAACAAGTTGCCAACCGTTAAGTGCGTCGAGGAAGTTGATGTAACCAGGACGACCACTCAATACTTCGATGGGAAGTTCACCCTCCTTCATGTAAATGCGTGAAGGCTTTTGGTTGGGGTTGCAACCGTACTTCAATGCTAATTCTTTCATACGAATAGGTTTATGAATTTATTCTTTGCGCAAAGATACGACAAAGAAACGAAAGTTTGTATAAAGCTATGGAAGAATTACTCTATTAGATATTTAGCAAGAAGCTATTCTGTAAAAATAAATGAAAAACAACATTTATTCTCAATAAAATCAATAATTTTGCTATGGATACCACGGAAAGATAATTATAGTGAATTCAATTATCACATTAAGAAAATCCGAAACCACCTCTAAATGTTGATAAATATCCCACAAGCTAATTTAGTTGTATTAGCAAAGATTACGATTTCGCAATTTGATTATACAAAAAAATGCTATAAACCTAACACTTGAAACTATGAATAAGACACAATTAAGCTTTTTGATTTTAACAATATTCCCCATCACATCAGTATTTTCACAAATCAAAATTGCACAATTACCCCAAAAAGAGAAGAAAGAAACAATCTTCACTTATGATAGCTTAACTAATATCGAAAAATTAAAAGACGTAGAATACAACGATCGCTATAAACATTTGAAAGGACAAAAAATAGTAAGTATTTCTTCCTCAGATTCTCCATATTTTGAATATGGAGGACAATATAGTAAGATCAAAAGTTATAAACAAAAGGAGTTTCTTAGAACTTTAGATAATAATACATTTGTAATAGATTCTGTTTATGGAAGTACTTTTTATCTAAAGGAGGTGAACAATCCTAACAAAACCATTATTTTATATGTAGATAGTAAACACGAATGGGCTGCTGATGTTGCATGGGTTTCTCTTGGTTATTTTGAAAAGATAAAACAATTATACTTAGAGAAAGAATTAGTGTATATACATAAAGATGATGATATTGATATTTCATATTCTGGACACGGCAGATTTAGAGATTACAATACTCAAAAAAATTTAGCAAAAAAAATTCCTTGTAATAGCGTTTGGAAATGTACAGATGTATTGGTCATGCCGGGGGAACTACCTATTGATGACTATACAGATAACAGAGTCATTTTAAATCTTGAAAATGAGAAGTACGGAAAACATTATATATTAGCCTCCCATCTTCTTAAATTGAAAGAGTGGAAAAAAGATTATTTTTTATCAATAGAGGATTTTCACAAATACCAAGCTGTACAAAATCAATACAAAGCAGAGGCTAAAGCCAAAGCGGCTAAAGCAGTCGCAGAAGCTACTGAAAGAGCAAGCAAAAGAAGAAGAAAAATTCTTACCACATATGGAGATTACTATGGAAATTTAATAATTCAAGGAAAAATAGTTATAGGTATGACTAAACAACAATGTATTGATGCAATAGGTCACCCAAAGCGTATAAACAGAACAATCACAGCATCAACAATATATGAGCAATGGGTATATAGCAATAAATACCTTTATTTTGAGGATGGCAAATTAGTAACTATACAAGATTAAATATTTTTTATTAGAGCATAATTCCAGTAAATATTCTTCCTGAATGTATCCCTAGACGGCGTGCGGAGAAATAAGTTTCGTGAGATTGATAAGTGCAGATTCCGCTTTGTTGCACATTCTCACGCTTTACTCCCTCGCGAAATAATAGGCCTACATTTGCCTCCCAAAGGTCAAGGTGAGACTTACCCGTCAAGGGGTTTATATGACGTATTTCCGCCATCGGAAAACCCGCCTTTGCAAACGCCTCAACCACCTCTTCGCCCACTTCAAACGAAGCGGCGGAAATACCAGGGCCTACAACGACTTGCACATCCTCAGGTTGCGTACCAAAGGTCTCCATCATAACGTGCAGAGCCTTACGAGCAATTCCGTTTACCGTGCCTCGCCAACCGGCATGAATAGCCGCAATCACGCGATGTGTGGGGTCGAAATAAAGAAGCGGAATGCAATCTGCCGTGGAGACTCCAATGCACAATCCCTCCTCATGGGTAATTACGGCATCCACACCTTCAAGCGCCTCTGACGAAGTTTCTAATGTCACGATGGCGATGTTATCACTATGTGTCTGCCGAGGGAGCACCAAACGCTCATCCGTAATCCCCAACTCCGCACATAAAATACGGCGATTAGCCCTTACATTCTCCGCTGAGTCACCACAATAATGGGTGATATTAAATGAGGCGTAAGCCCCCTCTCCCACACCACCCTTTCGCTGGGTGCTGAATGCGCGAGGTGGACAAGCATCCTGGAATGTGTACTCTAACAACTTCATACTATAAATAAAAGAGAAGGGAGAAAAATCCATGCATAACACCACCGCGCCAGCATCTTTCTCCTTTCTCCTTTTTCATTTCTCCTTTATATAAAATCAGTCTTCAAGGTCCTCAATTTCATATTCCTCCAACATTTCAAAGTCATCGTCTTCTTCGTCATCATCGTCCTCATATTGCCAATCGGCAAAGTCAAGGTCGAAGTTCTGCACTTCACGATCGCGGTGCACAATGCTTCCGCCTTCTGAAATGGCTTGGAGTTTATTGCTTTCAGAGTTGAGTTCTTCCCAAAGAATGTCCTTCAGTTGCTGAATACCCTGACCCGTAACTGCAGAAATGAATACCACGGGAAGGTCTTGGGGTAATTCTTCACGAAGCATCTCAATGAGTTCTTCATCCAACAAGTCGCTCTTCGTAACTGCCAAAATACGGCGCTTGTCAAGCATGCCGGGGTTAAACTTCTTGAGTTCGTTGAGCAAGATGTCGTATTCCTTGGCTATGTGTTCCGTATCGCCTGGCACCATAAAGAGCAACAGGGAGTTGCGTTCGATATGGCGCAAGAAGCGTAAGCCCAAACCGCGACCTTCTGCCGCTCCCTCGATAATACCAGGGATGTCGGCCATTACGAATGACTTACCGTCACGATAAGGCACGATGCCCAAACTGGGTTCCAAGGTTGTAAAGGGATAGTTCGCAATTTTGGGTTTTGCAGAACTGAGTGCGGAGAGCAAAGTTGACTTACCTGCATTGGGGAATCCCACAAGACCGACGTCAGCAAGGAGTTTCAACTCCATGATAACCATCATTTCCTGCATGGGTTCGCCAGGCTGCGCATAGCGAGGCGTTTGGTTGGTTGCCGAACGGAATTGGAAATTTCCCAAACCGCCACGACCGCCCTTCAAGAGCATTACCACCTGTCCATCCTCGGTAACGTCGCAAATATATTTGCCTGTTTCTGCGTCGTAAACCACCGTGCCACAAGGAACGTCAATATACTTATCTTCGCCATCTGAACCGTGGGAGCAACATTTTGAACCGTTGCCACCATGTCCCGCAAAGACGTGACGCTCATAGCGCAAGTGGAGCAGCGTCCAGTAGTTGTGATTACCGCGCAAGTAAACGTGCCCACCACGTCCGCCATCACCACCATCAGGACCTCCATTCGGTTGATACTTCCCTCTGTGAAGGTGCATCGAACCTCTACCGCCCTTACCCGAGCGGCAGTATATTTTTACATAATCTACAAAATTACTTTCGGCCATTTCTTTAGGTACAAGTTATTAGGTACAAGTAAACAAGAGGGGTTGAACACAAGCCATAGAGTACGATTGCTCCATCGTTTATCTCGGTGACCGTCTCGTCCACTTGTCTACTCGTCTACTTGTCTACTACAAACATGTCTCAAACATGTTTACTATGTCTTACATCTTATCAATCACCGCACAAAGTGCCGCATTGATTTCTTCCAAAGAACCACTACCCTTCACCGAGTGGCGCAAACCTTCTGCTTCATACCATTCAATGAGCGGAGCGGTTTGAGTATTGTAAACCGTGAGGCGCTTCTTGATGGTTTCTTCATTATCATCGGCGCGTCCGCTGGTCTTACCGCGATTGATCAAGCGCTCCATGAGTTCTGCTTCATCTACCGCCAATTCCAACATGCCACTTACGGCCGTGCCACGCTTTGCCAACATTTCCTTCAAAGCTTCTGCTTGAGGCACCGTGCGGGGGAATCCGTCGAAAATGAGACCTTCGCAGGGGCAAAGTTCGTCATACTTATGCGCCAAAATCTCAATCATCAACGAGTCGGGGATCAACTGACCGTGGTCAATAAATCCCTGTGCCGTCTTACCGAGTTCCGTACCAGCCGCAATTTCTGCGCGGAGCACGTCACCCGTTGAGATGTGCTTAAAACCGTATTTCTGAATCAAAAGTTCGCTCTGTGTGCCCTTACCTGAACCGGGAGCGCGAAAGATTGCGATGTTTGTCATATTGAAAATGTTGTAATTTCGTTAAACTACTGTATAAATATCCTTGAGATTGCGACCTTCACCGTCGTAATCCAATCCGTAACCCACGATGAAGTCATTGGGGATGTCAAAGCAGTTGTACTTAACATCCAATTCCACCTTCAAATTATCGGGTTTCGTGAGCAACGATGCCACATGAATAGCCGCAGGATGCTTCTTCTGCAAAAGTTGAATCATCTCCTTCATGGTGAGCCCCGAGTCGATGATGTCTTCAACGATGACTACAGTGCGCCCTTCAATGTCATTCGTAAGCCCCATGATTTCCTTCACCTGCCCCGTAGAAACAGTGCCTGAATATGATGCCATTTTCACAAAACTAATTTCGCAAGGGATGGTAATCTCGCGAAGTAAGTCGGCGGCAAAGATGAACGAACCGTTCAACACCGAAATAAATATGGGGGTTGTACCCTCCAAGTCTTTATTGATGCGCTTCGCAATAGCACACACACGTTCCTTAATTTCTGCTTCCGAAATTGAAACGGCAAATTCTTTATCCTTGATTTTAACTGTCTGCATCCTTAATAGGTATTAAACTATGTGAGTGCAAATATACAAAAAAGAACAGATATGAAAAGGACTCTCCCGACGCTTTTTTGAAAATTGAGGGCGACGGACTATTTACTGGAGTTCCGACGCACTTTACTCTCTCCTCTTTTAGCACTAATATAAGACGAAAAAAATAAGAGGGAGATAATTTGAATTATAAGGGAGATAGTTGAAACTAAAAGGGAGATAGTTTTTACTATAAAGGATGCTTATTAAAAGCAGGCGCATCTGCTTCTTGCACCTCATATTCCAACACATTGGAGAGGGATAAAGAAGGATGGTAATATAAGAAGGATGGTTTACGATTGTTGTTTTACAGAAGAAATCGTATATAAAAAACAACAGGGGAGTCCAAAAAACTCCCCTGCGAGGCGACGAGCCGTAGCACACGCTAACTTCTTTCGAAGCTACTGCAAAGTTACACCCATATTCCCAGACAAACAAATTTTCAATAAAAAAACAATTAAATTCCTCTAAAATTCCAACCGATGTCAGCACTTGATAGTTCCGCAACCACAAGGTGTGCGCATTTCAATTTGCACCTTACCATCAGATTTAGAAAAGGGAATAACCTACGAATCTCATTTTTTCAGCTTCGCATACCCTTAAAGTGAACTTTTATCACTATTTTCGCTTGAAATATACTTGACTCATAAATTATGAAAGAACTGCATATCTTCTACGCTCCCGAAATTGAGCAGACACACGAATTGCCAGCAGATGAAGCAGCGCATGCCGTACGCGTCTTGCGCATGAAGGAGGGCGACGACCTTATGGCTACCGACGGACAGGGGCATTTCTTTGATTGCACCATCACCCTGGCTTCTAACAAGCACTGCCGCGTGAATATCAATTCGGTAGAGACTCCCACCCCTTTGTGGCACGGCTATATTCACCTTGCTGTGGCACCCACAAAGAACATGGACCGCACGGAATGGTTGGCAGAGAAGGCTACGGAAATTGGAATAAACCAACTTTCCTTCGTGCTCTGCGACAACTCTGAGCGTAAGGTAATTAAGACGGAGCGCGTGGAGAAAATCGTAGTATCGGCAACGAAGCAAAGCCATAAGGCCACAAAACCTGAAGTTGTTGAAATGATGCCTTTCAAGAAGTTTATTGCACAGAACTTTAAGGGGCAAAAATTCATTGCGCATTGCTACGACAATATCCCCAATACGCCCAACGAAAAGCCCTTCCTTGGCGATGTTCTCAACGAAACGGATGATGCTTTGGTGATGATAGGTCCTGAGGGTGACTTCTCCGTTGCTGAAGTTCAGCAAGCCATCACCGCAGGGTTCACCCCCATTCACTTGGGCAAGAGTCGCTTGCGCACAGAGACGGCAGGCCTCGTGGCGGTTCACCTTATGTATGTCAAGAAAATGATGGAATAAGAAAGCATGGACACCTTGATTCAACTCTACGAAGAAACCTTCGGATACACTCCCGCCTCAACCACACCGTTAGACAAGGCGGGGAGCAACCGAACTTACATACGCTTGACCGCTCCCGATGGAACAACCAGCATTGGGGTCATTGGATTGTCGCAAACGGAGAACGATGCGTTTATCTACCTCACGCGCCATTTTCATGCCCTTGGGTTGAACGTTCCCGAACTTATAGCGGTGTTCGAAAAGGGGTGTTGCTACCTGCAATCCGACCTTGGCACGACTTCGCTTTACCAAGCACTTAGCGCTGGGCGAACTTCGGGAAATTATAATGCAGATGAGCGCAAATTGATTGCGAAAACGTTGCGCGCATTGGCACAGGTGCAAGTGAAAGGCGCAGAGAATTTAGACTTCAACCGACTCATCCCGCCCGTTCAGTTTGACCAGATGGCGGCCACGTTCGACCTGAACTACTTCAAGTATTGCTTCTTGCGCACCACGAGCGTTGCTTACGACGAAGTGGCTTTGGAGCACGACTTCAAGCGCTTTGCCGAAGATTTAGTGGCATGCGCCACGGCATCGAAGAATGTCACCTTCCTCTATCGTGATTTCCAGGCGCGCAATGTGATGCTCAAGAATGGCAAACCCTATTTTATTGATTATCAAGGCGGTATGAAGGGTCCGCTTCATTACGACATTGCCTCCTTCCTGTGGCAAGCCTCCGCGCGTTATGCTGATGACCTGCGCCAAGAGATGGTGGAGGTGTATCTTGACGCACTTGAGGAATTGATTGAGGTTGACCGCCAAAAGTTTAAGGCAGATTTGATGCGCTTCGTCTTGTTCCGCACGTTGCAAGTGTTGGGTGCTTACGGCATGCTCGGACGCTTTGAGCGCAAAACCTATTTCATTCAGTCAACACCCGCGGCGCTTGAAAATCTCAAGGGATTGCTCGAGGCGGGAGTAGCAAGGGATTATCCCTACATGGAAGGTGTGTTGCAGAAATTGGTAGAAGCGGAATTGCGAAAGGAAGCAACTCCGACTTGCCAGCAGGAGGAGCGAAAGGGATTGCACGTGCGTGTGTTCAGTTTCTCCTACAAGAAAAGCGGCATCCCAACCGATTGTAGTGGCAACGGAGGGGGGTACGTTTTTGATTGTCGCTCTACGCACAATCCAGGAAAGTATGAACCCTACAAGAAACTCACGGGCCTTGATGCTCCAGTGATTAAATTCCTTGAGGATGATGGTGAAATCCTTCAGTTCCTTGAAAGCGTTTATAAGTTAGCCGACTTCCATGTGGAGCGTTATATGGAGCGTGGTTTCACCGACTTGATGTTCTCCTTCGGGTGTACAGGCGGTCAGCATCGTAGTGTGTACTCCGCGCAACACTTGGCGGAACACCTGCATCAGAAATACAACATCCACGTTACGGTGGACCATCGCGAGCAAGGCATTTTCCAAGAATTTACTCCAATAGCATGAGGATAAAAACAAGACGAGTTGACGGTGTTTACCATCAACTCGTCTAAGTAAGATATAAAGATAAGGCGCTATCTCAAACCTGAATTTAGCGCTTTGCTAAACCAATCTTTAAGTTCAACTTGAAGTAGTACACATTATTCTCGCGCTCCATAACCCCATACTTATCCTTCTCCATGCTACCACGCTCCAAGCGCGCCGTGTGGAAGAGGAAGTCGGCAAGGAGCATGCGTTGAGCGGATGAGAATGCCATGGGTTGACCATTGGGATTTACGACCACCAAATAGGGAGGCAAGTCCTCGCAACCGTGATAAATTTTTGCGGGACGCATTCCTGCGGCACAGGCTAAAAGCAACTGCTTCACCTTATACTCGTAATAGCCGTGCTTCACGATGAGTTCGGTCTTCACCTTAAGCGGATTCAACTCACGCATACGCTCTGTCAATTCATCCAACTTGAAGATGTCCTCCATATAAGATAAGCGCACCATTTCGGAAAGCAATCTGCCGAGGTGTAGGTCCAACATACCGAGGTTTGCACGGAACACTTTGTCCGCCACCCCTTCGTAGCGCAACGAACTTCCCATATCCTCGATGAGCAACATACGGTCGCGCACACTATTGTCGGTTTCCAATCCGTTCACCTTTGCCGCCATGGGCGTTGCAAAACGCGTACCCGTCTGCTCGAGTTTGAGATTTGCCGCACGTCCGCCATCTAAGATTTTTGTGGGAAACGCACCAGCACGCGACCAAACCACACTGGGCATTAATCCTGAAGGAGTGGCCAACAAGAGGTGTTGTTGCCCTTCCGCGGTACCCGCAATTTGGAACATCTTTATTTTATCCAGAAATGCTTCTTCGGGATCGTCCACGAGGACTATATTTTCATCATCCTTCTGACGCAGTGCCTCAAAAAGAGCTTCGCGAGTGTGTGCCCATTCAGAGACATCCACACGAATGACTTCGTCGTCGGCATCATTCTCAATAAGAATAACGTCTGCCTCACGACGATAGCACCGCATTACTTTATCTTCCTCGCGCATTACGGCCTCCACGGAAATCATTTCACCAGGAGTGCCCTCCACGGTACCTTCTGCCACGGCCATATCCTCAACAATGCGAAAAAGGGCGAGGAGTTCGGCGAGATCTTTTCTACTTGCTGTAAACATAATTATGAGGGGGTAAGGGTTTGAGGTTAAAGGGTTTGAGGTTCTGAAGTTAAGAAGTTCTGGAGTTCTGAGGAGAAATGCATTACGCACTCACACTCCCACCCTTATCCTATTTTCCGCCGACAAAATTACTACAATTTACCTATTTAAGCAACCCTCCATCCACTATTACGCTATAATTAACTATGACAAATCGAAAACGTCCTCGCAAGATTGGACTTTTAGGCATCAGTCCGATGCTTGTGTTGGTCACTTTATTTCTCGGTACGGGACTTTACTTTGGTGATTTCTACAAAGTGCCCCTCACCATTCTGTTTATCGCCACCTCCGTCTATGCTTTGCTGATTACGCGTGGGCATTCCCTTCAGGAGCGCATCTCCATCTTCTCCAAGGGAGCAGGTTCCAAAAATCTGCTGTTTATGGTTTGGATTTTTGTGCTTGCTGGTGCCTTTGCGAGTAGCGCGAAAGCCATGGGCGCCATCGATGCTTCCGTAGAATTAACCTTGGCACTCTTACCCGAGAAGGCCTTACTTGCGGGGATATTCATTGCCTCTTGCTTCGTCAGCATGAGTATCGGAACTTCGGTCGGCACGATTGTTGCTCTCACCCCCGTCACGGCAGGACTGGCAACGGAAACGGGCATGAGCACGCCGCTGATTGTTGCCGCCGCCGTTGGTGGAGCCTTATTTGGGGATAACCTTTCGTTTATTTCCGACACTACGGTTGTAGCGACGCGCACACAAGGCGTAAAGATGAGCGATAAATTCAAGACGAATTTTCGAATTGTTTTGCCCGCCGCAATCATTACAACGGTGCTTTACGTCATTATGGGATTGAACGCCACACCGAACAATCACACCACGGAATTTACCTTCACACAAATCATTAACGTCATCCCCTACCTTGCCGTTATCCTTCTTGCCATTTGGGGGAAGGATGTGCTTCTCGTGTTACTCATCGGCAACCTCTTCACAGGACTCATCGGCATGATAACTGGCGCATTCGATGCCAGCGGTTGGTTTGCCGCCATGGCAAGCGGAATCGGTGGAATGGGCGAACTCATTCTCATCTCCATGATTGCAGGAGGCCTCTTAGAGTTAATCCGCAAAAACGGAGGTATTACCTTCCTCATCCATTGGTTAACCCGTCGCGTTCGCAACAGTCGTGGAGCCGAATTTAGCATTGCCACATTGGTGGGACTTACGAATCTTTGCACCGCCAATAATACAATCGCCATCTTGAGTGTGGGCGAAATCTCGAAAAACATTGCCGAGCGCTATGGCGTAGACCCCAAACGTAGCGCCAGCATTCTCGACACCTGCTCGTGCATCGTGCAAGGTTTTATTCCTTATGGTGCTCAGTTGCTCATGGCGGCAGGATTGGCGAGCATTTCTCCAGTTGAAATCATTCCCCACCTCTTCTACCCCATGTTGCTCATCATTGCCGTAGCAGCATCCATCATTTTCAAATACCCACGATTCACGAATTCGCCGTCAACTTTAGATTAAACAAATAGGGTGTGTCGAAATGCTAATTTCGGCACACCCTATTAAGTTGTGTAAGAATAAATAAAATGCTAGGCGCTGAAATTGAGGACGAAGGGAGTGTACTGAAGTACACGACCAAGTCCGAAATTGAGGAGCAACGCAGCAGTTTGCTTATTATGACACAACGCCTCGTTTTTAAGAGAGGTAGTAAAGCACATCTGGCAATGACGTGATTTCATACGTAGCAAGTTCGCCCGCATCTTCCCCACTCCATCCTTCTCCTCGCAACCAAATGGTGCGACAACCCACCTCTGTAGCGGGCACTATATCTTTAGAGTAAGAGTCGCCAACGACGGTCACATCTTTTGCCTCACATCCCGTAGCCTTTACCCCTAAGCGATAAATCTCAGGGTCGGGTTTGCGCACACCTACCACTGCGCTTTCAATCACGGCATCAAAATATTGCGCCAATCCGAAGTCACGCAAAATGGCTTCGATATTGCCGTAGAAATTACTCACCAACACCATGCGGTACTTGGGGCGGAGCACAGCCAGCACCTCACGCGCCTTTGTAATATGGCACAAAGCATAATCGTGGCAGTAATTAACCACCGTATTTAGTTTTTCGGCACAGACATCAGTGGCATCGTTCCAAATATGTTCCGCTTGAAGAAAAGCAAACTGCTGGTTCACCTTCTTTTCCAACACATCGCGAAAGGTATCCTCGGGTTGCACAATCGGCGCCTTAGCCAACGCCCGCTCACCATAAACATACGCCTCACGAAATTGCTCATTCGTCACGGGCACCTTCGCCTCGCAATAACCTTCCCAAAGCACGTGCGCCCAATGACGCCCATCCGTATCCAAGGTTCCGCCGTAATCAAATATAAGTGCTTGCATAGCTGACTACATAAAGTTTAGGCGTTCCTCCCCTATCGTTGTTGCAGGACCATGTCCGGGATAGACCTTGGTTTCAGAGGGTAGCACCATGAGTTCTTGCTTGATGCTGCCGATGAGTTGCTCGTAGTTACCGCCGAAAAGGTCGGTGCGACCTATGCTACGGTAGAAGAGCGTGTCACCACTGAGCAGGACGTTTTCTTCTGCACAATAATAACACACACCTCCCTGTGTGTGGCCCGGAGTAGGGAGCACTTTTAATGTGTGACTGCCTAAAGTCACCACCTCATAGTCGTCAAACAATTTACCAGCAGGAGGGGTTACAAGCGTAAAGGCATTGCCAACAAAACTGCGCATCTGGGCGGTCGCTGATTTGTAGGTGGTCAATTCATTCTTGTGCATGCAGGGAGAAAGTCCCCATGTGCGATAAACGAAGTCGGCACCAAAGATGTGGTCGAAATGGCTGTGCGTGAGCAAGTGATACTTCACGGTCAGTCCTTCGCTTTTAATGAAATCAGCAAGCGCCACCTCTTCTTCAGGGTACAACACACCACAATCTACAATAGTCGCCTCACGCGTTTCGTCGTAAATAACAAAGGTAGATTCCTCAATGGGATTTACCACAAATTTCTTCACGGTTAGCATTGTACGTAGATTACCTTCTTAGTTTCAAAAAATTCATCCTTAAAGTAGTCGCTGAGATTCCAAGTGGTAGAACATTTCTTGAAAGGCGCCAATTCGTTGACCAAATCTCCACCTTTAAGTACCACGATGCCGTTGGGCAAGGCGTTGCGACACTCCTTCGCCACATTCTTACGCACCAACTTATACAAGTCGCCCATATCCATCACGGCACGACTCACCACGAAGTCAAACTTTCCCTTTTCCTCAATCACATTGCGGTGTGCGCAGGTCACATTCTTCAAACCAATCGCCTCAGCTACGGCTTGCGCCACCTTCACCTTCTTGCCGATGCTGTCGAGCAAAAGAAATTCGCATTCGGGAAAGAGTATGGCAAGAGGGATACCGGGAAATCCACCACCCGTACCGATGTCCATAATCTTAGTGCCCGGACGGAAGGTCACCGCCTTGGCAATACCCAAAGAATGAAGCACATGGTGCGAGTAAAGATTGTCAATATCCTTACGAGAAATCACATTGATTTTCGCATTCCAATCGCGGTAAAGCGCATCTAATTGTTCAAACTGACTGCGCTGCTCGTCGGTGAGATTAGGGAAGTGGTCGAAGATAAGTTGAACCATAGCAAAAGTTTTTTGAAAGGAGAAATGAGAAATGAAAAAGGAGAAATTGCTGGCGCAATATCCATCCGCACGGACTTTCTCCTTTCTCCTTTTTCCTTTCTCCTTTAATCAGAACCTGTTTTGACTGCTAAATTAAGCAAAAAATGGCAGATAGCAGTTGCAAGAGGGGTTTGTTTGCGGGCGCGACAAATATTTCATAATTTTTTAGGGGGTAAATTTCGTTAGGTTCGCAGGAAGTTGTAAATTTGCCTTTGGAATTTATAAACACTTCTTTTAATAAAACTTAAATTTATGGTAAGTTACAAAGACCTCGGCTTGGTGAACACTAAGGAAATGTTCGCTCGCGCCATCGACGGTGGTTACGCAATCCCCGCGTTCAACTTCAACAACATGGAACAGATGCAGGCTATCATCAAGGCTGCAGTTGAAACAAAGTCTCCCGTTATCCTTCAGGTTTCTAAGGGTGCTCGTCAGTATGCTAACGCTACTTTGCTTCGCTACATGGCTCAGGGTGCAGTTGAATACGCTAAGGAACTCGGTTGCGAAAATCCTGAAATCGTTCTCCACCTCGACCACGGTGACACTTTCGAAACTTGTAAGAGCTGTATCGACTCTGGTTTCTCTTCAGTAATGATCGACGGTTCACACCTCCCCTACGAAGAAAACGTAGCGCTCACTAAGAAGGTTGTTGACTACGCTCACCAGTATGGTGTAACTGTAGAAGGCGAACTCGGTGTATTGGCAGGCGTAGAAGACGAAGTTTCTTCTGACCACCACACTTACACTGACCCCGAAGAAGTAATCGACTTCGCTACTCGCACAGGTTGTGACTCTTTGGCTATCTCTATCGGTACTTCTCACGGTGCTTACAAGTTCACTCCCGAACAGTGCACTATCGACCCCAAGACTGGTCTCATGGTACCTCCTCCCCTCGCATTCGACGTGTTGAAGGCAGTAGAAGCTAAGCTTCCTGGTTTCCCCATCGTGCTCCACGGTTCTTCTTCAGTTCCTCAGGACGAAGTTGCTACTATCAACAAGTTTGGTGGTGCGTTGAAGGCAGCTATCGGTATCCCCGAAGAATGGTTGCGTGAATCAGCTAAGTCTGCAGTTTGTAAGATCAACATTGACTCTGACTCTCGCTTGGCTATGACTGCTGCAATCCGTCAGACATTTGCTGAAAAGCCCGCTGAGTTTGACCCCCGTAAGTACCTCGGTCCCGCTCGCGACAACATGGAAAAGATGTACAAGCACAAGATCATCAACGTGCTCGGTTCAGACGGTAAGCTCGCTAAGTAATCTTACTTACAACTTATAAAATTTAAGGTGCCTCCCAATTGGGAAGCACCTTTTTTGTTGAATTTAATATTTAAAATTGGGTCAGTCCGAAAATCCGGTTGCATCAGCTCAATCATGACCCGATATAGGTGAATTACCAATCTTTCATCCCTATACCCTATGTCAGATAACACCTTTAAACATAAGCACAATCGCTATATCTGCAAACTTTCTTCATTAGAACTCATTCTCTCTTATACTTACCCAAAGTGTACAATTTATCACTTTATAGAATCATAGTCGTCTGTATAATTAAATCCCCCATTAAATTTATCATACCGAGATTCTTCTCCTTTGTACTCTTCTATTCCTCTAATATTTTCAAATATATCTCTAAATGGTTTCATTACGATATTATCATGTTCCGAACTAATAGCTAAACCATAGGCTGTAGAAAGTATAGGAAACAAGTCTCTTTTTATAATTTCTTTAACCTGAGATACAGATTTAGTATCCCATTCCTTTTCAGATATTTGTTTGATATCTGAAAAATCTATATAACTCGTTCTTAATAGTGGGAAAGTACTACCACCACCACAATAAACCAGAGGTCTATTTTTTAAAGCATTTAATAACCTTGTCTTATTTAATGAAGTTTGTAGACTAAATTCTCTTAGTAATTTACTTTGAATATTACTACAAATATTCTTTACTTCTTTTTTAAAAGTATTTTTCCTATGAATATCAATTTCAGAGACATATTTGATATTAGACGTTAAGCGTAGAACCTTTTGTTCTTCAGCACAAGTAAGATAATTCAAACCTTTATTGATTGAAAAGAAATCGTAGACCTGTGGATTATCATTTTCAATTGTGAAAAAAGAAATGTCTGTTGTACCTCCACCAATATCAATCATTAGATTCATTCCTTTTTCAATCTTCTTCTGACTTATTAGAGGTTTCAAACATGCATAAGCTTCTGGGAAAACTAACAGCCCATATTCCTCTTTTATATCATCCGAATATTCAATGATTTCAGTTAAACCTTTCAAGGTTTCTATGTCTGTATCAAGGAACTTTTCTTTGTTATTTTCAAAGACCACCTCAACCAATTTATACGATGAAGCAATAATACGAGTTGCTATTTGTTTCGCAAGTCTGATATGACTGCTATCAGTTGGTGCCCCCATTTGAATAGAGAAGTTTTGACCAAAAATCTCTTCTAAATCAAATAATATATATGCGATATACCATATTGAGTAATAATATGATAATTCTTGGTCCATCGTTCCATCTGGTGACTTACCTCTGAAAACAGCCTGTTTAAAATACCTTATAATTTGCCCGTCAAAATTACATGGCAAATGACCATATTTTAATTTACCATCGTTGCAAATACCAATGATAGAGGGTAAAGTATAAAACATTTGGTTCTGATTGTAACCAAATTTCATGAAGGTATAATTTATTTCGACTCCCCCTTTGCTTTCAATACAAACCTTTGTTTGATGCGTACCGAAATCTAATCCAATGGTTATCATCATACCATCAGATTTATTGATTGAGGATAGTTCACTTTTATTGATACAGGGTTCCCAAACTTCGTCTGTAGTGTGTTCCACTTGCCAGACAGGAACCTCTTTGGGGATTTCTGTCACTTGATTTTGTTCCTTATTGGAAGGTGTTGATTCTGTGGTTGGATTTACAGGCTTGTCGTCTAATTTTACTTTGGACGAATTTTCTATTTCAACCGTTTCAATATTTTTGGGGACTTTTTTAGTCTCAATAACAACGTCTGTAGAAACTTCCTTATCTTTATTAGAAGCAAGAGGCTTTTCTTCCGGAACCTTTTTTTCTTTTTCCTCAAATGTAATTTTAGCGGTTTGATTTAATCCCTTGCTATTTCCTTTGTATTTAAGCAGGGATTTTAAATACTCTTTTACGTTCATATGGTTTACTTCTATACAACTAAATCTTAAGGTGCTGATAGGTAAATAATTACACTTTAGAGGATTTTGTTATTTTCATCTCATTTTGGATTGGGCCAATTCGGTACTATATAACGTTAACAAGATTCAGTGAAATAATTTTATCACTAACTTCTATATGGGAAGATTCGTTAATGCGTTGCATACGTTCGTCTTCTTCTTTTTTATATCGCTCGATACGATTTATAGCCAGATTAATTGCATTTTGCAATTGGCGAACGCGTTTTTCATCAGAGTTGAATATCATTTCAATTTCATCTTCCCAATTACTAATAAATCGACGTTGATTTTCAATAACAGAAGCATAGTATTCTTTCATTCTCTGCTCGTGTCTTTGTCTTTCACTTTCGATTTGAAGACGTAATTCAGACAACCGTTTACTTTTTTCTTCGTTAAGCGCATCAGCAAAGTCATAACGCATATCCTGGAGCATTTCTGGATCTAGGTCTTTGCTGTTTGGATTGTGCTCTTTACCTTCTGTTTGAGATCTTGAATAAATATGATTAACTAATTCTTCGTCGCTAATTACGCTCTGATTTTTAACACAGTACAAAAGTGGCATTAATGTATGTGTGTGTTTATCTACGCCTAATATCTTGCGGCAAATACTGATTTGATATAAAGCAAGATAATAAACGTCACCAGTATGTAAAACGTTATCACTTCTTAAAGCATAACAGAAAGACGATTTTGTTTTGTCGTTTTTCTTTTCAAAATAATTTAAGCAAGCTTGAATTATTGGATGATAGATATTAACAAACATCAGCTTACGATTATCGTATGCTTTTTGTTGGTTAAAGGTCATTCTAATAGACTTTTTATCATCTATTTCATGCTTGAATTGGCGGAAAATTGCAAAATTTTCATCGCCATCTGGTTGATATTGCGTTAAGAAATTTTGCAATACTCGTGTATTGCTTGGAGGAAGTTGCAGTTCAAATATATCTTTCTCTACTTCTACCAAAGAACATGTTGTAAGTTCTAATCTGATTATTGACTCTAGATAATTGCGCAGTTCATGTTCTGTAACGTATGCGTTTTTATTTTGGATTCTATTGATTTCTTCTTGGAAATATGCGTCATTTGTTAAGGTTCCATCAAGTCCCTTCTCTAGCTGCTGGATGTTCTCTTTTTCATTAGCTACAGCAAGTTCGATTTCTTTCATCTTACGTTCTTTCTCTTCTTCTGTAAGACGACTTGTGTAAAGTTCTTTCTCTAGCTTGTTATAAACATCTTGAATGGTAACACTACTTCCTTTTTCAAAAGGAGCATCTAGGATTGCTTCCATGTCACCTATGGTGCCTCGGAAGATACCAATACGGTCTAATAGACGAATATATATATCTTCTTGAATAGAATCTGCAACGATAATATTATATATATTGACAGTTGGAGACTTTTGACCAAAACGGTCTATACGACCTATACGTTGTTCTACAACCATAGGATTCCATGGTAAATCATAATTAACCATAGAATTACAGAACTGCATGTCGAGCCCTTCACTACCAACTTCCGAAGACAATAGTATATGTGCGTCAGGGTTAGTTCTAAACTCTTCTAGGATTTCAGCTCTGTTGTCTATTTGTCCATGAATCATTAAGGAACCAAAACCATGTTTCTTGAATCTAATTTGCAAATATTTAAGAGTACGTCTAAACAGAGCAAATATTACAATTTTCTTGGTGCCATGTTTGAAGACTTCGTCAATAATGCGAAGTAATTCATCAAATTTTGAGTCGGTATAGTGTTCAAAGGCATCCTTCCCCGAATCTAAATTGGTTTCTTTATTTAAATACGCATAGACACTACTAGCGACTTGACGCTTCTTCTGAACCAATCCTAAGATACCGCCAGGAGTAAGAACTTCTTCCCCCCAAATATCTGTATAGGAGTTATCATCTTTATATTCTTCAATAACCTTGTCGTATTCATTCCTTTCGTGTTCTGTCAAAACAACTTTCCTCATATGAGGTTTACGTTCTGCCTGAGACATATCTGTGGTAACCTCTCGTTTACGGGTTCTAGAAAAAACACCGTTCATCATGCTCATTGATGATATCAAATATTGAAGCCTTGCTCTATTTTTGACATTATTTTCATCTTTGAGCACTTTTTGTATCTCTTGATACATAACATTGTCTTTGAATTCTTCTCCAACAGTAGTCGCTTTAGAAGAAATCTCAACCTCATTTGAATAGTGTTTAGTTATGATTTCTGCGCTATGTAAATTTTTAGCAATAACAGAGAAGTCTCCCAAATTATTAAGAGATGTCAATGCTTCAACGAATGGACGATTTTCTTGTAAGCGGTTATCAAAGATTTGATAATTATCATAGTTGAAATTATCAAGGAGGTGAAGCAAGTTGTACAGGTTCTCGGTGCTAATCATAACAGGTGTAGCAGTAAGAAATAGAGCTGCATCTGTTTGACTCATGATGATTTCTGCTCCTTTATATGTTTGAGTCTCACGGTTACGCATCTTGTGTGCTTCATCGCACAAGACGAGACTAAACTTGAAATCATTTTCTGAAAGATAGTCAATCAAATTTGAGGGTAACACATTCTTATTAGACTGTGCTTTCTTCTCTTCCTCTTTAGATTTTTTTCGTTGACGAATCTTTTCATAGTTTACAATTGCATGTACAGGCGTACGAGATTCATGAAGGTCTGTAACTAAATCTTTATTCTTCTCATAAATCTTGAACGAAAGTCCAAACTTATACAGCAATTCATCCTTCCATTTCTGTTGTAAAGACTTGGGACAAACAATTAGGACATGGCGTAATTCTCGACGAGCCTTCAATTCAAGCATAATATGGCCAGCCTCAATAGTTTTACCGAGACCTACTTCATCTGCTACCAATAATCTTCTATTGGTAGAATTGAGGAATTTTAAGAGAGGCTTGAATTGGTATGCTCTGAAAAGCGTCTTAGAAGCCTTCAGTGATGAGATAGTACTATTATTAGAATTACGAATCTTGAATGTCGTATTCATTTTTGAGAAATCTGAATACGATCCAAAAATACCACTCATACAACGCTCATATGGGTCTGTTATATCACAGTCTGGAGTCAGATTTACTTCAAATTCGTCAGTAACTCCATAATCCCAACTTACCTTGTATAACTGTCGACCTCTACGAGCAGGCATTACTTCGACAATAACGCCTTTATTTTCAGAATCGAGTTTTAAGACTCTGTCTCCCACTTTATATTTAGCCATTTTTATATTATTCAATAAAAATAGATTATTATATCTCTTTTACTTAAACAACAATTCCAAATTCATCGTCATAAACTCCTCTACTGAAAGTCCACCAGAACCTACTACGATGCTTCTATGCGGTTGGTAGTTTTGAGCAAATTTAGGCAAGCCTGTATTTGTCGTTCGTCTACCACTCTTAACCTCAATAGCCACTTTACGATTTCTGTAAACAAGCACGAAATCCACTTCGTCATTCTTCTCACGCCAATAATACACCTTATACCCAATCACTTGTGCTTGACTTACGAGGTAAGCACCAATAGCAGACTCAACATAGCGCCCCCATGACTTTGGATTTTGAATAGCATCTACAAAATCCTCTTCTGCATACACATTACGCAAGGCGCTATTGTAAACTTGGAATTTAGGAATAGAATTATACTTACGCGCATTGTCCTCGGCATACTTTTGTAATCCACATAGCAAATTACATTCATCAAGCAAATGTAAATATCCGGCAAGTGTTGTCACATTTCCTGCATCCTGCATTTGTGCTGCGATTTTAGTCAAAGAAAGCAATTCACCACTGTAATTACTACCCAGTTCAAAGAGTTGGCGCAACAATTGCGGTTTAAGGATGTTCGTGTTCATCAACACGTCCTTTGATATTGACGGTTCTATAAGCGAATCCTTCACATAATTGCGCCATCTGGACTCATTACTGATATACTGAGCAGCACCTGGATACCCACCGTAATATATATATTGTGCAATATTCCACCCAAAGCAGTCACGCATTTCTGTAAATGTCCAATGCGTCAGGCGTATCAATTCAAAGCGACCTGCGAGCGACTCCGTAAGTCCTTTTTCTATAAGCATACGAGAGGAACCCAAGAGCACCACAATTAACTCACGCTTCTCACGTGTATCACGATCCCATTCAGCCTTTACAGTTTCACTCCAATTTGTTATCTTCTGTATCTCGTCAATAACCAATAAACGTTTAGTCTCACCTGCTGCATCCATTTTCAAGCGTTGCACCTCCCATGTGTGTGCTAACCAATTGGCGTCTACACCCACCACATCATCGGCAGAACAACTCTCAAAGGGAATGTTACATTCATCAAGAACTTGCCCAATAAGCGTTGTTTTACCTATCTGTCGAGGTCCCACAATAACTTGAATCTTGCCTCGCGCCTCATTTATTCTACTTTGTAACTCACTAAATTGCAGTCTTTTATAAGTCATTTCAGAAAAAATATTCAATGGACTGAAGAAAAATGTTCAATGGACTGAAGAAAAATGTTCAATCCTTTGCAAAGGTATTGATTAAATGGAGATTAACAAAATTTTCCTCTTATTTTTTGGAATAATATAGGTGTTGTCCACGAAAGTTTGTTTTATTGGGTAAGGTTTATTTGTGGACAACCAAAAGTCACGCCAGTAACTGCTATATTGTTGCCTATTTCCTGGTTAATCCTGAGGGATGATAGATAATTGAACCCTACTTTACTACCTAACGTTCATTTTCAACTACTGCCCAACAAAATTCTTCCAAGATTTTGTAGTTTTGCACCCACATCATGCGTCTAATGGGTAAAATTTAGACAGTTCTAACACGTATGACACAATGAAAACATTGGACTTGGAATTTGAACGACTTGTTCGTACGCACAAAAGCACGATTTACACAGTGTGCTTCATGTTCTCGAAGGACGCCGACGAGGTGGACGACCTCTTTCAAGAGGTGCTCATCAACCTATGGCGGGGATTTTCTACCTTCAAAGGGGAGAGCAAAGTGGAGACATGGATATGGCGCGTGAGTTTTAACACCTGCATTTCGCAGGAGCGCAAGAAGAAGCACACTTCTCGCATCCCATTAGAGATGGGTATCGACCTCTTCCACGACAAGGACGAAGACACACGGCAAATCCAAATGCTCTACCAACGCATCCACCAACTCAAACCCTTCGACCGCGCCATCGTACTGCTTTGGCTTGAAGGGATGCCCTACGACGAGATTGCCGCTATCGTGGGTATCACCGTGAAAAACGTGTCCGTGCGCCTCTTCCGCATCAAGGAAGAACTCAAGAAAATGTCTAACCACTAAACCTTGCCCATTATGAATAACACAATTGACTCTAAGGAATTGCAGGAAATGAAAGTGCAACTCGAACTCCTTACCAAGAAGTTGGAGCGGGAAACGATTGTCAACGAACGCTTGATTCGCAGTTCTATGAAAGAGAAAGCCCATTACTTACGCCGAGGCATAATTTTAGAGAGTCTGGTTTGCTTCATTATGATACCTTTCTTTATTTGGATATTACCCAAATTCAGCAGTCCACACTCCATATACTTCTGTACCTTCTGCGCAGCATTCATGGTACTCGCCCTATGTTATAATTATTATATGTATCGTGAGTTCCACACCAAAGATTTTGCAGAAGTAAACCTCATTGAAGCACGCAAGGCAACTTTGAAGTTCAAGCGACTCACTCAGAGATGGACCTTCTGTATCGGCATCCCCTTCTTGATGGTTTTCATTCCCTGGTTTGTATATGAAAACGCATTAGTTTACAAGGGCGAAATGCTCCAAGTCCCACTAATTTCTGCCGCCATCGGCCTGCTTATTGGTGGCGTCATCGGAATTTATCAATTCAACAAGACACTCCGCACTACCGACGAAATCCTGATGCAAATTGAGGAGTTGGAGGAGCAAGCATAACAGAATTTATCTCGCATACAGAAAAATAGAGGGTGTGTCAAAACTGGCACACCCTCTTTGTATATATTCCCCATTCAGCAAGCGAGTCATAAACCCTCTTTTTTTTGTATCCCGTTTTTTGAAGGCTTTATAACCCTTAAAAAGGCATTATAAGGCTATTTTATGCAC
>JAZTYI010000087.1:0-2604 GCA_045636885.1 Alloprevotella sp.
ACTCGTCCCATAATGGGAACAATACCGTTTTTCTCTTTGCTTCCGTTCACGTAGAACAGCACCTTAAATGTACTTCGCATAATCTAATCTTTTTTTGGTTACAAAATTAGTTATCAGCGAGTTATACATTGATATGCAAACTAATGCAGAACGATGAAACGTGACGACACAAAGAAAAACTTTACTGCATTATTGGGTAATGACTTGGTAACCGTTCTATTTCATTACCTTGCGTTTCTTTGCTAAATTGCCATCGTTACTATTTCTGAGGTTTTCTGTTTAATGCGTTATGGCTCAGTTCAAAATGCAGAAATTCACCTTTTTTGCTCCGAGAACCGTAATTTTTTTCAAAAAAATTGCAATGATGGGTATTTGATTTAGACGTTCGAGGGTCTTATATACAATTAATGCCCATAGACACTTATGGATTACAGTAAACAAGAGTTTGAACGCCTGTTCAAGGACAGTTATCCGCACATGTATCGCATGGCATTCTCAATGGTGGAGAATGACGACGATGCCAAAGATGCCGTGCACCAGGTGTTCGCCAAAGTATGGAGGTACAAGCCACAGGTGGCCGAGGACAGCATCCGCGGCTATCTGCTTGCATCCACCAAAAACCAATGCTTACATATATTACGTTCGCAGCAGTTGCAGCGACAGATGGAAGAAGAGATGCAACGAGGTACGACCGAAAATGAGAGCGATGAACGCGAAGAATTACTACGGCAGCTTCAGCAAGTCATCGACAACAACCTGACGGAACAAGACCGACGCGTACTGAGTCTGCACTACGACAACCAAATGACCTACAAAGAGACGGCCACAGTGCTTGGTATCAGCACTTCTGCGGTGAATAAGCACATCACGAGGTCATTGGCAAAAATCAGAAGTTCCCTTAAAATTGCAAAGTAACATGAAAAGAGAAGATATCGACAAGAGAATAAGCATGCCCGACGTGGATGCTGAGTGGGCACGGTTTGAACGCGATGTTATCGGTAAGAATACCAAGCCAAACAGGCAGCGTGTGGCAGCATGGGCTGGCGGCATCGGCATTGCAGCTACTATTGCGTTGCTTTTTGTACTGAATATAGAAAATGAAAAGACAGTGGAACCAACATTGATGGTCGAGAATAATGTTACTATGCGTCTTGCTGGTTCGGATAGCACTCATCGTGACGATTCTATCATTGTAATCCTTAACGGCGTCATCCAGCCAGATTACATCAGTCGTGAACTGATGATCAAGCCCTATTCATATAAGGCCAATATATACCTCTACAAACAGCAGCAGATGATAGACAGCATGATGGTGTATAAAGACCAGGATGCACGGAAGCGCTTCGAATCCGCTTACAGATTCCCTGCGCCACGGTTAGGTTTCATTGAGATAACAACCACCCCCGACACGCTGAGTGAAGCATACATGCGGCAACACCCTAAGAAGATGCCCAACCGCCGACGCATAGAAGGGTATGTGCAGAGCGAAGAGGGCAAGCCGCTAGCCGATGCGTGGGTAAGTTGCGATACGTGGAATATGGGAACTGCTACTGACGACACAGGCCACTTCGTGGTATGGGCACCCCGTACAGTCACTACATTAAACGTTCAGCATGTAGGCTTTCAAACCATCCGTTGTAGTATCCAACCTGCCGACACCATCCAGAACTTCCGCATGAAGGATGCGACAAAAATAAAAGAAGTAAGGCTACGGTGAAAGATTTTCATACCAGTTTACTTACACCACAATACCTAATTGTATAACACCCCAGTACTATATGGCTGGTACTGCAGCACCAATTATTAATGTACCAAGGTGGTATTCATTTCTCTATTGATATTGATAGTAGAAATCATATAAAGTATCTGGAAATCCCCAGCCACATTCTTCTGATATTTTCAGCATTTTTTCAATGCGTGGACGAAGATCCTCTAAATAACCGTTTTTGTATATGAATTCCATGGCCTTACCAAAATTATTTTCCAAAGTAATATAATATTGCTCCCACATATCACCATAATCTGCAGTAAACTTCACTCCTGTTTCAATATAGAACAACATCAAATCTGCTATACAAGACGGACTCGGTTTTAATTTCTTAAAATCGCTTACAGCTTTCCGACAAACACTGAAGCGAATTTTAGGTTCACCACGACTTGGATAGAATTCATTATATATTATTTTCTTATATTCGTCCAGTTTGATGTCATCGTTTGGATTCATATAAAATTCCAGATATTCCTTAGCTTCTTTACGTGCATCGTAAAGTTCCAAGATGACATCTATAACCTCTTCTTGAGTTAATTTCAACAAGTGTTTCTTTAATTGAGCCTTTGACATAATTATTCTATAACCTTATATTAATCATTAATTATTAGAGACTTGACTGAGCCACTTTAATAGCGTCTGCCTTTAATTCTTCCTCATTCGCAACTGCATCAAGAACTTTATCTGCAACCCAAAGAGTGAGAAGTTCTTTTTCGTCAACATTGAAATAGTTGGCCATTTGAACTACCTGAGTGCGTTTTGCACGTCTATCCCCCCTTTCAATTTTTGAAAACATCGGGGTGTCAATTTCAAGAAGGGAGGCCAATTGTCTTTGT
>JAZTYI010000088.1:0-108666 GCA_045636885.1 Alloprevotella sp.
ACAAGGAAGGGAAGAAGAGAAGGCACGATTTTTGTTTTTTTTGGGGGGGGGGGGAGGAATTTTAGAGAAGTGTTGAATAAACGATGTTTTAACTTCCAAATGAGGAAGTTAATTTATAGAGGAGGGCTTTTCATAAAAAAATTCCCAACCACTCAGAGGGGTGGGAGAAATTTGTTGTGTTTAGCGGAAACAATAAATCGAAGTATAAGGTTTATATATAGGTATCATCACGAGACATTTAGGGATCCACCATCAAACATGAAGTCCTTTTGCTATTTTGTGCCAATAATAATCACAAATTTTCTCTAACCAAAATCGTGCTAACCATTTAGTTACAACAACTCGAATGATCTCAGAAAAAATTGTATCTTTGCGCTTAGATGTATTTTGTGTTTGTTGAATACATGCGCAAACAGATTTAAATTTTCAGTCAACAACACGCTCAAATAACTTCATCATGAACATAATCAATTTGTCTCGTACACTTATATCTGTTATTATTTGGATCATATCAATAAACCTATTTGCACAACACTATAAATTAGTAACATCTGCAGATGAACTCATTGATGGAGCATTTTACCTCATCGTTAATACTGAGTATAGTAAAGCTATAAGTACGATAGAAAAAGATGCAAAGAACCTTCCCGCCTCCCCTGTAGAAATAGAGAATGGTATTATTAGAAACATTGGAGAGGCCGCAGTTTTTAAGTTGGAAGTACGAACTACTGGTTATAGCTTTTATAGAGAAGGGAAAGGTTATTTATGCTCCACCAAGAATGATGCCAATGAACTAACCTACTATACCCCTATTTCCCCCAATGATTACAGCAAATGTTCAATATATTTTGAGACAGACAATACAGCATCTATAACATTTAACCAACCAAAGATAGTTAGCAACAAACTTAAATTTAACCCCGAAAGTTCCTTATTCAACTGTTATACCTCTGGACAAAAACCCGTTAGTCTTTTTCGATATAACACAGACGATACAACAAAGATAAATCAACATCTGCAATTTTCCCAATCCATTGTATCTACGTACCTTGGCGACACATTCACTGTACCCACGTTAAGTGGCGCAATGACTAACGTCACCTATAGCAGTAGCGACACGACTGTAGCAACAATTTACGCAAACACGGGAGAAGTTACCATCTTAAATTCAGGAACAACCACTATAACTGCAATAGCCGAAACCGATGATGTTTACAACTCAAGTTCTGCATCTTACACCTTGATAGTAAAACAGACAGGAGAACTATTTGACTTTACAAACCCTGAATCTTATGGATTTAGCCCTTTCAATGAGTATCAAGAGACCATTGTGGATAAAGACATCATTCAAGGAGTTGTAACCATCTCTGTAACACATGGTGCCACCACCAACACCCGTTTTTACAATTCCAGAAGCGATGGAGTATTCTTGGGTGTTTATGCCAATGGCGGAAGCATCACGTTCTCCGTCCCTGACGAGAATCTCATAGCGTCCATTGAATTCATCCCCGTTTCATCCTCCGACCTAAAAGGATTACCCAACGTTAAAAACAAGAAATGGACAGGCGAAGCACAAACAGTCACTTTTAAGGTAACTGAAACGGTTCGACTGAAATGTGTAAAAGTAAACTTTAAGCGCATCGCGGATGCCACACATATTCCTCAAACAACGACAAACGTCCCCCTCCATTCGGTATACAACCTACACGGTCAAATAATTTTGAGCAAAAATAAAGAGGACCTACCGCAAGGTATCTATATTATCAACGGCAAGAAGTGTATAGTTAAGTAAGTCTGTGGTGCTCCACTGGCATGCGCTTCCGCTCAAAGTTCCCCAGTTCTCGCCTTTTTGACGGCAACCAAGAAAAAAACGCTTTAGAAGTGTTGGGCGGGTGAGTGACGCCAATACGTTCTAAAACGTTTTTGTGTTTGTGTGTAACTAAATCCTCAGGTTCTCAAATTTCATTCCTGTCCCCTATGGGAAAAATCACCTTGGGAGTAAACGTCGACGCTTCTTCGGGCGTCATTCCCGCATAGGCCATGATGATAACTTCGTCGCCTACATGAAAAAGTCGAGCGGCCGCGCCGTTCAAGCAGATACTCCCCGACTTGCGCGGGCCCTTGATAATATAGGTCTCGATGCGCGCACCGTTCATGTTATTTACTACGTGTACGTGCTCATGAGGAAGGAGACCTGCGGCGTCCATTAAGTCTTCATCAATGGTGATACTTCCCATGTAATGCAGGTTGGCCTCGGTGACAGTAGCGCAATGTATTTTTGATTTTAGTATACTGAGTGTCATGGTGTGTGGTGAGGGGGGTTACTTATATCTAATATTGTCTATTAAGCGAACGGGGCGATGACCGCAAAATACGGTAATACACCCTACGATATCATCTGCATCGTCCCAGGTGTAGACCTTCTGAAGGGTGGTGCCATTGACGATATGGAAGTATTCCACGGTAAGTCCGTTGACGGTGTTCAGTGCGCTGACTACTGTTTCCTGCGTCTCCTTGACGGTGTGGGTCTTCGCAAAGGTCTGACTTTCAAATAGGACTTTGGAGATATGAACGGCGATATCGCGCTCATGTGCTGTGAGCAATGTGTTGCGACTGGACATTGCCAATCCGCTTTTCTCTCTCACAATGGGGCAAGACCGCAACTTTATCGGGAGTCTGAGGTCTGCCACCATCGCACGGATTACTGCTACCTGCTGAAAATCCTTTTCGCCAAAGTAGGCCACGTCGGGCTGTGTCATGTAGAAGAGTTTTGACACGATCTGGCAAACTCCATTAAAGTGACCGGGACGACGCGCTCCCTCCATCACGGTGTCGATCGGGGGATATGAGAAGACGCGGGTGTCGGGGGCAGGATATATCTCCTCCACGGTGGGGGCGAATACGTAATCCACGCCTAATTGCTCGAGCAATTCGCAATCGGCGTCAAGCGTGCGTGGATAATTTTTTAGGTCGTTGGGGTCGTTAAACTGGGTGGGGTTTACAAATACGCTGACTATGGTGACATCATTTTCCTCCACCGAGCGCTTTACCAAGGAGGCATGACCTGCATGAAGCGCCCCCATGGTGGGCACAAGACCTATCACCTTATTTTCATTACGCAGAAGCGCTACGCTCGAATCTAATTCTTTTACAGTTGTAATTATTCTCATATCGTTTATTCAGACGGATTGCCCTTCTGGCTATTTCCCTACTGAGGACTCAATGGCAATCTTACGCTATTATATATTTCAGTGGCAAATTTCGTTAATTATTACGAAATATATGGACTGTTATTCACAAAAAATACTAAATTCCCCACCACACGAGTTAATTAGGGCGTTATCCAACATCTTAATTCGATAAAAATGTGTAACTTTGCACTGGTTTTGTTTTCGCATGCGTCGTAATGCGCTTTACGTTTGCGAAACGTCAGCGTTTTGTTGCCCTGCGGACCTATTGACCAAATTTACTTTTTAGACTTAACTTTAAGATGACAAAGGCAAAGAAGGTTTTATTCATTACCCAAGAGATTACACCGTACGTTCCTGAGAGTAGTATGTCTACTGTCGGTCGCAATCTACCCCAACTGATTCAAGAGGGAGGAACAGAAATACGTACATTTATGCCTAGATGGGGCATTATCAACGAGCGACGCAATCAATTACACGAAGTAATTCGCCTCTCTGGCATGAACATCGTAATTGATGATACCGACCATCCCCTTATCATTAAAGTCGCGAGCATCCAGGCTGCGCGCATGCAGGTATATTTCATCGACAATGATGACTATTTCCACAAGCGTGCGATGATGATGGATGAAAATAGTGTAGAATATGAAGACAACTTAGAGCGCGCTATATTTTACGCACGTGGTGTGCTCGAAACCGTTAAGAAATTGCGCTGGATTCCCGATGTCATTCATTGTCAAGGTTGGATATCCGCCATCGCACCATTACTTATTAAGACTGCCTTTGCTGAAGACACCCCTTTCGTTGACACGAAGGTCGTGTTTGATGCATACGCAGAAATGCCGCAGATGCCTCCTCCAGTAAATATCAAGGAATGTCTGGAATTCCGCAATATTAATACTCAGTTACTTGACGACACTGGTATAGACTTCACAGCGCCCAATGCTCTTGGAAAACTCGCTGTGCATTTCTCTGACGCAATCGTGCTCGAACACGCTGATGCCCAACCCGAACTTGCAGCCTACGCTAAAGAACGTGGCATCATAGTGACCATTCGTGAAACCGATGCCCCCCTTACTGATGCCTACAACACTACTTACAACGCAGTTATTGAAGAATAACATTTAATATCGTATGTGCCGATGTGCCCCTGCACATTGGCACATAGTACTTTACATCTTTACTCTTTCTCATCGTGAAAACAACACTCTATAAGATTTCATCCATAGCGCTACTGCTCATCATCTCGCTTCTCTATGCTTGTGATGACAGCACTGGAACTTTTGGCACAGAGATTATGCCCGAACACGATGCGCTACACACCTCCACCTGCATATACAAGATGGATTCTAAAACACAAAAGATGGATGCCATTCTTGCCACAGCCAGCACATGCTATTTAGGTGCAGTTGTAGACCCTGAAACGCGTGCAAAGACCACATGTAATTTCCTTGCGCAATTTCACCTTGCAGAAAACTACAAACTACCAGCCGACCCTAACATCATTGTCGATTCATGCGACATCCGCATATACTTTGACAAATACTATGGTGACTCACTCACAAGCATGAAACTCTGTGTTCAAGAGTTGGACACTACAAAGGTTATGGAAGAAGGCGTATCCTATTACACTGATATCAATCCCAACGACTACATCAATCCTTCCTCCGACATTAAGGTATCCATGACGTACGCCGTTAAGGACCTTATGCGCCCGTCTACCGAAACCGAAGGGACGTCCTACTACCGTAGCATTCGCGTACCGCTACCAGCAACCTACGGTCAGTTTCTCATCAATAAGTATTATGAACATCCAGAGTATTATAAAAACTCTTATATGTTCATCCATCACGTCTGTCCTGGTTTCTTCTTTGAAATCACAGGTGGACTAGGCAGTATGGTCGAAACAGTCATCACAACGCTCAACGTATATTTCCGCTACCACACCAAGACTGCTGCTGGCAATGACACGATTGTCGACGGTCTTCAGCGAATGGCGGCAACAGAAGAGGTGCTACAGAATACACAAATTGAAAACAAGATGCCCTCATCAATGCTTGATTCATCAAGCGGTTACACGTATATCAAGTCACCTTCAGGACTTTACACAGAAATTACGCTCCCCATTGACGACGTTATTGCTGGCGAACATTACAACGACACCATCAACTCTGCATCATTCTCTGTGCGTTGCTTCAATGATAAAACACACAATGTCTACGACCTCTCTGTTCCGCCCACAATCCTTATGATTAGAAAGAACGAGCAGCATACGTTCTTTGAAAAGTCTAAACTCACAGGCACACAGGCTTACCTCTCTAATCATAATCCGATGACGAATGCCTACACATTCTCCAACATCAGTCAGTTGATTAAGATTCTCAAGCATGAGCGCGATGAAGCCTGCGAAGTACTCCCCACTGACACTGAGGGTGAACGAAAAGTCAAGTATCAAACTTGGGAAGCGCAAAATCCTGATTGGAATAAAGTCATACTTCTGCCCGTACAACCCGAATACTCTACCACAAACTCTGGATACGGGATGACGACGCAAACGTTAATGCGCATTCATAACGAATTTGGAATGCACAGTGCGAAGTTGCAGGGTGGCGACAATGCCATAGACCTATCCGTCATTTATAGTCGTTTTCAATAAACACCACTCTAAATAAGAGCAGAGCTACCATAACCAACAACATGGCACTCTGCTCTTTCTTATTTAGAAATCTCTATTGAAGTCTATTCAGTCTCATCCATCCCACAATCTCACGAACTCTAAATATTTACGACTTCTGGACTCAAAATCTCCGAGTCCACAATTTTATAACCCATGCAGTTGCAAACCTTTCTTTTAGCCGCAGGTTTAGGCACACGCCTCAGACCTCTTACCGATACAATGCCCAAAGCGCTTGTGCCTGTAGGTGGAGTCCCCCTTTTGAAACATGTGACACAAAAACTTATTCACTCTGGAGCAAAGCGCATTGTTATCAATGCACACCACTTTGCCCATCAAGTCATAGACTATGTCAACAAGGAGGATTGGAATGCTGACGTACTCATTTCCGACGAAAGCGTTCAACTTCTTGACACAGGTGGCGGTCTGCGCAAGGCGCAACACCTTTTCCTTCCCGACACTCCTATACTCATCCATAATGTTGACATTCTCAGCAATGCTAACCTCCCCGCATTGATGCAAGCACACACAGGACATGACGTAACGCTACTCGTGTCTCAACGCACCACCAATCGCTACTTGCTCTTCAACAATGACATGCGCCTCGTAGGCTGGACCAACATTCAAACAGGAGAAGTGCGCACCCCTTTCCACAACCTCGACATTTCTCAATGTATACAACTAGCATTTTCAGGGATTCATGTGTTCTCCCCCACACTATTCCCACTCATGAATGATTACCCTGAAAAATTCCCCATCATGGATTTTTACCTCAACCATTGCCACGAGATTAACATCTATGGTGTTACACAACCTCACCTCCGTCTTCTCGACGTTGGCAAATGCAATGCCCTTGCAGAGGCTAATGATTTCATCGATGAATCGGTTGAATAAAAAAACTCAGTAACACTCTCTACTATTTTTTACAAATTGCTTTGCCGAAAATTCCGCGAATTGTAACTTTGCACGTATGAAAACAGGATTTGACCACGAAAAATATCTCAGAATTCAGTCTGAACGCATTAAGGAGCGCATCGCAAAATTTGGCGACAAACTATATCTTGAGTTTGGCGGCAAACTCTTCGATGACCACCATGCCAGTCGCGTGCTGCCAGGGTTCCAACCTGACAGTAAACTTCAAATGCTTCTCCAACTCAAGGATGAGGCAGAAATCATTATGGTAATCAGCGCATTCGACATTGAGAAAAATAAGATTCGTGGCGACCTCGGCATCACCTATGATGAAGACGTACTCCGTCTACGTGGTGAATTTGAAAATAGTGGACTCTTCGTCAGTGGTGTCGTCATTACCCATTACAACGGGCAGGCAAGTGCTGATGCTTACCGCAATCGTCTAGAACGTTTGGGAATCAAAGTGTATTACCACTATACCATTGATGGATACCCCCACAACGTGCAACTCATCGATTCCGATGAAGGTTTTGGCAAAAATGATTATATCGAAACCTCACACCCCTTAGTCATCGTGACGGCTCCCGGTCCTGGAAGTGGCAAGATGGCAGTTTGCCTCAGTCAACTTTACAACGAGCACAAACGTGGTATTAAGGCAGGTTACGCAAAGTTTGAAACCTTCCCCGTTTGGAACCTTCCCCTTAAGCACCCCATCAACGTGGCGTATGAGGCCGCTACCGCCGATCTCAACGATGTTAACATGATCGACCCGCTCCACCTTGAAGCCTACGGAGAAGTTGCCGTTAACTACAATCGAGACATCGAAATCTTCCCCGTACTCAACGCCATTTTCGAAGGCATCTACGGCGAAAATCCCTACAAGTCACCAACCGACATGGGAGTCAACATGATTGGTTTCTGCTTGAGCGATGAAGAGGTGTGTAGCGATGCGGCAAAAAATGAAATCGTTCGCCGCCATTACGATGCCCTCAACCGCTATGCGCTTGGTGCTGATAATGAGCATGAAGTCAATAAGATTGCGCTCATTATGAAGCAAGCGAAGTTAACGACCGACTACCGCCAAACCACTGTCGCAGCCCGCGAGCGCAAGGAAATGTGGAACTGCCCCGCTGCTGCTATCGAACTTCAAGACGGCACCATTATCAAGGCGGGATCCAGCGAACTTCTCGGTCCCAGTGCAGCGCTCATTCTCAATGCCACCAAGCACCTTGCTGGCATTCCTCATGAAGTAAAGCTTATTCCTCAATCTATGATTGAGCCCATCCAGCGCACAAAAGTGTCTTTCCTTCACGGTCGCAATCCGCGCCTTCACACCGACGAAGTGCTTGTCGCCCTCTCCTTACTCAGCACTACCGACGACAACTGCCGTAGCGCCCTTGAGCAACTCCCCAAGTTCAATGGTTGCCAAGTGCACACCACGGTGATGCTCAGCGAGGTCGACCGAAAAATCTTTAAGAAACTCGGTATCGGACTCACATGCGACCCTGTTAAAAAATAATAGGCAGGTGGAGGTAAGCATACGTAAAGTTAAAAGCAACAAAAAAGCAATAAATAAAGGGAGGGAGCATAGCGCTCTCTCCCTTTATTAAGCAACAAAAGTGTAGATAGTCCCCGAAATAGGGGTAACTCCACTTTTTTCATTGATATGGTTTCTGCTGTTTTTTGACTTAAACAATAAGTTTCAATGTTTATACTTATCATGCAGTCGAAAGCATCTCATATTTTCTATACCCAGACAAAATAGTCTATCTCAAATTCTTCTCCACCTGTTGCTTAGCAAATTCAAGGGTGATTTCGTAAGTTTCCTTCTTGCTTGAAGGAGCGTCATACATAGCATCAATCATGATGCTCTCGAAGATTGAGCGGAGTCCGCGCGCACCGAGTTTATACTCAAGGGCTTTATCCACCACATAGTCATAAACTTCGGGATGAATTTCGAGCTTCACACCGTCCATTTCAAAGAGTTTGGTGTACTGCTTGACGATGGAGTTCTTCGGCTGCGTAAGGATGTTATGCAACGCCTCTTTATCGAGGGGATTGAGGTAAGTGAGCACGGGAAGACGTCCGATAACTTCGGGGATGAGTCCGAAACTCTTCAAGTCCTGGGGACGGATGTACTGCATAAGGTTTGAAGGATCGAGCTTGCGCACATTCTGCACGGAGTCAAAGCCCACGGTATGGGTATTCATGCGCTGGGCAATCTTCTTCTCAATGCCGTCAAAGGCACCACCACAGATGAAGAGGATATTGCGAGTATCCACCTTCACATAGTCTTGATCGGGATGCTTACGTCCACCCTTTGGTGGTACATTAACAATGGAGCCTTCGAGGAGTTTGAGCATCGCCTGCTGCACGCCTTCTCCGCTCACGTCACGTGTGATGCTGGGGTTGTCGCTCTTGCGGGCAATCTTGTCGATCTCGTCAATGAAGATGATGCCACGTTCTGCTTCAGCCACATTGTAGTCAGCCACTTGAAGGAGGCGCGAGAGGATGCTTTCGACATCTTCGCCCACATAACCTGCCTCGGTGAAGACGGTGGCGTCAACGATGGTGAAGGGCACATCAAGGAGCTTGGCAATGGTGCGCGCAAGGAGGGTTTTGCCCGTACCTGTGGAGCCCACCATGATGATATTGGACTTCTCGATTTCTACGCCGTCGTCGGTAGCGTTCTGACTGATGCGCTTGTAGTGGTTATAGACGGACACGGCGAGGTAGCGCTTTGCTTCGTCCTGGCCGATGACATACTGGTCGAGGTGCGCCTTGATTTCAGCGGGTTTGGGTAGTTTTTTGAGTTCCTTTGCCGCTCCCTTTGCGCGTGCATTTCCTCCTCCATGTACGCCGTCGAGAATTTCAGTGGCCATGCGCACACAATCGTTACAGATGGATGCGTGAAGGCCCTGGATGAGCAATCCCACTTCCGACTCTGGGCGACCGCAAAAGGCGCATTGTCGCGTTTGTTTCTTCATATAAGTGGGTGTTTTTTACTTTTTGAGCAACACCTTGTCAATCATGCCGTATTCCTTGGCTTCGGCAGCTGTCATCCAATAGTCGCGGTCGGAATCCTGCCACACCTTGTCGAAGTCGGTGTGTGAGTGGTCGGCGATGATGGTGTAGAGTTCCTTCTTGAGTTTGAGAATTTCGCGTGCGGTGATTTCGATGTCGCTTGCCTGACCCTGTGCGCCACCAAGGGGTTGGTGAATCATTACGCGTGAGTGTGTCAATGCCGAGCGCTTACCTTCCTGTCCGCTTACGAGAAGCACAGCAGCCATAGAAGCAGCCATACCTGTACAGATCGTTGCTACGTCGGAAGAGATAAACTGCATGGTGTCATAAATACCTAAACCGGCATATACAGAACCACCAGGTGAGTTGATATAAATAGAGATATCCTTACCAGGGTCACAAGAGTCGAGATAGAGAAGCTGTGCCTGAAGCGTGTTGGCGGTGTAGTCGTCAATAGCCGTGCCGAGGAAGATGATGCGGTCCATCATGAGGCGCGAGAAGACGTCCATCTGAGTCACGTTAAGTTGACGTTCTTCAAGGATGTAGGGGTTGAGGTACTGATTCTGCACCTTCATCACATCGTCAAGCACCATAGAGTTGATGCCTACGTGCTTGGTAGCGTATTTGTAAAAGTCGTTCATGTTCATAACTTTAAGATTGGAGAAAAAAGGAGTTGGCAGTCAGGCGTTAAGTCATTTTGTGTATTAACTCCTGCACTCCCAACTCCTCATTATGGGTTAGATAATATTAGTTTTCAAACAACTTACCGAACTCTTCTGCAGAAACAGCCTTGTGGTTCAAGTTGAGCACGTTCTTCAACGCTGCAACGAGCTTTGTTTCAATGCTGCGTTCGATGAGTGACTGTGCCTGCTGCTTGTTCTTGAGCATTTCTTCAGCGTAGTTTTCGAGGTATTCAACGGGAACGTTGTTCATACCGTACTGAGCGAACTGCATGCGAGCAGCTTCAACTGCAGCAGCCTTCACGTCAGTTTGTTCGAGTTTGATATCGTTAGCCTTAACGAGCTTTTCCTTGATGAGGTGCCACTTGAGTTCGTTGATTGAAGCTTCGAAGTGTTCTTCTACGTATGCTTCGCCCTTTTCCTTATTGTTGTTGAGCATTACCTTCTTGAGGACTTCGTTGGGGAATTCAACTTCACCCACCTTAGCTTCACAATAAGCGCGGAGGTCGAGAAGGAACTTGTAGTCAGAATCCAATACGTGTTGTGCCTGGATGCCTTCCTTCACCTTTGCACGGAATGCTTCTTCACCTTCTACAGCACCTTCGCCAAATACAGCGTTGAAGAATTCCTGGTTGATTTCAGCGGGTACGAAACGGCTGATTTCGTTTACCTGGAAGCTAAAGTCGCCAGTGTACTGAGCAACTTCTTCCTTCTTCACCTTCAAGAGAGAAGAAACTTCAGCTTCGTTGCCTTCGTATGCCTTTGAGGGGTTGATAACGAGGATATCGTTTACCTTAGCACCATTGAAGAGCGCCTTCTGTTCGTCGTTCTTGAAGTAAGTGGGCATGAGACTTGCGCTTTCAACTACGATACCGCCTTCAACAGGCTGACCATTTTCGTCGAGCTGAGCGAGGATACCGCGAAGGATGTCACGTTCTTCATAAGTCTGAACGTTTTCGGGGTGACCAGCCTGCTGCGCCATGCGCTTCACCTGAGCGTCAATCATTTCTTCAGTTACGTTGATGTCGTAGTAATCAACAGTGTCGTTAGAAGAAAGTTCTACGTTCATTTCGGGTGAAAGACCGAGGTCGAAGTGGAGCACGAAGTTATCATCCTTTTCGATATCAACCTGATCATCGTGAGCGATGGGTTCGCCAAGTACGTCGAGGTTGTTTTCCTGGATGTAAGTATAAAGCTTTTCGCTAATCAACTTCTGTACTTCTTCAGCCTTAATCTGAGTGCCGTACATCTTCTTAACCATACCAGCGGGTACGTGGCCAGGACGGAAACCGGGCATCTGCACCTTCTTCTGTGCTGTCTGAAGACCCTTCTTTACGTTTGCTTCGTAATCAGCCTTCTCAATATTAAGAGTAAGTACACCAGTTACATTACCTGTCTTCTCAAAAGTAATATTCATTTTAGTTTTTGTTTATGGAAAGTTTATAATATTTGCGGACGCAAAATTAGTATATTTTTTTGAGATACCGTATTTTGCGCTCTAAAATTCTATCACCAATACACATTTTTATATAATTTTGCAGAAGAGTCTCCGACCTCTTTAACCTTACAACCTCAAACCTCATAACCTCTCAAACAATGCTTCAATTCCCAAATTGCAAGATAAACATTGGCCTTAACATCCTGCGCAAGCGTGAGGATGGTTATCACGACCTTGCCACGGTCTTCTACCCTATTCCCCTACACGACAACCTTGAAATCAAGCGCCTTAGAGAGCAGGACGAACCTTATCGCCTGTTGCTCTCTGGCAATAAAATTGAGGGCAATCCTGAAAGCAACTTAATCGTGCGCGTGTACAACGACTTGAAGCAAGAATTTAATCTTCCTCTGCTTGACATCCACCTCTACAAGCGCATTCCTACGGGAGCCGGACTTGGGGGTGGAAGTAGCGATGCGGCATACATGATAAAGATGCTCAACGAGGAATTTTCGCTTGGGTTTACTAACGAAGAAATGGAGCGTCGCATTGCGCCCTATGGTGCCGATTGCGCCTTCTTTGTGCGTGAGCAACCTGCGTTTGCCACAGGTATTGGCGACCAACTTACACCCATCAACCTTTCGCTCAAGGGTTACCACCTCCTCTTGGTAAAGCCCGACGACTTCGTTTCTACAAAAGAAGCGTATGCGGGCGTAGTGCCTCAAGCACCTGAGCACGACCTTATGACTGCTATCCAAGCACCTATCGAAACGTGGTGCACTACCATCGTTAATGATTTTGAGCGAAGCGTATTCGTTTCTCATCCACGCATCGCTGCTATCAAGCAAACGCTTTACGACATGGGCGCCATCTATGCCGCCATGAGCGGAAGCGGAAGCACTGTTTTCGGAATCTTCAAGAGCGAACCAATGGAGTACGAAGAAGTGTTCAAAGATTGTTTCACCTTCCACACGGCTCATCTCGTATGATTTTCTATTTCTCAGGAACGGGCAACAGTCGGTATGTCGCAAAACACCTTGCCACTCTCACCAATGACACGCTCATCTCCATTACCGACAAAGATTTGTCCGCCACGCAAGATGCGCGCATTGGACTTATTTTCCCCGTCCACGCATGGAGTGCTCCGAAGCTGATGGAGGATTTTCTCGTTCACCAACTCCCCCACCTCATTCAGCACCCCGCACCCTATATATATATGGTGTGTACCTGTGGTGACGATATTGGCAAGACACACAAGATTGTAGCACAACTGCTTAAGAAGTCAGGATATACCCTCTCATCAGCCTTCTCTCTCATAATGCCCGATTCGTATATCGGACTTCCGGGATTTGATGTTAATTCCGACGAGGTAGAACTGCGCAAGGTGCAAGCGTCGCTCAAATTGCTCTCCAGCATTGCGGAAGACATTCTCAACAATGCCGTTGTAGAACGAGTAAAACCAGGACCTTTTCCTTGGTCGAAGAGCTACATCCTTCGTCCCCTCTTCTACCGCTATTTCGCAGGCGTTCGCCTTTTCCACACTACAGATAAATGCACAGGATGTGGAAGATGTAAAAAGATTTGTCCGCTGGGCAACATCAGCATTGAGAACAAGCGCCCCACATGGGGCACGCAATGCGCCAACTGCTTGGCATGCTACCACATTTGCCCCCATCGTGCCATTGAGTATGGCAAATATAGCAAGGGAAAAGGACAATATAAACTTCTCATTGAAAAATAAGCGATTCAACCCGAGACGTATCCTTTGCGCAGATATTTTTTTGTACATTTAAATTGAGAGTCAATTAAACTATACAGAAAAAAGTTATAAGAAGTTTGCTCTTAAATAATTAATGTGTGCATCGCCATAAGAAGACAAACTTGCATATATAAATTCTGACAGACAACTCATATTTTATTGTCTCATATTTTGTATATTACTTCTCTTTTTATCGAGAAAGACTTTAACAAAAAAATATCATTCGCGTTGTTATCTATTGCGGTAACATCTAATCTTCTCGCAACGATAAGTAACCTTATAAAAACAATAAGTAACCTTGTAAAAACAATATTACTTATTATTCTTGGACAAAAATTTGTAATATTGTTAACTAAAAAAGTGGAGATATTCTTGATTCAGAGGGCGTACATATTTACCACCTTTGTTTTAAATCAGTTGCCTACCCCGCCTTTTTTAAGTAACTTTGCGGAAATTTTGATTTTTAAGAAAAATATGAAACATCTTCTCCTTCCTATCTTTTGCGCCATAGCGCTCTCATCTCAAGCGAAAGACACGTTGCGCGTGGAGCGTGTGGGAGTTACGACTCCCTTAACCCTCACGGTAGACAAGCCTTACCTAACGGATTCGCTCGACAACAAGGGCAATACATTTAGCGCTTCAATTTTTAGCGACCACGCTACACGTGCATTTGCCCAGCAAGAGGTGGTAGCAACACTCGAAAATGGTGCTGAACTTGAGTTGGTAGATAGCATGCAAACACTTCGAGTGCTCCAATTTGGCGTACGCACCGACCGCTACGCTAAGGCAACGATTGACATCAAGAAGTTGAAGAATTACAAGGTATTTATCAATGGCAAAGCAGCATCGACATCCCTCACAATGACTCCCGGGCATTACGATGTACGTCTTGTATGCCTTCAAGAAAAGGATGCTAAGGATAGTGTAAATATTAGTATTATCGGGGAATGTTTAGAGGGCGTTGAGGTAAACCCCGCTACGAAGCGCCCCTACCTTATGGCAGAGATGATGCAGGGCAAGCGCACGTATAACGCACGCATTTCGCCATCGGGCAAGTATCTCGTGACCTACTATCAGCACACGATGGAGGACGGTAAGAACTTTTACCGCACCGTCATTAGCGAAACGGAAAGTCAGCGCACGTTAGCACACTATGACTCTTACATGGATTATAAGTGGGTAGAAAATCAGGATGCGCTCTACTTCACACGAAACGGCATTAACGGGAAGGAACTCGTGTTGCTCCACCCCGAGACGATGCAAGAGACAATAATGGCCGACGCGCTTCCCGAGGGAGGTATTACGCTCGCTCCAACGCTGGATTATTTGATTATCTCCAAGTCGCAAGAGGGCAAGAAACCTGGCGGTTCACTCAAGCAATTACAACACCCTGACGACCGCATGCCGGGCTATCGTAATTGCTCTTCACTTTGGCGCTATGACCTTAAGGAGCGTCGTATGCAACGCTTAACCTTCGGCAAAACAGATTTGAGACTCTCCGACATTTCGCGCGACGGCAAGAAGTTGCTCTTGATGTATTCTACGATGGAACCTTCACGCGCACCTTACGACCGTTATTCCATTTATATTATGGATGCGCTAACGGCAAAGGTGGACACCATTTTGGCTGACACGGCATGGCTCTCAAGCGCGAAGTTCTCGCCCGACGCTTCTCAATTACTTATTAACGCTTCAACCACGGCATTCAACAATATCGGACTTGAGGTAAAACCCGGTCAGCACCCCAACATTTTTGACCATCGCCTTTACCTCTACGACATTGCGAGCAAAAAGACTACGGCATTGCTCCCCAATTTTAAGCCCTCGGTAGATAATTACTCTTGGCACCCCACCAATGGATTGATCTACATCACCACGGCCGACGGAGGCAATCGTAGCGTTTGGCAATTAAATCCCAAGACGCTCGAGGTGGTGAAGTTTGAGATGCCCCTTTCGTACGTATCAACGTTCTCTTACGCCACGATGCAAAAGGTGCCTACGGCCATTGTTTTAGGGCAGGACGGGGGCGAAAGAGCACGCGAAATGTATCGCGTAACGCTCAACCCCAAGAAGATGCGTGCGGAGCGTATTGGTGAGGTTAATTTTGACGAACTCTATAAGGATGTAGCTATCGGAACGTGTCACGATTGGAAGTTCCAAAGTTCGCGTGGCGATAGTATTCAAGGGTTCTATTACCTTCCCGCCAATTTTGACGCTACGAAGAAGTACCCCTTGATTGTGTACTATTACGGAGGTTGCACCCCCTCTAACAAGTTGCTTGAAATCAACTACCCCTACCAGGTATTTGCTTCGCTCGGATACGTAGTTTACGTAGTTCAACCCAGCGGTGCGCTCGGTTTTGGACAAGAATTTGCCGCACGCCACACGGGCACATGGGGCGATATGTCGAGCGACGACATTATTGAGGGCACACAACAATTTTGCAAGGAACACACGTTTATTGACACCGAGAAGATTGGATGTATCGGCGCTTCATACGGCGGATTTATGACGCAATACTTGCAAACGAAGACCGACCTTTTTGCGGCGGCCATATCACATGCGGGTATTTCTAACATCGCCTCGTATTGGGGCGGTGGTTATTGGGGATATACCTATGGCGAAGTGGCACAATACGGAAGCTTCCCCTGGAACAATCCCGACCTTTACGTGAAGCACTCTCCGCTCTTCAACGCCGACAAGATTAACACCCCGCTTCTCCTCATTCACGGCACAGTTGACACCAATGTGCCTCCCTTTGAAAGTCAGCAACTCTACACGGCGCTCCGCATCTTGGGCAAAGAAGTTGAATACATTCAGGTGAACGGCGAAAACCACGTCATCACCGATTGGAAAAAGCGCCATGAATGGCAAAATGCCATCTTCGCTTGGTTTGCAAAGTATCTGAAGGGACAACCCGAATGGTGGGAAGCTATCGATAAATAGTTTAAAAACATGTTTATAGCCAACCAACTTAAAACGACCAATCGTGCGGAATTGCTCCTCTACCTTTGGCAAATTGAGGACATCATTCGTGCCTACGATTGCGATATTGACCGCTTGAAAGAGGGTTACCTCACTCGCTTTGAACTGGAAGAAGCGCAAAAGGGGGAACTCATCAAGTGGTATGCCGACCTTTGCACAATGATGCGGGAAGAGGGCGTAAAGGAGCAGGGGCACTTACAAATTTGTAAAAACGTGCTTATCGGTCTTGAAGATCTTCATCAGCAACTTCTCAACTCCTCTAAGTTTCCTTATTACAAGGAGATGTATTACCGCGTGCTCCCCTTTATCGTTGAACTTCGCAAGAAGGGGGTAATTCAGGAAGATACGGAACTTCAGGTGTGCTTCAACGCCCTCTATGGCTATATGATGCTCCGCCTCAAGCAACAAGAAATTTCCGAGGAGACACAAACCGCCGTTAAGCACATTTCAACCCTTCTCGGACAACTTTCTGATTACTATTTGAAAGACAAACAAGAACCACTTGAATTATAATTTATATGGGCGTAAGGTCGCTACGCTCACCACCTTACACCCTCAAAAACCTCATAACCTCAACCTATGACAATTCTTATTACCGGTTCGAAAGGCCAACTCGGAAGCGAAATCCAACACTTGGCCGAAGATATGGATAAAGAGGAATACCAATTTATCTTTACCGATAAGGAGGAACTCGACATAACCGACCGCCAAGCCGTTTACGACTTTGTAGAACAAAACAACGTGAGCATCATCGTGAATTGTGCAGCATATACGGCGGTAGACAAGGCAGAGACGGATGCCGAACTTTGCGAACTCCTCAATCATGTTGCTCCCATGTATTTAGCCGAAGCCATTGATAGCGTCGGAGGAAGCATGATTCAGATTTCTACCGACTATGTCTTTGACGGCACCGCTTGCCGCCCCTATAGCGAAGACGACATCACTAACCCGCAAGGCGTCTACGGAAGCACGAAGTTGGCGGGTGAAGAAGCCGTAATCCGTTCGTGTGTCGGAGCTATGGTTATCCGCACGGCATGGCTCTACTCCTCTTTTGGCAACAACTTTGTTAAGACCATGATTCGCCTTGGTAAAGAGCGCGACACGCTCGGAGTCGTTGCCGACCAAACGGGTACGCCTACCTATGCACGCGACCTTGCTGGAGCGATTCTCGAAATCATCAAGCAGGGCATCGTCCCCGGGGTATATCATTACTCTAACGAGGGCACAACCTCTTGGTACGACTTCACCAAAGCCATCCACCGCATCGCCGGAATTACGACCTGTCAGGTTAAACCTCTACACACCGAAGACTACCCCACTCCAGCAAAGCGCCCTCATTATTCCGTGCTTGACAAAACGAAGATTAAAAACACCTTCAAAATCTTCATCCCCTGGTGGGAAGATAGCTTGAAGGATGCTATGAAGGAGTTTGACTAACAACCTCAAACCTCCAAGTTCACTCCATTGCGATACCATCGCAACGCCAACCTCATAACCTCAAACCTCACAAAATGAATCCCGAAATAAGCCGTCGCCGCACCTTTGCCATCATCGCACACCCTGACGCGGGTAAAACATCACTCACCGAAAAACTCCTCCTCTTCGGTGGACAAATCCAAGTGGCTGGTGCCGTAAAGAGCAATAAGATTAAGAAGACCGCCACATCCGACTGGATGGAAATCGAAAAGCAACGTGGTATCTCCGTAACCACCTCTGTTATGGAGTTTGACTACCGCGACTATAAGATTAACATTCTCGACACCCCAGGTCACCAGGACTTTGCCGAAGATACCTACCGCACTCTTACCGCCGTAGATAGCGTTATCATCGTTGTAGACGGGGCAAAGGGGGTAGAAACCCAAACGCGCAAACTCATGGACGTTTGCCGCATGCGTAACACGCCCGTAATCATCTTCGTCAATAAGATGGACCGCGAAGCCAAGGATCCCTTCGACCTCATGGATGAACTCGAAGAGGAACTCCAAATCAAGGTGCGCCCCCTCACATGGCCTATTGAGAGCGGCATACGCTTTAAGGGCGTTTACAACATCTACGAGCGCAACCTCAACCTCTTCCAGGCGTCAAAGCAAGTGGTGGCGGAAAAAGTGGAAGTAGACATCAACACGCCCCAACTCGACGAACACATCGGCGCAGACCTTGCCGACAAACTCCGTGGCGAACTCGAGCTCATCGATGGCGTTTACCCCGATTTTCAGGTGGCTGATTACCTTGAGGGACACCTCGCACCCGTATTCTTCGGTTCGGCGCTCAATAACTTCGGTGTAGAAGAATTGCTCAACACATTCGTAGAAATCGCCCCCTCTCCTCGCCCCGTCAAGGCGGAAGAGCGCGATGTACAACCCGACGAAGCTAAGTTCACGGGCTTCATCTTCAAAATCACCGCCAACATCGACCCCAACCACCGCTCGTGCGTAGCCTTCTGTAAGGTATGTTCAGGCAAATTCGTGCGCAATGCTCCCTACCTCCACGTGCGCCACGGCAAGACGCTCCGCTTCTCCTCACCCACCCAGTTTATGGCCCAACGCAAGACTACCGTAGACGAAGCATGGGCGGGCGATATCATCGGTCTTCCCGACAACGGAACCTTCAAGATTGGCGACACTCTCACCGAGGGCGAACTCCTCCATTACCGCGGACTCCCCTCCTTCTCGCCCGAAATGTTTAAGTACATCGAGAATGCCGACCCCATGAAGACCAAGCAACTCCAAAAGGGCATTGAGCAACTCATGGACGAAGGCGTAGCCCAGCTCTTTGTAAACCAATTTAACGGGCGTAAAATCATTGGCACCGTGGGCCAACTCCAGTTTGAAGTCATCCAATACCGCTTGGAAAACGAATACAATGCCAAGTGTCGTTGGGAACCCATCTCCCTCTACAAGGCCTGCTGGATCGAAAGCGACGATGCCGCCGAACTCGAAAACTTCAAGAAGCGCAAGTACCAATACATGGCGAAAGACCGTGAAGGGCGCGACGTCTTCCTCGCCGATTCTGGCTACGTCCTCCAAATGGCGCAAAACGACTTCAAGAATATTCGTTTCCACTTCACCAGCGAATTTTAACTATAAAGTATAAAGGACAGCATCCCTCAATCGTATTTTTGATTGGGGGATTTTTGTATTTCATTAACATCGACTAAGAAACCACAATTATGTAAATAAAAAGTCCGCATATTTTGGGAAGTAAAATACTATTTCAAAAATAATTGTGTACATTTGCAGATGTATGAGACAAAAGGATTTTACTTTTAATAGAAATACATAAACGATAAACTTTCATAATATGGAAAACAAGGAACTCATCCAATACTGTGAGCAAGTCGCTCAGGTATGGGCTACTTCTCCCAAGTTTGACGAAGAAACTCGCGCTGCTGTTCAGGCAATGCTTGACAACGAAGACAAGACTCCACTTATTGATGCTTTCTACCAGAACCTTGAATTCGGTACGGGTGGTTTGCGCGGCACAATGGGCGTTGGTACCAACCGCATGAATAAGTACATCGTCGGTATGGCTACTCAGGGGTTTGCAAACTACATTAACAAGGCTTTCCCCGAAGGTGGCAAGAGCGTAGTTGTTGGTCACGACTGCCGTAACAACGGACGTATGTTTGCTGAAAGTGTGGCTGCTATCTTTAGCGCTAACGGCATTAAGGCTTACTTGTTTGAAAGCCTCCGCCCCACTCCCGAAATCAGCTTTGCTATCCGCCAGTTGGGTGCAGTGGCTGGTGTAAACGTAACTGCTTCTCACAACCCCAAGGAATATAACGGTTACAAGGCTTATTGGGCAGATGGTGCTCAGGTGTTGGCGCCTCACGATAAGGGTATCATTGACGAAGTAAATAAGGTTAAGATTGAGGATGTGAAGTTCGAAGCTAACTGGGATCTGATTCAGATTATCGGTGGCGAAATGGACTTCGACTACATGACTGCCGTTAAGGAAGCGATGATTGACCAAGACGTTATCTTGCGCCAAAAGGATTTGAACATCGTTTATAGCGCTATGCACGGAACTGGTCGTGTCATCGTACCCCTTTGCTTGCGCTCATGGGGATTCCAGAATATCAACGTTGTGCCCGAACAAATGATTGTTGACGGTGACTTCCCCACCGTTGTCAGTCCCAACCCCGAAAATGCCGAAGCTATGACGCTCGGTATGAACCTCGGTACGAAGTTGAACGCTGACCTCGTTGTGGCTACCGACCCCGATGCCGACCGCTTGGCTATCGTATGCCGCAATCCTCAGGGCGAATGGCAGATCATCAATGGTAATCAGACCGCAATGATGTTTGTTTACTACATCATCAAGAATAAGATTGCACTCGGCCAGTTGAAGGATAGCGACTTCCTCGTGAAGACCATCGTAACCACAGAAGCTATTGCTGAAATGGCGAAGAAGAACAACGTGGAACTCCGTGACTGCTACACGGGCTTCAAGTGGATTGCACGCGAAATTGCTATTTCAGAAGGCAAGCAGAAGTATATCGGTGGTGGTGAAGAAAGTTTCGGTTTCTTGCCTTACGACAAGGTGCGTGACAAGGACGCTCCCGCCAGCATCTGCTTGATTTGTGAAATCGCTGCTTGGGCAAAAGACCAAGGCAAGACGCTCTATGACTTATTGATGGACATCTATAAGGAATACGGTTTCAGTTTCGAACATACTATCAATGTGACCAAGCCTGGTAAGTCCGGTGCCGACGAAATCAAGCAGATGATGGCTGATTTCCGTGGTGACAAGGCTCCGAAGACAATCGCTGGAAGTCCCGTTGTATTGACGAAGGACTATCAAAGCCTCATTGCAAAGGATAATTTGGGCAACGAAACGAAGTTGGACTTCCCCGCTACAAGCAATGTATTGCAGTTCTTCTGCGAGGATGGCACAAAGATTAGCGTGCGTCCCTCTGGTACCGAACCCAAGATTAAATTCTATTGCGAAATCAAGGACACCATGTCTTGCGCATGCGAATACCCCGCTTTGGTAGAAAAGGCATTGGGTAAGGTTGAAGAGATCAAGAAGGACTTGGGTCTCTAATCAAGATTATCCCTAAATAAAAAAAGGAGAAAGGAGAACGTATGATGGGCGTGAAGCAACATTGTATAATTCTCCTTTCTCATTTATTATTTAATTATGCTCTATTTCGCCCTCTGCCAAGGAGATTTATTATTGACTACTGACAATGCAATTCCACACGACCTCTCAAACGTGATTGAACTGCACCCTTGGCATAAGCAAATCAAATTTTCATCACCATCGGGAATAGATTGCGTTGCCGTAAAATTAGAATATCCAGTATGTAAAGATGGGTATAAAATGATGGGACTTCGCGAAACATTTGAGGTACTCGATGGTGAGCGTTATGCGCTTGCGGGTAAAGCGCGCGAACTCCTCTATTGGAATGACAACTCACAATATTGCGGAGTTTGCGGAAGTCCGATGCAATTTCACACCAACATTTCAAAGCGTTGCATCAACTGTGGCAAGGAAGTGTGGCCCGCATTAGCAACCGCCATCATCGTAGCAATTACGAGAGGCGAAGAAATCCTGCTCGTACAAAGCAAAAATTTTAGAGGCGACTACATGGGTCTTGTTGCTGGGTTTGTCGAAACAGGTGAAACTCTTGAAGAAGCCGTCCAACGAGAGTCCTTTGAAGAAACGGGCATCACTATTAAAAACATACAGTATGCCGGAAGTCAAGCATGGCCCTACCCCTCTGGTTTGATGATTGGCTACACGGCTGAATATGAGAGTGGAGAACTGCACATCCAACGTTCTGAACTCAACAAAGGTGGATGGTACAACCTCAGAAATCTCCCTGCTATACCAGGAAAAGTAAGCCTAGCCCGACAACTCATTGATAAAGTAAAAGCAGACATTATTGGTTCCGACAATTAGAAATATTAGGTTTCTAAAAACATTTATCACTTAAATACTTGAAGGAAGAAATGACTTCAAGATTATGAAAATTATTTATCCCTTTATTCCCCTCATGTATACACTACTAAAATTCATCTGCCAATCTCCCCTACTGCGTCCCACAAGAGAGGACTATGCCACATTGCGCAGCTTTATCAGCAGGTGCATTGAGGAAGGTGCGCCCCTGCATAATGCTTTTCAACACAACCGTATTGAAATGGCACTTCATGCTATTCAATTAGCGCACGAATCCATTGGGTTAAAGGGACTTGAACTTAAAGCCTACCTGCTACATTGCATCTTAGATACAAACAGTCAGCGGGAAATGGCAAGCACAACCTTTGGAGCAGAAATTGGGGCGATGCTTGACCGCTTCAACAACATCAGCACCCTACTCCTCCGAAGCGACATGTTTAAGGAAGAAAATTTTCGCAATCTTTTCGTGCACCAAGCAGGGGATATGCGAATCGTGTTGATTCTCATTGCCGAAAGTGTAGTACTCATGCGTCATGCTAAAGATGCAGAAAACCTCGATGCACAACTTGCGCTCTCACGCGAGGCGGCTTATCTCTATGCGCCATTGGCACATAAGTTAGGACTTTACCAATTAAAGCGCGAGTTGGAAGACCTCTCCTTAAAATACATGGAGCGTGAAGCCTATTATCACATTAAAGATTGCTTGAACGCTACCAAGGAAAGTCGTGATGCCTATATTGAAGAATTTATCAATCCCATCCGCCAACTTCTTGACGAAGAAGGGCTGAACTACCACATTAAGGGGCGCACAAAGTCCATCCACTCCATCTGGCAGAAGATGAAGAAGCAAGGGTGTGGTTTCCACGGCGTGTACGACCTCTTTGCCATACGCATCATTCTCGATGCTCCTTTTGAAAAAGAAAAGGAGCAATGTTGGAAAGTGTTCTCCCTCGTCACCGCCAAGTATGAAAGTAGCCTAAAGCGCTTGCGCGACTGGTTGACCGTCCCCAAAAGTAACGGTTATGAAAGTCTGCACATCACCGTTAGAGGTCCGCAGGACAAATGGGTAGAAGTGCAAATCCGCACCGAGCGCATGGACGAAATTGCCGAACATGGACTCGCGGCGCACTGGCGCTATAAGGGGGTGAAAGCCTCGGGAAATGGTATGGAATCGTGGTTGGCAAATATCCGCACGGCACTTGAAACGGGCAACGACCAACTCCTTACTGACAATCTTGCCGTAAATGGCAAACAAGACGTTTACGTATTCTCTCCCAAGGGTGACCTTTATAAATTAGGAGCAGGAGCAACACTCATTGACTTTGCTTACCACATCCACTCCCGAGTGGGCGACCATTGTGTGGGGGGACGTATCAATGGCAAAGCAGTGCCTATCCGCCATCAGTTGGAAAGTGGCACAACGGTGGAAGTGCTCACCCAAAACTCACAGATGCCTAAACTTGAGTGGTTGAATTTTGCAGCCACCGCTCATGCGCGAGCAAAAATCAAGGCAAGCGTAAGAGATTTACAAGCGAAAGAAGCCATCATGGCGCGAGAACTTCTGGAGCGCAAACTTAAAAACAAGAAATTAGATTGGGACGAAAGTATCATCAATATACTTATCAAGAAACTTGGGTTTAAGGAAGCCAGCGACTTCTACAAGTCACTCACCGACGGCCGTAGCGATGTCAATGAAGTGCTTGAGCGCTATGTGGAAATCACCAAAAGAGAAGCTGGGCAGTTAGAACGCACCACACCTTTGCGCCGCGCTGATGAGTTCAACCTGATACAAGATATTGAGACCAAGCGCTCGGAAACCGACACCGATGTACTCATCATCGATAAGAACCTCAAGGGCATTGATTTCCAGATGGCTCGATGCTGTTCGCCTGTCTATGGCGACGAAGTCTTTGGATTTGTAAACAGTGGTGGGGGTATTAAAATCCATCGTCACAACTGCCCAAATGCCGAAGCATTGAAGGAACGTTTCCCCTACCGCATTGTGCGTGCACAATGGGCAGGAAAAGGGGGGAGCACCTATCCGATCACACTTCATGTGGTTGGCCATGATGATTTAGGCATCGTCAACAACATCACCAGCATCATCTCTAAAGAGCAACAGATTATGCTACGCTCGATCAGCATTGACTCTACCGACGACGGTCTCTTCTCTGGCATCTTGACCGTAATGGTGAAAGACAGCGGGGTGCTCACCCAACTCATCAAGAAACTCCGCACGGTCAAGGGTGTGAAGGCTGTTAGCAGAGGGTAATGAAAATGCCTGGTTCTAACACTGAAACATACCATTCAAAGGTACCCAATACGAACTCACTAACAGTTGAAATTTATTGGGACTTAATTTGAAATAAGCCGGACTTAGTTTTTATTAACTCGGATTTAGTTTTGCCCAATTCGGAGGGTGAATATAATACCCCTAAATTTCAACAGTTTCTTACAAGTTTATAGTCCTGCAAAATCATGTTTTGCAGGACTTTACCTCAACTAAAATATCCCATTAATATGGCAGATGGCAATTTCAACCGCTCTCCCCTCGCTTCAAACAATTATCAAAGTGGAGTTAGGGCAGGAAGAATGACAATGCGCACTTTGGCGATAAAGGCCTTTGAGGCGCATATTAACACCTGTTTTCCTGGTGCTTCCGAAGAAGAAAAACTCGGGATGATTGAATCTTTCAAGAATGCTCTGCAATAAATTGTCAACTTATAATCAGCACTAATATTCCGATGCAGATTACCATTTCAAAGACCTTCCATGATGTATGCCCTAACTTCATTGGGGGTGCCATACTTGCGGAAGTTAAAAATTCAGCAACAACTCCCGAACTTTGGTCTGAAATAGAGCGCATTGCAAATGTGCTTCGCAACAACTATACGACAGACACCATTAAGGAACAAAGCGGTATTGCGGCCACACGCGAGGCATATAGAAGAGCGGGTAAAGATCCCAGTCGTTATCGCCCCGCTTGCGAGCAGTTGGCGCGCAGAATCCTGCAAGGCAAAGACTTATATAGCATTGACCAACTTGTAGATTTTGGAAATCTCGTCTCACTCTATTGTGGATACTCAACTGCTATGCTTGACGCTGAAAAGATTAAGGAAGCAAACATCACTTTGGGGATTGGCACTCCGGGAGAACCATACGAAGGCATTGGACGAGGTGTTTTGAATATTGAAAACCTTCCCGTCTATCGCGATGAGGAGGGAGGATTTGCCACACCGACAAGCGACAGTGTGCGCACTATGATCTCTGCTGACACAAAGCGCATTCTCCTGCTCATCAATGGTTATGATGGCAACGAAGAGCGTTTAACCGATGCCCTTAACTACGCCTATGAGGGACTGAAGAGATTTGTTGAAGTCAAAGGGGAAGTGCAAAAAATCAAATACACTTACGGTTAAAGTCCGTATTTTAGATTTCTAAAATCGAATTTTGCCCGTGCCCTTCTCACAATACAATATAAAATTGTACCTTTGCGAGAAATTAGACTCACATGGCAAAGAAGCAAAAGAAGAGATGGATTGTTCCCGCTGGACAACCATTGACATCACTTGATACTCGCATTTTAGAATTACAAGATAAAGGTGTACTCGTACCGACAAGAGACCTTATCAAAACTCCCGAACAAATCGAGGGTATCCGCCAAGCAGGAATCATTAACACAGCCGCCTTAGACCTCGCAGAGCGCGAAATTAAGGAAGGGATAACCACCGCTGAGTTGGACAAAATGATACATGATTTCATCATCAGCAAAGGAGCTATTCCCGCTTGTTTGGGTTACGAAGGTTTCCCGAAGAGTTGTTGCATCAGCATCAACGAGGTGGTGTGCCACGGCATCCCTTCTGAAGAGGAAGAATTCTTTGAGGGAGACATTGTAAATGTAGATGTTACAACGATTTACAATGGGTATTATGCTGACGCCAGCAGAATGTTTATCATCGGTAAAACTTCTCCTGAATGTGAAAAATTGGTACGCGTAGCAAAAGAATGTCTTCAGATAGGCATGGAGGCCGCTAAACCTTGGGGATTTGTTGGCGAAATCGGTAAGGCAATTGAAAAACATGCACGTAAGAACGGTTATTCCGTTGTTCGTGATTTAGCAGGTCACGGCACTGGTCTTGCCTTTCACGAAGAACCCGAGGTAGATCATTACAACACACGCTCCAAGGGCATGCTTCTTGTCCCTGGTATGGTCTTCACCATTGAACCCATGATTAACATGGGTACCTACGAAGTCTTTGTGGATGAAGAAGACGGTTGGACAGTCGTTACTGAAGACGAGAAACCTTCTGCACAATGGGAACACACCTTCCTTGTTACAGAAGAAGGTCTTGAAATCCTTACTCACTAAATTACGATTTGCATCATGAGCATTATTATACTCGGTATTGAATCGTCTTGCGACGACACTTCAGCTGCTGTCATCAAAGATGGAGTGCTTCTGAGCAATGTCACAGCCAGTCAAGCCATTCACGAAGCATACGGAGGTGTTGTGCCTGAATTAGCATCAAGAGCACACCAAGTAAATATTGTGCCCGTTGTTGATCAAGCACTAAAGAAAGCTGGTGTCAAAAAAGAAGAATTATCTGCTATTGCCGTAACTTTAGGTCCAGGACTCATGGGGTCTTTGCTTGTGGGCGTAAGTTTTGCAAAGGGATTAGCGCTCAGTTTAGGCATTCCCCTTATTGAAGCAAACCACCTTCACGGACACATCCTTGCACACTTTATAAAAGAAGAAGGCGAAGTGCATAATCCCCCACCCTATCCTTTCCTTTGCCTACTTGTGAGCGGAGGGAATAGTCAGATTGTCAAGGTTTCGGCATACAACAAGATGGAAATCCTTGGACAAACTATTGACGATGCAGCAGGTGAGGCGATTGACAAATGTTCGAAAGTAATGGGATTAGGGTATCCTGGCGGTCCGATTATTGATAGATTGGCACGACAAGGCAATCCTAAGGCTTTTCAATTTAGCAAGCCCAACATACCTGGATTAGACTATAGCTTTAGCGGATTAAAAACAAGTTTCCTCTACTTCCTTCGCGATAAAATAAAAGAAGACCCCAATTTTATTGAGAATAACCTCAACGACCTTGCAGCTTCATTAGAGAAAACTATTGTTGACATCTTAATTAAGAAATTACAACTGGCGGTCAAGGAAACAGGAATCAACCACGTTGCCCTTTCGGGCGGTGTATCTGCCAATACAGGACTTCGCGAAGCATTTAAGGTGCGCGGACAAAATAAGACTTGGAATATCTATATTCCTAAGTTCAGCTACACCACCGACAACGCAGGGATGATAGCTATAAACGGTTATTACAAGTATCTTGACAGCGATTTCTGCCCCATAGAAAAGCCAGCTTACGCGCGAGTATCAGTATAATCTGTAGAACCAAACCACACAAAATTAAATATGGAACTCGACCTCAAACTTACATCAAAAGAAATAAACCATATCATGTGGTCATGCGGAAAGACCCTCTCTACCGCAGAGAGTTGCACCGCAGGACGTATTGCTTCTGCCATAACAGCAGTTCCTGGTAGTTCAAGCTATTTTAAGGGCGGACTTATCTGCTATGCAGACGAACTAAAGATCAACCTACTTAAGGTAGATGCTGAGGTTATTGAGAAGGCAACTCCAGTATCTGAAGAAGTTGTTCGCCAAATGGTTATTGGGGCAAACGAACTCTTCAACACCGATTTCGCTGTAGCCATCAGCGGTTTTGCAGGTCCTGGAGGTCCCGACGGCGGACGTAGTGGCGTTCTCGTTGGCACTATTTGGATTGCAGTAGGCAATAAGGAGAACCTCATCACCAAGAAAATTGAGGAAGATAACGGCAGAGACAAAAACTTAGCATCGGCAACTTCCGTAGCTGTTCATATGCTCCTTGAATACCTCAAAGAAAATTGCCCAAAGGAAGAAGAAATTGAAACTGAATAGTCTATTTTTACAAGTTCGTAGAATTGATTTCTCAAAAATCAGGGACTATACAAAAAAAATAGCGCAAAACATTTGCGAATTAGGAAATTAATCCCTAATTTTGCACTCCGTATTGAGAGAATACCATAAAAGAAACCTAAAAGAGAATAGATAGCAATGTCTAAAATTTGTCAAATTACAGGAAAGAAAGCCATGATTGGCAACAACGTTAGCCACTCAAAGCGTCGCACAAAGCGCACTTTTGACGTTAACTTGTTCACTAAGAAATTCTACTATGTAGAACAGGACTGCTGGATCTCACTTAAGATCGCTGCAGCAGGTCTCCGTCTTATCAATAAGGTTGGTCTTGACGCTGCACTTAAGAGCGCAGTTGCCAAGGGATATTGCGACTGGAAAGAAATTAAAGTAATCGGCTAAGATTAATAACTATGGCAAAGAAAGCAAAAGGTAACCGCGTTCAGGTGATTCTCGAATGCACTGAACACAAAGAAAGTGGTCTTCCTGGAACTTCTCGTTATATCACTACGAAGAACCGTAAGAACACTCCCGAGCGTATGGAGTTGAAAAAGTACAACCCCATCCTCAAGCGTATGACAATTCACAAAGAAATCAAGTAAGAAATAAGCCATGGCAAAGAAAGTAGTCGCAACTCTTAAGACTGGCCAGAACGACGGCCGTTCTTACACAAAGGTTATCAAGATGGTAAAGAGCCCTAAGACTGGCGCTTACATCTTTGATGAACAGATGGTTCCCAACGAAGCTGTTAAGGACTTCTTCAAGGACTAATCATCACTCAGTATTTGTTTCAAAACAAATCATATAAACTCCTCACTCTGTGGGGAGTTTTTTGTTTGTAACAACTTTAGTGTCAAAACTTTTTCATAATTTTGCACTACAAAATAATTAAAACTCAATTATGGGATTATTCGATTTTTTCAGCAAGAAGGAGAAGAAAGAAGTTCTCGATGCAGGATTGGAAAAGACAAAGAAAAGTGTCTTTGAAAAACTCACCCATGCTATAGCAGGAAAATCTACCGTTGATGATGAAGTGCTCGATAACCTCGAAGAAGTGCTCGCCACTTCAGATGTTGGCGTAGAAACCACTTTGGAAATTATCAAGCGAATTGAAGAACGCGTTGCAAGGGACAAATATGTAAGCACTAAAGAATTACATAATATTCTTAAAGAGGAAATTGCTGAATTGCTTGTAAAAAGCGGAAACGAAGACGGCACCGACTTTGACCTCCCCACAGACCACAAACCCTATGTCATCATGGTGGTTGGTGTGAATGGTGTGGGCAAAACCACCACAATCGGCAAACTCGCCTACCAGTTCAAACAAGCCGGCAAAAAGGTATATCTTGGAGCGGCTGACACCTTCCGCGCAGCTGCCGTAGAGCAGTTAGTCATTTGGGGTGAACGTGTTGGAGTACCCGTCATTAAACAACAAATGGGTAGCGACCCCGCAAGTGTTGCCTTTGACACCATCAAGTCTGCCGTAGCGAATGATGCGGATGTGGTAATTATTGATACAGCAGGTCGTCTGCACAATAAGGTTGGTCTTATGAACGAACTTACCAAGATTAAGAACGTCATGAAGAAGGTCGTAGATTACGCACCTGATGAAGTTCTCTTGGTATTGGATGGTTCTACAGGTCAAAACGCCTACGAACAAGCCAAGCAATTCACTAAAGCGACAGACATCACTTCACTCGCCATCACCAAACTGGATGGCACCGCAAAGGGAGGCGTAGTCATTGGTATCTCCCACCAGCTCAAGGTTCCCGTAAAGTACATTGGACTTGGAGAGAAGATGACTGATCTTCAGTCCTTCAACAGAACTGAATTTGTAGAGTCACTCTTTGAGGGTAGTACTCTTTAACATAAATTATACAGTTAGCAATCACAAATGCCCACCATAGATATTATTACAATGGGATGCTCAAAGAATCTTGTAGATTCCGAGCACCTTATGAAACAATTTGAAGCCATTGGGTACACCTTATACCATAATCCTGACGTCATACACGGAGATATTGCCGTAGTCAACACTTGCGGATTTATTGGCGACGCAAAGGAAGAGTCCATCAACATGATTTTGGAACTCTGCAATTTGAAGGAAGAAGGCGAACTCAATCGTGTCTATGTAATGGGCTGTTTAAGTGAACGCTACTTGGAAGAACTGGGGCAAGAAATTCCGCAAGTAGATAAGTTCTACGGAAAATTCAACTGGACTGAGTTACTTCACGATTTGGGAGAAACCTACAATCCTGAGTTACGCAATCACCGCGTACTCACCACCCCACCCCATCATGCCTACATAAAGATTAGCGAAGGTTGCAACCGCAAATGCGCCTACTGCGCCATCCCCATCATTACGGGTGCACACGTCAGCCGACCGATGGCGGAAATTTTGGATGAGGTAACACACCTGGTGAGCAAAGGTGTTAAAGAGTTTAACATCATTGCTCAGGAACTGACCTTCTATGGTGTAGATCTTTACAAGAAGCAGATGCTTCCCGAGCTCATTGAGCGAATGGCAAAAATCCCTGGAGTAGAATGGATTCGCCTACATTACGGCTACCCCACCCACTTCCCCATGGATTTGCTCCGTGTGATGCGCGAAAATGCAAATGTGTGTAAGTACATTGATATTGCCTTGCAACACATCTCCGACAACATGCTTACCCGCATGCACCGCAATACAACAAAGCAAGAAACGCTTGATCTCATAACTGCCCTTCGCAGAGAAGTACCAGGCATCTGCATCCGCACCACGCTTATGGTGGGATTCCCTGGAGAGACAGAAGAAGACTTTAACGAACTCATGGAATTCACACGCCAAGCGCGCTTTGACCGTATGGGAGCCTTTGCCTATTGCGAAGAAGAGGGCACATTCGCCGCTAACAACTACGAAGACGATGTACCCGAAGAGGTAAAACAAGAGCGCCTTGACCGACTCATGCTACTTCAAGAAGGTATTTCTGCCGAACTCTGTGCTGAAAAAATAGGCAAAAATTTGAAGGTAATCGTTGATCGCCGCGAGGGAGACTATTTCATTGGGCGCACCGAGTACGACTCGCCCGAAGTTGATTGCGAAGTACTCATCCATAAAAACGAAGGTCAACTTCAAGTCGGAAACTTCTACAACGTAAATATTACCGCAGCCGAGGAATACGACCTCTATGGCACTCTCATCCAATAAAGAATCGCCCTTCTATGATGCTGATAAAACTATCTCCCATTTGGTCAAAACTAAGTCACTAATAGTTTTAATTAAGTGCCGATTGTTCTAAAATAAGTCGGAATTACTTTTCAGCACATCCAACCTCAAAATTGCTATTAGCAGTAACATCATGAACAGCAAAGAATTTTTCGCCGAGGTTGCCGCTCGAGCAGAACTTACACCTAAGGAAGCTCAAACAATGGCAAGCACGCTCGCCCTCACTATTGCGGACAACCTTAACGAGGGAGACTCTTTCAGCGTTCAAGGTTTTGGAAACTTTGAAGTAAAAAAGAAGATGGAGCGCATTATGGTCAACCCCACCACGAAGCAGCGCCATCTCGTCCCCCCCAAACTTGCAATCTCATTCAAAATGAGCAATGTGCTCAAAGACAAACTACAACAACCATGAGCAGGAAAATACTCCCCGCTGAACTTGTTGAAATAATAGCTCGCAACGAAGGCATCACTAAGAAGAAAAGTGAGGCCTTTATGCGTGCATTCTTTGAGGTTGTCGAGGAAGGATTACGCACAGATAGTTTCGTTAAAATTAAAGGGTTTGGCACTTTCAAATTGGTCAATGTTAGCGAGCGTGAAAGTGTAAACATCAACACGGGCGAGCGTTTCCAAATAAGTGGGCACACAAAGGTATCTTTTCTCCCCGATACCGCATTTAAAGACCTAATAAATAGGCCATTCAGTCACTTTGAAACAATCCTAATTCCCGATTCTACCACTCAAGAAGAATTAGATGCCATAAGCGAAGCACCTACAGAAGAACTCGAAGAAGCAACCGAGGCAACCGAGGTTGTTGAAGCGATTAGTGAATCTGTTGCGACAACAACATCTTCTGTTACTCTTGAGAGTAATACAGAAACACCAGTTTCCCCGAACATTGTACAAACCTCAGAAGAGAACAATGTTGAAGAAACTCACATACACCTTGAAGAAAAAGAAGTAGAGTCCATTGAAGAGTCACTTATTGAAGATGTCAAAAGCGAATCTCACCAGTCACAAAAGGAAACACTTGAAGCAACCGAAGTGACAGAGATTACACCTAATAATACCATGACACAACTGCCTGTAGAAGATACAGTTACCATACCCCAACAACCTTTGGAGGAAACCGTTCCTACTACAGGATGCAAACAACAACTCCCCATATCTTCAACCCCCATCGACTCAACAGAAAACGAAATGAACTATACTGATAACAACAATAAATCTGGAAAATCCCGCACGCTCATGTGGGGATTACTTTGGATTATTTCCTTAATAATCGCGTACCTTGCAGGGTATCATCGCATCATTCCTTTAGACGCAGATTTCCACAACGAAGAAGTTACTGAAGTTAACGTTGCTAGCGTTTCTACGGACACACTTCAAATTACAACGGACACACTTGCTACTGCTACCGACACATTAACAACAAGTTCCCCCATTAACTTACTTCCGGCAGGTGCGGACACCTTGTCTGTCATTCGAGGTATAGACAAGACTACAGCTGAAAAACTTGCGCAAGGACAACCACAAGTTAAAGTTGGAAGTTTCCTTATCATCGGTACCTTCCGTAAGCACACGATGCGCTCAGGTGATACTTTATTCAAACTTGCAAGAAGTGTCTATGGTCATAAGGACTATGTAAAATACATCATCCTTTACAACCAATTCCCCGATCCCAACAACGTATATATCGGCACAGAAATTCTCCTTCCCCAGTTGGTAGAAAAAGAAGAATGTGCAGGATAAGGCACAGATTCTAAATAGACAAATCAACAAGTACTTTTAAACAAATATCCCCCTGAATTTTGAACTGTCCCCCAAAAGTTGGACAGTTCATTTTTTTGTGGGGGTAATCATATAGCAGTTTACCCATATTGGGATTCGCTTCACGTTAATGAAACTGAATGCAATATTCTTGCCTTTTCCCTATGCGAAAAATGACAAAAAATGCGAAATAATATTGATGTTAACAAGTGTTAACAGATTTGCATTTAGTCCCCAAATTTTGTATCTTTGCGCTACGGAAGTGGAGATAGCTCATGAAATCAGGGTTATCTCCACTTTTTTTGTCTCAAAAATCCCATTTTTGTGTTCAAAAAGTAAGTAACACTGTTTTTTTGAGGTTAAACAACCGGTTTTTAATGTTACTCATTGTTGAACCGAAAATTGACATTATCAAGACAGCGAGTATGTAGAACGTTAATTTATGTTAAAGTTTTGGCAAAAAAATGACGAAAAATGAAGGTTTGAACTGTCACAATTTTTCGCTATTTTCGCCAATATAATAGCAATGGCAAACCTACCTTTCAGAGTGATTAAATCCAAATGGATATTAAATTGCTCGATCTTCGGTTGCTTGTCCAATATTATATTCATGGTCATTAGTGGTTACAAATAAACAAAGCACTGACACCTTCAGCATCATTAGCGTGAACCGTCCCCGAACATGGGGCAACCCTAAGTCTATCGTCGTTAAAACTTTGCTCCTCTTGAGCTAAAATATTCCCACTAAGTTAGGGATTTCCGTCTCCTCAATATGGACTGCCCAACTTTTGGAGATAGTTCACTGCTAGGGTAAGTTATTGGGATTACAACTATATTATTGCCATTTTTCTAAGGGGCGTTTTTCTTTTCTGTCAAGATTATTTTGTTTCACAACATTAACCCAACATTCAACATAAACTAACGCAATTGATATTCTATATCACTAATATATGTGTTGGATTTTTTCGCTGTTATTAAGTATGGGTACAATGACTATTTATTAATTTTGTACTATAAACTCAAGATGACTATCAATGAGATACTCAAACAAAAATACATTAGCATTATCGTTCGCTACGTTTTTAACCCTTCAAACCACTATTCCTGCAGTTTCCCAGAATAAGGAATTTACAGAAGATCTGATTTCACGCATCAATATTCACGGCTACGCGCAAGGAGGATTTACTTATTCTCATCATAATGGAAGTGACTATAACACGTTTGAATTGAAGCGTTCGTTAGTATGGGCTGATGCTGAAATCAACGACAGGTGGTCGTTTCTGTTCATGCATGACTTTTCGAGCGTAGTGCAAGAATATTATACGGACTACCGCCTTACCAACAACAAAGCTTTAACCGTGAGGTTGGGGCAATTTAAGCACGGTCTTACGTATGAGAACGTGCTTTCTCCCACTGAGCTAGAAACAATCGATGTCTATTCAGAAGGGGTAACTTATCTCACAGGATGTGGAAGTGACCCTCTTCTTGGGGTGCAATACGGTCGTGACCTTGGCGTTGCGCTCTACGGAGAGACCAACAACGGGAAATTTCGCTACGAACTTGACATCATGAACGGACAGGGGATAAATTGTAAAGACGGCAATACGGAGAAGGACTTTATTGGAAGATTAGAGTGGCGCCCCATTGAAGGACTTAATTTCATCACTACCGGACAACTTGGCAGAGGACACGCTGTTGCTACCTCACTTTACAACCCAGAAATTAAAGTTGGAGAAAATTACAAACGCAATCGTTGGTCGGTAGGTTTTGCCTACAAGTCCAAACCTTTGAATGTGCATGGCGAGTATTTAGAGGGCAAAGATGGGCGTGTCACCAGTCGTGGAGCTTACCTTACAGCTTGCATCCCCATTCAAGCAGACAAGTTTGACGTTGTGGTCTCATACGATTTCTTTAATTTCAACACACAACTGGGTATGCACCAACATAAAGTGGTGGCAGGAGTACAATACTGGTTCTACAAGAAGTGTCGCTTTCAGGTGCAATATGTCTATAAAAGCGCTGCTATAAAAGATGGTGTATTTCAACACACAGCCAACAATGCCATCATGTGCCAGATGCAGGTAAGATTCAATTAGTCACCTAATAAAAAACTCGTGCCATCACTTAGTCTAAGTAAGGGCACGAGTTTAATTTATAATTGCAGGGCAATTAGATGAGTTCCTTAATGAACGCCTGCATTTCTGCCTGATGTGCTTCTACGCTCTGAAGGAGCTTGAACTGCGCCTTTGAGCGAACGAGGTTGTGATCAGCATACTGTGTCTTGTAGTAAGTATCGCCGTTGATGTAGTCAGCGAGGAAGCGTACAGTCTGCATGTAGGGGAAGAGCGCTGCTGCGTAAGGCAAGTTTTCAACTTCAAGAGGAGTGATGAATGAAGCCGCAGACTTGAGGTAACCCTTAGCAAACGACTTGAAGATTTCCATATTGAAGTTTACATTATCAAGGTCCTTATCGTCTTCCTTACCTGTGTTAGCTGCAGAACGGAGGTAGTCACCGAAGTCAGAGAAGATAAAGTTAGGCATTACAGTATCGAGGTCGATAACGCAAAGCACATTGCCTTCCTGGTCAAAGAGGATGTTATCCACCTTTGTATCGCAGTGACAAATGCGCTTGGGGAGCTTACCTTCACGGTGGAGCTGTTCGCCCTTACACATTTCTTCAGCACGCTTTTCGAGTTCGTCAACGAGCCACTGAACTTCAGCCAAACGACCAGCCTTATTTTCAGCAACAGCTTCGCGGAGCTGCTTGAGGCGGAACTCCATATTGTGGAAGTCCTTGATGGTTTCGCCGAGCTGTGCGGGAATGTCAGCGAGCATTGCCTGGAAGTTACCGAATGTTTCACCTACGATGTAAGAAGTTTCGGGAGTTACGGCAGTCATTGACTTTGTGTCGGGGATGAATGCCATTACACGCCAATACTTTGCACCGTCAAAGTAGAAATACTTACCATCCTTTGTGGGGATGAAGTTGAGCACCTTACGGTCGATATCTTCTGTACCAGCAGCTTCGAGCTTTGCACGGATGTGAGAAGTAACAGCCACGATGTTATCCATCAACATTTCAACGTCGGGGAAGATAGCGTTGTTCACATTCTGAAGCACGTAATCGGGCTGACCTTCTTCAGTCTTCACACGATAAGTAGTGTTGATAAGACCATTACCGAGGGGAGCAACTTCTACTACATTGCCCTGAATCGCAAACTGAGAAACAATTTCATTCATTGGAGTAAAGTATTTATAGGTTAATTATGTTATCTCTGTTGGGCAAAGTTAGCATTTTTTAAGCAAAGAGGAATAACATTCTGGCATATATTTCTAAAAAAATCCCTTGAAGCATTTGGAACTTGCTTCAAGGGATTGTCAATCTACACCTTTTTATATTAGGGGATAATCAAGGTTTGAATGTAATACACCAGCAGTCCTGCGAGATAACCCAAGAAAGAAATGCCGGTAATCGTACGTAAGTACCAACCGAAACTAATCTTCTCAAGGCCCATCACAACTACGCCTGCCGCACTACCGATAATCAGCATCGACCCACCAATGCCTGCGCAATAAGCAAGGAGTTGCCAGAAAATGCCGTCGCAAGCAAAGTCGCCGCCCATACTGGGGTCGTACATTCCCATACAACCCGCCACAAGAGGCACGTTGTCCACAATGCTTGACGCAACACCAATAATACCCGTGATGAGATACTGATTGCCAGCCGCAACTTCATTCAACCACGCACCGAAACTTGACAACGCCCCTATTTCTTGAAGCGTAGCTACCGTCATAAGGATACCTAAGAAGAACAAGATAGTGGGCATATCAATGCGCGAGAGTATGCTTGTCACGCGTTGCTTAGAAGAGGTGTGCTTATTGTGCGACTTGCGGAAAAACAATTCTGTAGTCATCCATAATACGGAAAGCGCCAGGAGTGCGCCCATGTAAGGGGGCAATCCCGTAAGCATTTTGAAAACAGGCACAAAGACAAGTCCGCTCAAACCGATAATGAATACCGTCTTACGCTCCTTCGCGCTAAACCCATCTTCTGATTGCTGCTCAAGTGCTACAGACGTAACTGGGAGTTCACCCTTCAACGAATACTGCAGGAGGAACGTGGGCACAATAATGCTGACAATGCTGGGGATAAACAGGCTGAGGATAATGCCTTCCGTAGATACCAAGTTGCGTATCCAAAGCATAATTGTCGTGACATCTCCAATGGGTGAGAAAGCTCCCCCAGCATTTGCCGCAAGGATAATCAAAGATGCGTAAATCATGCGCTCTTTGGCGTCCGTCACAAGTTTGCGCAACACCATGACCATCACAATGCTCGTAGTGAGATTGTCCAACAAAGCAGAAAGGAAGAAAGTGATAAACGCTACTCGCCAGAGCAACTTGCGCTTGCTTGAAGTGATGAGTGCATTACGAACAAAGTTAAAGCCTCCGTTGGCATCTATAATTTCTACAATGGTCATTGCGGCCATCAAGAAAAACAAGATTTCGCACGCTTCGCTCAAATGATGCAACAAACTTGAATGCGCGACTTCCGATGGATTGGCGGTTCCCGTTATAAAATAATCCATTCCAAGGAAATAACAGGTCCATGAAGCCACACACATAAACAAGGCTATGGGCGCTTTATTGATTTTCAAATTGTGCTCGAGCACAATACACAAGTATCCCACGATGAAGATACCTATAATAAAAGTGGTGTACATAGTAAGTTCAAATATTAGTTGTAGAATCCCTAAATCCGTTGCGCAAAAAACTAAACCTATTGTAGTAAAAATTATTAGTAACCTAAAAAAAATTATTAGTAATGTAATTTAAAATATGTTACTAATAATTTTAGGCACATCTAACCCGCTGACAATCAGGAGTATTTAATGCGAAAAAATTGTTACATTTTGGGCATACACAAATACACGCAGAGACTGCTAGAAGATTATCGTCTTCAATAAACTCGTAGTTTGTTTTACGCAAAACGGACTTATAGTTATAAGGTATACTTACCCCTTACCTACGCTGCGCTTATTTCTTGAGAATTTGTGTTAAGGCCTCAACTTCTGAAACATTCAACACGCATACTTCCATTTGAGGTTCATACATCAAATCTACGTACTTATATAATTGGATTGCTCCGAAAGTATTGTCCTCTGCCAAGAGTGCGTCCATACGTACATTACCTATTTCCTTGGGCGAAGGCATGCCGGCGTCAAACTTTCCAGCAACAACAATTTGTTTCAAGTTCGCGAGTTGGTCAGCGTCAAAATGCCACGACTTAAATGCCACCTTTGACATAGTAGGCAAAAAATACAACGACTTACCCCCGACAAAATAACATACGACGGCAGCTATGATTGACCCAACGCCTAATCCCAACAACGTTGCCGCAGAGTTTTCTCCTTGAAACTCAAAATTCAGTGCATAATACAAGAGCCCTAAGCCTAACGCCAACAAGAACGTAGATAAAACAATATTCTTAACATCAAGACGGATTCCCAAATCGGGGTGTGTAAATTCTTTTATAGTATTCATAATTTTAGACAATAGATATTGTGGAGGGATGCTCTCATACTCCTGGTATGTATCCCTCCTTAATGAATGTAATAAACAAGTATTCAGGCACAAACCAATAAGCGAAATGTATTATTTCACTCACTTGTTTGCACCTTATTCGTTGCATCTAAAAATTATGAATACCTAACGGATAATCTCCCTCAAAGCATAGACGTAGAAGAGTTTTGCCGTCGTGCAATAGTAGGGAGCTGACGCCGAAAATATGCGCCAAGAACAATGTTTAGAAAAGGAAGTTAAGTTTCTTACTCTTCGCCCCAATGATGTGGCAAACGAAGGTATGGAACGAGCAGAGTAAGTGCGCACCGTTCGCTCGCAAGCAGTTTGCGGAACAGTTACATTCTGAACAACTTGTACGCCACAAACATCACTTCCTTTTGATATGTTTGAGTAATCGTAATAATCCTGTTGTTCACAAGTTTGCTGGGTAAGACATTGTACGCATACCGCTTGCTCATTACTCGATGTGGCGTCACACCAAGCAGGGTTATTAAGCAACAAGCTCAATAACCCCAAAAGCAATGATATATACAATGTCTTCACCATAGTATTCGTATAAATCCTCGAAGCATAAGACCTGCTTCAAGCGAAATATACAACCGTTTTTAAATCAGAGGAATATTCAGCGCAGCACATTCCTTACGCATCTCATCGGGCCAAATGCTTGCCTGTATTTCACCGATGTGCGCCTTACGAAGGTAGAGCATGCAGAGGCGTGACTGTCCGATACCTCCGCCGATACAGAGCGGAAGAGAGCCTTCTACGAGGCGGCGGTGGAAGTAAAGTTCCAAACGCTCCTCTTTTCCGCTTTCTTTGAGCTGGCGAAGTAGCGCTTCTTTGTCCACGCGGATACCCATAGAAGAGAGTTCCACGGCACGATCAAGCACATCGTTCCACACCAAGAGGTCACCATTCAATCCAGGTAACGCACTATCTGCCGACACCGTGGAGTAATCATCATAGTCCGGCGCACGCATATCGTGGGGTTCGCCATTCGAGAGTTTACAACCAATGCCGATGATAAATACCGCCCCCCATTCACGAGTGATTAAGTCCTCGCGCTCCTTTGCCGACTTATCGGGGTAGCGCTGAAGAAGTTCTTCGGCATGAATGAACTGCACATCTTCAGGCAATGAGGGAGTTAATTGCGGGAAGCGCTCACACACGAGAAACTCCGTGCGCTTCAAAGCAGCATAAATACATTTCACCGTGCGCTTCAAATATTCCACCGTGCGCTGTTCGGGAAGAATCACACGTTCCCAGTCCCACTGGTCCACATAAAGCGAGTGCAAATTACCGAGTTCTTCATCCGCACGAATGGCATTCATGTCTGTATAAATACCATAACCCGGTTGCACTTCATAATCGGCAAGCGTCAAACGTTTCCACTTAGCCAACGAATGCACCACTTCAGCGTGCGCATCTTGAAGATCCTTAATGGGAAAAGTCACAGGGCGCTCCTTACCACTTAGGTCGTCATTGATACCCAAACCACGAAGCACAAAGAGCGGTCCCGTCACACGACGGAGACAAAGTCCCGTAGCAAGGTTGTCTTGAAAGAAATCTTTGATGACCTTAATACCCTGCTCGGTTTCATATTTATTAAGTACGGGAGAATATGCTGTTGGCTTAATTAGATAACTCATGGTTTAGTTTCGTTTTGTTATTGCGAGCGCAAAGATAGTAAATATTTGTTAGCGAAAGCAATAAATCAACTTCAATTTTGGAAGCGGTTATCCCCTATTCTTAAAACATTCGTCTAACCTGCTCAAGCAAAGTTTTACAGAAGCACCTTTACAAGACGCTCCCATAGGCGGATTAACCTTTGTAAGGCAGATTTCTACCTGCTCCACTAAAGGAAACTCGTCCAGCAATCGTCGGGCAATGCGCATAACTACATGCTCTAACAACTTCGAGGGCACTTGCATCTCTGCTTTTACTACATCATAAACGGCAGCGTAATTTACTGTCCCCGAAAGTTCATCGTGGTTATAAGACTCGGTAGTTACGTTCACATCAAGCGCTACATCTGCAAGATAAGAACCTCCCACGATGCGCTCTTGTTCAAGCACACCGTGGAAGGCATAGAAGTCAAGGTTTGAGAGAGAGATTCTCATTTCTGATTTTATATTCTATCCACATCTACTGCTTCCACAACTCTTACATATCAAGCAACCTTCCTGATATACAAGCGTTTCGCATCCACAGTTAGGACATTTCTGACCTGTCGCTTCAGTGCCGTCGGAAATGTATTTCTTCAACGCACGCGTCACACCATTCTTCCAAGTATTGATACTTTCAGAGTCGAGTTGCAACTGACCGACGAGTTTAATGACATTAGTTAAAGGCATGCGGTAACGAAGTACACCTGAAATCAACTTTGCGTAATTCCAATACTCCTTATCGAATTTTTCAGAGAGTCCTTCTACCGTCGTTTTATACCCACGCTTATTCTTAAACTGGAAGTCGTAGCGCTTCGTACCGTCGGGATTTTGGTTTTTGATAATAACCCCAGAAGTCACATGCTTGGGAAGCACGATACCCTCTTCGTCGTCCATCAAACCCGTAAAGATTTCGTAGGGATGACCGTCGAGAAGTCCAACGAATGCCACCCACTTTTCCTTCTTATTTTGGAAACGCACCACGTCACACTCCAATTCAACAGGACGAATCTCTGTAACCTGCGGCGGCTGGCACACGGGAGTTTCTTCCTTTTTCTCCTTCTTTTCAGCACTCACAAGCACACCGCTTCTGCTGCCGTCACGATAAATAGTACAACCCTTGCAACCGCTCTTCCACGCCTCAATATAGAGTTTATTTACCAACTCTTCATCCACATCGGCAGGAAGGTTTACTGTCACTGAGATGCTATGGTCAACCCACTTCTGAATTGCACCCTGCATCTTTACCTTCATCAACCAATCGACATCGTTTGCCGTAGCCTTGTAATATGGTGATTTTGAAACCAAATCTTCAATTTCTTCTTGAGAATAATTCTTTGTAGTATCAAATCCGTTGACCTTCATCCAAGTCACAAACTTGGGGTGGTAAACGATGTATTCTTCAAACGAGTCACCCGTTTCATCCACAAAGTCAACACGCACTTCTGGGTCGTTAGGATTGACCTTACGACGACGCTTGTATACGGGGAGGAATACGGGTTCGATACCACTTGTTGTCTGCGTCATCAAACTGGTTGTTCCTGTAGGTGCAATCGTCAAACAAGCAATATTTCTTCTGCCATACTTAACCATGTCTTCATAAAGGTTGGCATCAGCATCCTTCAAGCGCAAAATGAAAGGATTATTCACCTCACGAGCTGCGTCAAATATTTGGAACGCCCCACGTTCGCGCGCCATTTCTACCGATGAACCATAGGCTGCCACCGCCAACGTGCGCTGCACATTAACCGCAAAATCGGTAGCCTCCTGCGTTCCATAACGCAAACCAAGCGCTGCAATCATGTCACCTTCGGCAGTGATACCCACTCCCGTGCGACGGCCCTCAATCGCCTTTTGATAAATCTTCTTCCAGAGTTGAATTTCTGTATACTTGACCTCTTCCACCTGGGGATCGCTCTCAACCTTCTTCAAAAACTTCTCAATCATTTCCAATTCGAGGTCGATGATGTCATCCATCTAGCGCTGTGCCATGCGCACATGCTTGCGGAAGAGGTCAAAGTTAAATGAAGCTTCAGCAGTAAAGGGATTTTCCACATAACCATAGAGGTTAATTGCCAAGAGTCGGCAACTATCATAGGGGCAAAGAGGTATTTCCCCACAAGGATTGGTAGAGATAGTACGGAAGCTAAGGTCTGCATAACAGTCGGGAATACTTTCGCGGATTATCGTATCCCAGAAAAGGACCCCTGGTTCTGCACTGCGCCACGCATTATGCACAATTTTGCGCCATAATGCTGAAGCATCTATGCGTTTGCTAAATTGCGGTGCTTCTGCATCAATGGGGTATTGCTGCACATAGGGTTGTTGATGGATTGCAGCATTCATAAAGGCATCATCAATACGCACACTCACATTTGCTCCAGTCACTTTACCCTGTGTCATTTTCGCATCAATAAATGCTTCTGCCTCGGGGTGCTTAATGCTTACGGAAAGCATCAATGCACCTCGACGACCATCTTGTGCCACTTCACGCGTAGAGTTGCTGAAGCGCTCCATAAAGGGCACAATACCTGTAGATGTTAATGCTGAATTGCGTACGGGAGAACCCTTGGGGCGGAGTTTTGAAAGGTCGTGCCCTACTCCACCACGGCGCTTCATGAGCTGCACCTGCTCTTCATCCTCCTTCATAATAGCACCGTAAGAATCGGCATCACCTTCCACACCAATCACAAAGCAATTGGAGAGTGAAGCCACTTGGTAGGGATTACCAATTCCCGTCATGGGACTACCCGCGGGGATGATGTAGCGAAAATGTGCAAGAAGGTCATAGACTTCTTGTGCTGAAATAGGATTAGGATATTTTTGCTCAATACGGGCAATCTCATTAGCTAAACGCCAATGCATATCTACGGGCGACTGTTCATAGATATTACCATGACTATCCTTCATGGCATACTTATTCACCCAAACACGAGCGGCGAGTTCATCACCACCAAAATAATTTAGAGAAGCATTGTATGCCTCTTCATAGGTATAGATTTTTTGTTCCACAGTTTAGTTTCGTTATGTTATAGCATCCTCAAACTTTATATAAATCTCTTTATCTATGATATTCAACAGCAAGTCCTCCTTCAGAAGTTTCGCGATAAAGTGAAGGGAGATCATGCCCTGTTTTTTTCATAACCTGAACCGCCTTATCGTAACTAATACGATGTTGTCCTTCTGCATAAGTAGCGTAAATATTTGCATCGAGTGCGCGCGCTGCAGCATGAGCATTACGTTCTATACAGGGAATCTGCACAAGGCCACAAATTGGGTCGCAGGTCATTCCAAAGTGGTGTTCTAATCCCATCTCTGCTGCATATTCTGTAGTTTGAAGACTACCTCCAAAGATATAATTTGCCGCAGCTGCAGCCATAGCGCATGCTACGCCGACTTCTGCCTGACATCCTGCTTCGGCTCCTGAAATTGAAGCCAAGGTTTTAGCGATGTTGCCCACTAAGCCTGCCGTAGCCAATGCATGAAGGATGCGCTTTGTAGAGAATTTACGACTTTGCTGAATATGATAAAGCACTGCAGGAACTACACCACACGATCCACATGTAGGAGCGGTAACAATACGACCGCCAGAGGCATTTTCTTCTGTAACAGCAAGGGCATAAGCAAAAACCAAACCTCTTGTCTGTAAATTAGCGCTATACCCCTGTGCCTTTATGTAATAATGAGGTGCTTTACGGCGAAGGTTGAGACCACCGGGAAGCACACCTTCCGTTTCCAATCCCCTCTCAACGGCTTGACACATAACTTTCCAAACCTCTTCAAGATAATCCCAAATGTCGGATTCTTCAAATTGCTCCACAAACTGCCAATACGAGTAACCGCGTTCGTCACACCACTTAATGATATCATTAAGATGATTGAGTTCGTAGACGTCGGGAGTTTGAATAGAACTATGTCCCTCTTCAGCCAAAGCACCCCCACCAACACTATACACGGTCCATTCATCGTAAGTATTACCAGCTTCATCTATAGCTTGAAAAAGCATGCCATTTGGATGATAGGGCAACACAATTTCTGCGCACCACTTGATTTCACAACGCTCCTTCCCGATTACATCGAGTATGGCCCAATCGGTGAGGTGACCACGTCCCGTAGCGGCAAGACTACCATAAAGTGTCACCCTAAAACGATTTGCTTCTGGATGACGTGAAAGGTATTGTTCGGCGGCAGCTCGAGGTCCCATAGTGTGAGACGACGATGGTCCATAACCGATACGATAAAGTTCTTTAAGAGATTTCATAAATGTGAGGTTGGGAGGTTTTGAAGTTTTAAGGAGAAAAGGTCTTTTTAACCTTTAAGTTTTGCTTCACCTTAAAACCTAAAGAAAAGCGCCTTATAAATTTAATTTTCTTTAATCAGTCCCTTTCGATAAGCACGCAAAAGGCGTTCGAGATCAGCGACTTGTTCACGTAGATTTCTACCTATGTCAGTATCAGCCACCATAACACGACGGTCTGAAATTTCGACAATGGCAGTAGTTGACTGAATGTCTGTTCCGTTAATCACAGCTTCTTCAGTAGAATTGAACGGAGCATGTTGAACGAGTTGGAAACCACGACTGTGATAAACGAGCGTGTATCCTGCAATACCTGTTTTTGAATGATAAGCACGGGCAAAACCGCCATCAATGACCATCAACCGACCATCTGCCTTTATGGGATTTTCCCCTTTCGCAACCTTTACAGGAACGTGTCCATTGATAATATGACGGTACTTTCCAACTACTTCAAATTCATCCAACAAACGATCGCAAACAGAAGCTTCATTACGCAACTTATAATATGCGCCTTTTTCTTCGGTATGCACGGATTTATCAGCGATAAAGTATCGTTCAAAAGTCGTCATTTTCGACTTATCGAAGAGTGGACTATTTGGACCACACCATAGATACCAGAAGTAATCTTGAGCATACTTCTTTTCATCTTCTTCTGCACCATCTTCATACGCAAGACGAACAAGTTGTTCTATGCGCAACATAAGTTCTTTACCCTTACACTTCACTCCCATCACTTCTACTTCACGAAGACTACCATCGTTATTAAGCGGGAGCGATGCGTGGAAAAGTAAATTGGAATTACAAACAGTGAACATGCCTCCATGAGTTAACAGACACTGCATGTGGCGCTGAAGCCGTTCGCTCACACAGAAAGAACGAACAAGACTATTGATAATTTCTTGTTCTTCCTCACTTAAGCGCAACGGGTCTGTCGGATCAATAGTTGGGAAATTAGTATCCAACATGGTATGTTCATCCCCCTCATACATTATTGTGCCACGAACGAAGTCAACTTGCTGTAGAAGACTTCTATGTGCCATTTTCCAATCTGGACGTGATTGATAAAGTTGACCTTCCAACTTGAATTGAATCACTGCTATGGCCTTATGCATTTGAGCGATAAGTCGTTGTGTCTTCTCACGAGGCGAACCTTCACCTGTAAATTCAATAAAGGGTTTAAAAAGTTCGCAAGGATCATCCGCATACGTCTCCATTGCAAATGTTGCAAGCGGTACCATATTGATACCATAACCTTCCTCCAAAGTCTTCGTATTGGCATATCGTAAGGAAAGGCGAATTACGGAAGCCACACAAGCAGGATTTCCCGCTGCTGCTCCCATCCAAAGGATGTCATGATTTCCCCACTCAATATCCAAATTATGGTAATTGGAAAGCAAATCCATGATGAGGTGTGCTCCTGGACCGCGGTCAAAAATATCACCAAGAATATGAAGTTGATCAACAGCAAGACGTTGAATAAGATAGCACAACTGTATTACGAAAGCATCTGCACGCTTGGTGCCGATGATCGTTTGAATAATGATATTGTAATAAGCTTGTTTATTATGACGGTCCGACGACTCATGCAACAATTCTTCGATAATGTATGCAAACTCTCGTGGCAAACTCTTACGCACTTTTGAGCGTGTATATTTGGAAGACACGTTGCGACACACGGCAATCAGGCGATGAAGTGTGCTTTGATAAAAATCCGACATATTACGCCCCGAACGACGTAACAATTCCAATTTCTGTTCTGGATAATAGATAAGCGTACACAATTCGCGTAGTTCACCCTCATTTAATTGGTCGTGAAAAATTTCGTAAACCTTACGCTTGATGTTACCTGAAGCATTACGCAGTACGTGTTGGAAGGCTTCGTACTCACCATGAATATCTGCCATAAAATGCTCTGTTGACTTTGGCAGATGCAAAATTGCTTCGAGATTGATAATCTCTGAAGTTACCGCGGAGACATTCGGAAAATCCTTCGCCAATAATTCGAGATAGCGCATATTTTCACGGATATTTTTCATAGTAATAGTATAAGGAGTAGAAAACAACTTATAGTTAGGTAGGTATTCAGTATGTATATTTCCTGCTTTTTCACCACAAAAGTAAAATAAAAATAGTTATCTTGACATTGTTTTGAATGGTTTTCACCTTTAAGGTATGATATTTCGTATATAAAATATTATTTTTGCATGTAAAACAGAACGAAAATATTAGTTACCCACTGTTCATATACTATGATATTTCGGGTAGACTATATCACACCTAATTACTATGCCTAAAATTTCAGAGCGTGGCGTGGCAATGCCTGAATCGCCCATTCGTAAATTAGCCCCACTTGCTTCTGCAGCCAAACGTCGCGGTGTTAAGGTTTACCACCTTAATATCGGTCAACCTGACTTACCTACTCCTCAAGAAGGACTCGACGTACTGAAAAATATTGACAGACGATTGCTTGAATATAGTCCGAGTCAAGGGTTCTTGCGCTATCGCGAGAAACTCACCCATTACTATAAAAAGTACGATATTCATCTTTCAGCCGACGACATCATCATCACTTCAGGTGGTTCTGAAGCAGTTTTGTTTGCCTTCCTATCTTGCTTGAATCCAGGCGATGAAATCATAGTACCGGAACCAGCTTATGCCAACTATATGGCATTTGCCATTTCTGCAGGAGCAAAGATACGCACGATTGCCACTACTATTGAAGAAGGTTTTTCTCTTCCTAAAGTGGAAAAATTTGAAGAACTTATCAACGAACGCACACGTGCCATTTTGATTTGCAATCCCAACAACCCTACGGGATACCTCTACACACGTCGCGAAATGAACCAGATTCGTGACCTCGTAAAGAAATACGATCTTTACCTATTCTCCGACGAAGTTTATCGTGAATTTATCTACACGGGTTCACCTTACATTTCAGCTTGTCACCTTGAGGGAATTGAGCAAAACGTAGTGCTTATCGACTCAGTTTCTAAGCGTTATAGCGAATGTGGTATTCGCATTGGTGCTTTAATAACTAAAAATGAATCCGTGAGAAGTGCTGTCATGAAATTCTGTCAAGCTCGTTTAAGCCCCCCGCTTATCGGGCAGTTGATAGCAGAAGCATCACTCGACGCCACTCCTGAATACAGTCGTGAAATCTACGATGAATACGTAGAGCGCCGCAAGTGTCTTATTGACGGTCTAAACCGCATTCCTGGTGTGTACTCCCCCATTCCTATGGGTGCTTTCTATACTGTAGCAAAACTTCCCGTTGATGATGCCGAAAAATTCTGTGCATGGTGCCTCACCGACTTCCAGTATGAAGGCGAAACTGTAATGATGGCACCAGCAGCAGGGTTCTACACCACACCTGGAGCTGGAATCAACCAAGTACGAATTGCCTACGTGCTAAAAAAAGAAGACCTCATGCGCGCTCTACTCGTACTTGGGAAAGCATTAGAAGCTTATCCTGGACGCACAAATTAAAACAACGAAGTCACAGAAAGTTGAGAGATGATAATTCACTATCTTTGATAGGTATCTATCACCTCTCAACTTCGCTATTTAATTCACAGCTGTTACTTATCGATATATAGTTATAGTCCTAGTGATTTTAAGAACACCACCAAAGGTCGCGCAATCTGTTTCTACAACCACCATCTTAAAGTTGCTATCCGAAAGTCAATATTTTCACCGCTACAAGAAATAAAGGAAGTAACATTTCAGTCTCTTTTTCTACCTCTTAAATCCTCATCTCACTTCTATGCTTTTTATTGCCAAGCGCCTTTACAAGGGACATAACAACACAAAACGCGGAGCCACTCAGCCTGCCATACGTGTCGCGACATGTGGTATAGCCATGGGACTCACCATTATGTTGTTGTCAACAAGTGTGTTGTGGGGATTTAGAAATGAATTAACAAAAAAAATATCAGGGTTCGCTGCTCATCTTGAGGTGCTCAACATCGGTACGCTACAAATACCCGACGCCTACCCAATTTGCTTCCCCGAGTATATAGAAAACAATATAAAGAAAACTGAGCACGTTACACACATCCAAAAAGTAGCGCAAAAGATCGGCGTCATCAAAACAGGGAATCACTTCAAACCAATTCTCATCAAGGGCATTGACGAAGACTATGATACAACATACCTACAAGAAGCATTACTTGAGGGTAGACTTCCTATGCTCCAACACGACTCCGCTACTAATGAAATAGTCGTATCTAAACATATCGCCGATGCACTCAACCTCAAGACAAACCAACACACCTACGCCTATTTCTTCGACGAAAACATAAGAATGAGACGTATGCATATCGTCGGTATTTACGAAACAAACCTCAAGCATTTCGATGAGCATTTCGTTATCACCGATCGATATACTGTATGCAAACTTAACGGATGGAAAAACAAGCAATACAGCAGTCTCGAAATTAAAAACCAATCATTTCATACTATAGACCAAACACGTGCGTCTCTTAAGCAAACCCTCGCAGGTTACAACCGAATACACGTGTTCACCGTAAACGAACGTTACCCACAGGTATTCTCGTGGTTAAACGTTCTCAACACCAACGTATGGGTCATCCTTGCTTTGATGATCGGAGTAGCAGCATTCACCTTGAGCAGTGGTTTACTCGTAATCATGCTTGAGCACTCCCCAACTATAGGAATATTAAAAGCAATGGGAGCCACCGACAAACAATTAAAACAAACGTTTATGAAGCTAGCCATGCTTATCATCAGCAAGGGACTCCTCTGGGGTAACGCCATAGCCATAAGCATCATCCTCGTGCAATATTACTTCCACCCCCTCCAACTTGACCCACAACATTACTACGTCCGAGAAGCCCACGTTGTCTTCAACCCCCTCCTCATTGTGCTCATAAACATTCTAACGCTCATCATAACCTACACCTCGCTCTACATCCCCACCCACATTATATCCAAAATAACGCCCGCCAAGTCCATAAAGTTTGACTAAAATTTTGATGCTAAAAAAAAATAGCGTAACTTTGCATCCGATTTAATGGTATAATTATACCACACAAGCGGGGTGTAGCGCAGTCCGGTTAGCGCACTTGGTTTGGGACCAAGGGGTCGCAGGTTCGAATCCTGTCTCCCCGACAAAGATTAGATGGTGAGACAAAAGATTCTTTTAGTCTCACCATTTTTTTGAGGAATAAATAAGGATTACTTGCCTCACTTTTGTTGTTCACAATTTAATATTAGGCAATAGCATTAATGCGTAAAACCCTTGAGGTCAAGATAATTCGTAAGCCTAGTAATATTTTTATCGACTGCCAATAACAAGTTCCCCCGATTAATAATTAAAACACAATCATCTATCATACACGTTACAACACACATGTCCTTTCTAGAACAAATAATCCTAGCTATAGCCCTTGCCATGGACTGCTTTGCAGTCAGCATCGTTAGTGGCACCTTATTAAACAAATTGAAGTGGGACACATTTTTCACCATGGCCCTATCCTTCGGTCTTTTTCAAGGCGCTATGCCATTAATAGGTTGGATAGTTTCAAGATGGACTGTTGAATTTACCCAATCGTGGGATCATTGGTTAGCATTCACGCTACTCACATTAATCGGCGCAAAGATGATCTATGAGCACCTTACAAGCAATGACAGTCCCTCCCTCTCCCCCACTCGTCTCATCGTCATTATTGCGCTTTCAATAGCGACAAGTATAGATGCCTTTGCGGTCGGCATCACGTTTTCCTGTTTGGGTATGACAGACCTAACAAACATCCTCCCTCCCGTCGCAATAATCACAGCAACCTCATTTACACTTTCATTATGCGGAAGCATATTTGGAGCAACATTAGGGAAGCGCCTCAATCTACATGCTGAACTATTAGGAGGAACCCTTCTCATCATCATAGGTTTCAAAATACTCATCGAGCACCTACTCACTAATTAGAGAGAAACGCTCAAAATAAACATATCACGGCACAGACCCCATAAATACTCAGAAAGACGCATACATCAGCAAGAACTGTATGATTAAACGTAATAACATTTATAGTAAAAACAATAAGTAACATTGTAAAAACAATAATACTTATATTTGGGGTACAGAAAAATAAGTACCCCTTGTTCATGTAAAAAAAAGCGGAGATACACCCAATTTCTTGGGGTATCTCCGCTTTCGTTATACGTTTCTAGGAGTTATTTCATCTAAAACTTGGGACGCTAATCTTACCATACAGGCAAGATTGTGAAACTATTGCATACTACCCCCGACGATATCCAGTAGTTCGGCAGTGATAGCTGATTGGCGCGACTTGTTGTATTGCAACTGGAGCGAACGAAGAAGTTCGTCGGCATTGTCGGTGGCAATTTGCATGGCAACTACTCGAGCAGCGTGTTCGGAAGTCAATGAATCAAGCAGTGCGGCAAAGAGCGAGAGCGTGATGACACGAGGAAGAAGGCGTGAGAAGATCACTTCTGAAGAGGGTTCAACGATGTAATTGCTGTTATCACGCTCGGCTTCTTGAGGGAGGCTGAGGGGAAGGAACTGCTCGTAGCGCAACACTTGATGTGCGGAACTTTGTGCATGATGATATATCATGTAGCACGCATCTATTTCCTTGGCATCATAACTCGCCATAAGATGCTCTGCTAGTTGCTTTGCTCCGTCGTAATTAGGATGATCGAGATAATCACAATAGGTATCTTCGACGGTAAATCCCATACGACGAACGGCATCAAGTCCCTTACGGCCAACGGCATAAACCTGTGCAATCTCTATTCCTTGGTTACGCAATTCAGCGACCTTTGCCGAGAAATGCTTAATAGCATTGTTATTAAACCCTCCGCATAGACTTGAGTTGGAGGTGAATAACAGTAATGCCACTCGATTTACGGGACGGGGAGTTACATAGGGCACATACTCAGAAGCGTCGCTCACAAAGGCACGAAAGATACGTCCAAGTTGCTGCTCATAGGGGCGCATTTGCTCAATGCGCTGCTGAGCATGGTGGAGCTTTGAACTCGCCACCATCTTCATGGCACTCGTAATCTTACGCGTACTCTGTACAGAGGCAATTCTATTTTTTACTTCTTTAAGACTGGGCATAATATAAGGTTGTTGAGGTTAGGAGATTAGGAGGTTATAAGGTTATAAGGTTATGAGATTCTAAAGTTCTTAAATCCATCCGGGTGGTAGTTGTACTCTGTCAGTTGTACTCTCACCCTGCCTTATAACCTAAAACCTGCAACCTTAACTAAATTGTGCCGTCAAATCTGCCGCTACCTTCTCAATGCGCTTTGAAATTTCATCATCAAGTTTTCCTTCAGCAAGGGGGCGAAGAATGGTGTCTTGATGGTTGGTGCGCAATATCTGGAGGTATTGTTCCTGGAACTCGTTGACCTTATCGAGGGGGACATTCTTAAGCAAACCGCGTGTGCCACAATAAAGAATGGCAACCTGTTCTTCAACGGGCATGGGGCTGTATTGCTTCTGAATGAGCAACTGATTGTTCTTACGTCCGCGGTCGATAGTCATTGCCGTTACAGCATCCATATCACTTGAGAACTTAGCAAAGGCTTCGAGTTCGCGATACTGCGCTTGGTCAATCTTAAGCGTACCGGCAATCTTCTTCATCGACTTAATTTGCGCCGCACCACCCACACGGCTCACAGAGATACCTACGTCAATAGCAGGACGAAAGCCCTGGTTGAAGAGATTCGTGTCAAGGTAAATCTGACCGTCTGTAATTGAAATTACATTGGTGGGGATGTAGGCAGAAACGTCACCCGCTTGAGTTTCGATGATGGGCAATGCTGTGAGTGACCCACCACCCTTTACCTTACCTTTAAGGCATTCGGGAAGATCATTCATCTGGGCAGCCACTTCCTGCTGATTGTTAATCTTTGCCGCACGTTCAAGGAGGCGTGAGTGGAGGTAGAAGACATCGCCAGGGTATGCTTCACGACCTGAAGGGCGACGGAGTATGAGCGACACTTCACGATAAGCAACGGCTTGCTTTGAGAGGTCGTCATACACCACGAGAGCATGTTTACCTTGGTCGCGGAAATACTCACCGATAGCGGCACCTGCCATGGGAGCAAAGTACTGCAACGCTGCAGGATCAGCGGCGGTAGCACTCACAATAATCGTGTAAGGCAAAGCACCAGCTGAACGCAATGTGTTCACAATATTAGCCACGGTAGAAGCCTTCTGACCGATAGCGACATAGATGCAATAAACTGGGTTGCCTGCTTCATAGGCACCACGCTGATTGATAATCGTGTCAATAGCAATAGCCGTCTTACCCGTTTGGCGGTCACCTATAATTAACTCACGCTGGCCACGACCGATGGGGATCATTGAGTCGACAGCCTTAAGTCCTGTCTGCATGGCTTCACACACGGGTTGACGGTAGATAACACCGGGTGCCTTACGATCAAGAGGCATAAGGAACTTTTCACCACCAATCGCAACGCCTCCATCAAGGGGGGCACCCAGCGGATTGATGACGCGACCGAGCATTTCTTCGCTCACTTCAATAGAAGCCACTTTGCCCGTACGCTTTACTGACTGCCCTTCCTTAATCCCTACTGAAGGACCAAGAAGCACTGCACCGACGTTATCTTCTTCAAGGTTCATCGCTACAGCCATTACACCATTCTCGAATTCGATCAATTCGTTTTCTGTAACGTTGTTCAAGCCATAAATGCGTACCACACCATCACCAACAGTAAGCACAACACCGACTTCCTCAAGTTGGACATCAATGTTTACTTCCTTTAATTGTTGGAGCAATATGTCTGAAACCTCATTTGGTTTAATTTTATCCATAGTAATAATAATTTAGTAGACAAGCATTCTTGGTAATTCCATGGACATCGGTAACAACCTCGTCTACTTGTACCTAAATAACTTGTGTACTATTTTTCTACATTCCCTTACTAATTTTTTGTAACTGAGTCTTTAGAGAAGCATCCACACGATACGTATCGTACTCTAAAATGAAACCACCACCGATTGATGCATCCACTACTGTTTCAAATTCCACTTGTCCGTTAACCGCTTGCTGAACGATAGCCTTCATACGTGCTAAAGTTGCATCAGAGACAGATGCGGGAACTATGAAACGTGACTTCGTAATGCCACAATGCTTGCGATATTGTGCAATGTATGAACTTGCCACAAATTGCATGATGTCGCAACGATTTTGATCAAGGATTAACTGACAAAATCGTGAGGTGGAGGCAGATACTTTACTCTTAACCGCAACTGCAGCCAAGAGCAACTTTAATTTGTTATCGTTGGAGACTACTGGATTTTGCAACGTCTGCTGAATCTTAGGCAACTTTATGAAACAATCTGAAAGTTGCTGCATTTCGGCATATACCAGTTGCTCTTCCCCGTTCTCAATAGCAAAAGACAGAAGGGCGCGCGCATAACGCGAAGAAATAATCCCAATGTCCATACGCTTCAATTAGTCTTTAGAAGGTTGGATTTCATCAAGCAATGTATTGATGTAGTTTTCATGTGCTTCTGTAGTGGCAAGATTTTGTCTCATCACCTTTTCAGAAATAGCAATAGAAAGTTGCGAAACTACACCTCTGATATCCTGAAGGGCACGCTCACGCTCTGCTTGGATTTGGAGTTTAGCATCTTCCAAAATCTTTGCACCTTCTTCGTGAGCCTTACGTTGTGCGTCGGCAATAATCTTATCACCGGTAGTTTTTGCTTCACGCAATATCACTGCTTGCTGCTCGTGGGCTTCCTTCAAAATCTTCTCACTCTCTGCTTTCAATGTTGCTAACTTCTCATTCGTAACACGAGCGTTCGTCAGACTCTCGTCAATGAATTTCTTGCGCTCCTCGACCATTGAAGTAATAACGGGAAAACCGAACTTTGCTAATAGGCCGAACACCACAAGGAAAGCTATCAACATCCAAAACAATAGTCCTAAATCAGGACTAAGAATAGATGGGAGGTTCAAAGAATCCATAAGGCGGAATTCAGATGTAAGCGTAAAGAGGAAAGGCTGGAGCGCTGACGCTTCAATAAACTGCATGACTCACTAGTCTTAACTCTTTACTCTTAAATACGCTGAAATTAGATAAACAAACAAAGCGCACAAACCACTACAGAGAAGAGGGCAACACCTTCTACCAAAGCAGCAGCAATAATCATTGAAGTACGGATATCACCAGATGCTTCAGGCTGACGAGCAATTGCTTCCATTGCTGAAGAACCGATTTTACCAATACCAAGACCTGCGCCTACAGTTGCAAGACCTGCACCAAGAGCGGCGCCTAATTTTGTAAGACCTACTGCGAGTAATAACATAGTTGTAAAATTTTATTTATTAGTAATTTATATTAAAATATTAATCAGTTAATTTAAACTATAAGGGAGTTAGTGATGATGAGGTTCAGGATGTGCCATACCGATGAATACTGCCGACAACATCGTGAACACATACGCCTGAATGAATGCCACCAAGCACTCCAAGCAGTTCATAAAAATCATCAGCACAAGACTCACGGGAGTTAAAGCGGAACCTATACCTATGCCAATTGTGAAGGCAATGAATATTACACAAGTGAACGAAAGTATCGCTGCATGCCCACCCATAATGTTAGCAAAGAGACGCACCATCAATGAGAATGGACGTGAAATGATACCAAGCATTTCTACCAAGGGCATAATGGGAAGTGGACACTTGAGGAACACGGGAACGGGAGGCCAGAATATTTCCTTCCAATACTCTTTGTTGCCAAACAAGTTGATCGCAAGCAAAGTGCAGAATGCGAGGAAGAACGTAATGGTAATGTTCCCCGTAAGGTTCGCCCCACCAGGGAAGATGGGAATCAATCCTAAGAGATTACTGATAAAAATGAAGAAGAAGCAGGTAAGCAAGTAAGGAGCAAACTTTTTATACTGCTTTTCACCTACGCTCGGACGGATGATGTCGTCGTGAACCATCATCACCATCATTTCTACCACCCCGAAGAATCCCTTGGGCGCTTGCTGTGTTGCTCCGTTCTTCTTATACCAACGAGCGGCACTCAAGAAAATCGTGAGCATCAATGCCACCACAATCCAAAGTTGAACAACATTCTTGGTAATGGAAATATCCAACGGACGGACGCTACTGCCGTCTGCCAATTTTTCATAAATCTTACCATTGACTTCATTGATATAGAAACCATTGTAGGTGTCGCCATGCGTTACCTTACTACTGCTAAACACATGCCAACCCGAATGTTCACCCTTTACAATCACAAGAAGCGGAATGGAGATGTGATGTCCTTCATACGTTGTAATGTGCCAATCATAGCCATCACTCATATGACCTAATACGATACTTTTTACATCAATCTTTCCCTCTTCATGACCGCCTCCTGATGCTTTTGCAGAAAGGGAAGTCATTGCGAAAAGACCAACGACAAGTATCCATTTTAAGTATCTAATCATGTATATTCAATCGCTAATTTGAACTACTATGTTTCTGTTTACGCTCACACACAATGAAATGTACGGAGGTGAAGAATAACGCTACAAGGTAGAATATCAATAAGTTAATTGTAAATAGTCCCCTACATTCCTGAAGGATAAGGAATAAATACATCAACGCCAACACAAGGGTTATGAGCAAGCGCACTACGTTGTTAGCCATGTGAAACAGCGTGATGTATTTCGGTTGATTCTCCTGAACGTAATGATATACAGAAAGCGAGACAAGTGTCATTACGAAGAAGATGATGGGCAGCACGATTAAGGGCTTCACCATACTCATTCCGCCTGCCACGTACGCCACCTCAAGGTAGCACATTACAGGCGTTAGCAATGCGTAAATAAGTCCCAACTTCCAAATTGACTTTAATGCTGATTTCATGTATGCCAACGTTAGAGTTCAACACAAATATTCAGCACATTGTTCGCAACCTCAATGAATCCCGAGTGAATGTCAACAGTGTAATCTTCTGCGCCGTAGCAATAGATCGTGCCCTTCACTAATGTGGAAATAATTGGCGCATGATGCTCAAGCACCTCAAATTGTCCCATTTCACCAGGCACCACCACCCTACTCACTTCCGCAGCATAGAGTTGCTTCTCAGGTGATAAAATCTTGATCTTCATAGTTTAACTATACTGCCTGATTGAGCAAGTTTTCACCCTTCTTAATAGCGTCGTCAATCGTACCTACATTGAGGAATGCCTGTTCGGGCAAGTAGTCTACTTCACCATCAATAATCATGTTGAAACCGCGAATAACTTCCTCAATGGGCACCATCACACCGGGAACACCCGTAAACTTTTCTGCCACTGTAAAGGGTTGAGAAAGGAAACGCTGCACGCGTCGCGCACGATTCACAATAAGGCGGTCTTCATCTGAGAGTTCATCCATACCCAAGATGGCAATGATGTCCTGCAACTCCTTGTACTTCTGAAGAATCTGCTTCACGCGCTGTGCACAATTATAATGCTCATATCCAATCACATTGGGGTCGAGAATGCGTGATGTAGAATCAAGGGGGTCAACAGCAGGATAAATACCCAACTCCGTAATCTTACGTGAGAGCACGGTGGTTGCGTCCAAGTGTGTAAATGTTGTTGCTGGAGCTGGGTCGGTCAAGTCATCGGCTGGCACATACACCGCCTGAATTGAGGTGATAGAACCATTCTTTGTCGATGTAATACGTTCCTGCATCGCACCCATTTCGCTTGCTAACGTTGGTTGATAACCTACCGCCGAAGGCATACGACCTAGAAGAGCGGACACCTCTGAACCTGCTTGGGTGAAACGGAAAATATTGTCAATAAAGAAAAGGATATCTGTTTGCTTACCTTCACTCGCACCGCTATCGCGGAACGATTCGGCAATAGACAACCCTGAGAGCGCCACACTTGCACGCGCACCAGGAGGTTCGTTCATCTGTCCGTAAACGAGTGTCGCCTGACTCTTTGCCATTTCTTCGTAATCCACCTTCGACAAGTCCCATTCGCCACGCTCCATAGCTTCGGTAAATTCCTTACCATACTTCACTACGCCCGATTCAATCATTTCGCGCAGCAAATCATTACCTTCACGCGTACGTTCACCCACACCGGCAAACACCGAGAAACCATCGTGTCCCTTGGCGATGTTATTGATGAGTTCCATGATGAGTACTGTTTTACCTACACCAGCACCGCCAAAGAGACCAATCTTACCACCCTTTACATAGGGTTCCAAAAGGTCAATGACCTTAATGCCTGTGTAAAGCACTTCCTGACTCGTCTTGAGATCTTCAAACTTAGGAGCCTCACGGTGAATGGGGTAAGCATTCTCACCCTTATCCAGCGCCTTGAGTCCATCGATGCTTTCACCAATTACGTTCATCATGCGCCCCTTAATCTGCTCACCGATGGGCATAGAAATCGGAGCGTCGAGCGACTTTACTTCAAGTCCTCGCTTTAATCCGTCGGTGTTGTCCATTGCTACGCAACGCACGGTGTCTTCACCAATGTGTTGTTGCACTTCAATGACAATCTTACGCCCGTCAGGGTGAACCAATTCAAGCGCATCGTGAATGCGAGGAAGGAGGTCGGCACCTTTCTTGCCCTCTGCCTTAAAGCAGACATCCACAACAGGACCAATGATCTGTGAGATATAACCTATTTTCATATTTAATTTTACTTGTATTTCTGTATTGAATCAACTTAAAACCCCATATCAATAATACCATAGACAATAAGCCCAGTCAACCAACCAGCAACGACCTTAAAGGTCATGTGGCGCACGTACCAAAGGAAACTTACACTCTCCATCTTCATGAGCGAGAACCCTGACACCGAACCAATCGTTAGCAACGAAGCACCAAATGCTGTGGTGTAACTGAGCAAAATCCAGAAGTTGCCGTCTGTGGCAAATGCTTGCGCAAAATCGGCATTATGAATTAACTCTGGACTTGCAAACAGGGAAATGCTTGTTAGAATAATCGTAACGTTCCCAAAGAATGCAGACAACACTCCGATGATTGCATTCAAACTATATACATTACTAATAGCCTTTGCAATGTCAATGAAGAAGGTGTTCAGTTTTCCTGTTTCCTGCATGGCTCCGAGCGCCAGAAAGATACCCATGAAAAAGAGTAAATTCTGAAGTGTGTCATACTGCAATGCTAACGGTTTGTTAGTATTATGTACCATTCTACCTGATGACAACAACGTACGGTTGAACAATTCATTCAGAATCCACAACAATGAGAGTACACATAAAGAACCTACGAAAGGAGGCATCAGTGTAAGTTTATGGAAAGTAGGTACAAACCACAATCCTCCAATCCCTACCAATAACATCAAAAAGGATTGCCACCTATTCAGGATTGAATCATCGCCACGATAGCGAGGCGTTGTATCTTGAAATTGTAACTGGCGAGGAAGTTTGCGAGAAATCAGCAGAAGAATCACTACTAATCCTACTAATATTGGCAAAAACAGTTTCAGTGACAAAGTAGCTGGAGTTACCAATCCTTTGATCCAAAGCATAAGTGTTGTTGAGTCACCGATAACCGTCAGTGCACCTGCTCCATTGGCGGTTATCACGATTGCACTGCCAAATATCCAACGTAATTTTTCATCTCGGATAAGCACACGAACAACTCCTAACATAAGTACAACCGTTGTTAGGTTATCAAGATTCATGGATAAAAGGAATGTTATCAAACAGAGAATCCAAAAGAACTTTCGAGAAGAACGAGTTCTCAACCACGTTTTTAAGAAGTCAAGACATCCATTATTCGTTAATACTTCAACTATAGACATGGTTGAAAGTAAGTAGAATACAATTTGTGCGCCTTGTTGCAAATAGTTTACAAAGACATTCTCAGCGATGAATAGTTTAGCGGCATGCACTTTACGATCTGAAGTTTCAACCAAAAAATCAGAAAACTGATTTGCATACTGCTGCAACACATAATCAGTGCCATAACCGATATAGAGCATCCAACAAAGCACACCCATTAACATTGCCACCGCAGCTTTATTGATACGGTGAAAACTTTCTGTTGCAATTAACAAAAACCCTGCTAAAATTACGCAAAGAATAATTGCTGTCATAAATGATATGGTTGTTAGATTTTAGGTTATTGATCGTAAAGTCATTGAGAGCACCCTGTAGGAATATTTCTTAAACTAAAGTTTAGAGATTCCAAATCAAAGTCACAACTTTACCTTATTAGAGCGGTAAACGAGACTCGAACTCGCGACTCTTGGCTTGGGAAGCCAATGCTCTACCAACTGAGCTACTACCGCAAATTTTCATTTGAGTTGCAAAAATACCTTTTTTTTTGATATATCGAAATTTCACCCCTCAAAAAAATGGAAGAGTTCGGTATTTGATTTACTTTAACATCTGTAAGAACTCGTTACGCAAAGAAGCATCTTCAAATACGCCACTATAATCATAAACCGTAGTGATGCTACCAGCTTTTTCAACTCCTCTCATTTGCATACACAAGTGTTGCGCTTCTAGAACGACCATAACCCCTTTAGGTTGAATCGCCTCATCAATAGCTTCACGTATTTGCTTTGTCAAGCGTTCGTGCACTTGAAGACGTTGACTGAATACATTGACTACACGTGGAATTTTAGAAAGTCCAACAATTTTTCCATTGGGAACATAAGCCACGTGCGCTTTACCGTGAAAGGGCAAAATATGATGTTCACAAAGACTATAGAATTCAATATCTTTTACCACCACCATATTCTTTATATCCTCTGTAAAGACAGCTGATTGCAAAAGAGCGACTGAATCCATATCATATCCCTTAGTAAGCGCCACAATTGCCTTTGCAGCTCGTTCGGGAGTTTTTAATAATCCCTCACGAGTCACATCCTCACCTATCAATTTTAAAATTTCTTGATAGTGGTATTTGAGTTGTTCTAATTTATCCATTACTAATACGACTTTAGTAGAAAGGGATTTGCACCTTACATTTTACAACTCTCACTTCTTTAGATATTCCAGTCTTACGAACTTCAGTCATAAAGACCATTGCCTCATCTCGTGTCTCAAAATCACCGATACGCACAACCCAACGAGGTGAAATAAAGTTACAATAAACTTCATAATCTGGAAACAGATTCTTACTTTGTGTTTGTAACTTTAAAGCTTGTTCTTTATCGGTCCTAGAATTTGCTCCTGTATATATCTGGATGCGAAATCCATCTTTATTGACAAATCCTTTTGGAATAGGTTTTCCGATACTATCTAACTGAACTGAATCTTTATCTTGCTTCGTAATTTTCGGCAATGAAGAACTATCCTTTACCGGTTGTTTCGGTTTAAGTCCATTCACTAAACTATCAATCTTGGATGATTGGATCAACAAGACAATCCCCCCCTTACTACTTTTTGTTTGTAGTACTTCTGTAAACTGCTGCCCATAGATATTTATGAACAACAGAGACATAAATGCTATAAGAGAAAAGCGTTTCATAAGTTGAGAGTGGGATTTTATTTAGAATATTGAGATGAGGATAATGTACGCATATGACCATTGAAGAATATGAAACAATATCCTCTTATTATCAATAAAGAAGTTAGCCATAGGAGATTATCCTCCTATAAAGGCTAACTTATTTATTAACTTTTTTGTTTCAAAATTAAAGGTTGAAACAATTAGAATGCATCAATAATTTCCTTGAAGTCAGCGGCCTTCAATGAAGCACCACCGATCAAACCACCATCGATGTTGGGCTTAGCAAAGAGTTCGGGAGCATTTGAACCCTTACAAGAACCACCATAGAGGATTGAAGTGTTGTCTGCAACTTCCTGACCGTACTTTTCAGCAACGCAAGAACGGATGAATGCGTGGATTTCTTCAGCCTGATCAGAAGTAGCCGTCTTACCTGTACCGATTGCCCAGATAGGTTCGTAAGCGATCACTACGTTTGCCCATTGTTCAGCAGTAAGGTGGAATACAGAACCTTCGAGTTCGGCCTTACATACTTCATTCTGCTGATTAGCTTCACGCTGCTCGAGACTTTCACCGATGCAGAAAAGAATCTTCAAACCATTTGCCAAAGCCAAATCAACCTTTTCCTTGAGGATTTCGGGAGTTTCGTTGTAATACTCACGACGTTCAGAGTGACCAAGGATAACATACTGTGCACCAGTAGACTTAACCATTTCAGCAGAAACTTCACCTGTGTAAGCACCGCTTGCCTTATCCGCACAGTTTTCAGCACCAAGCTGAAGCACTTCGTTGTCAATCAAACCAGCAACAGTTGCCAAGTGAATGAAGGGAGTGCAGATTACAACTTCGCAATTGGGTTTGTCAGCAACGAGCAAACCGTTGAGTTCCTTTGCAAGTGCTACACCTTCCTGAAGATTCTTATTCATCTTCCAGTTACCTGCTACAATTTTCTTTCTCATAACAATTTGATATTAAATAAATGAATAGGTTTATAAAAAATATTCTGAATTATCCTATATTACTTTTTTGTTGTAGAAGTTCTCGCATCTTAATCCTATGCCCTCTGTATTTTTGACCAATCCATAGACCATCGAGAGCCATTAGCAAGAGAAGTGGAGCACCTAAAAGCACTAACAAACGTATCCACACCATTCGTTCACTAAAATCAGAACGAATTTCACTAGTATTAAATTCTATCAGTTGCGCTACGTCATTCGTTTCGGGTATATTATTAGTTCCCCATTTTCCTAGTAATACCCCTTTATGCAATAAGAGCATCCCAGGATTAGATCGAACCATTGCTTTTAGAATGTCTTCATCTACATTATATACCTCATAGATTGCCCCTGTTCTATCACTCCAATCTCCATAATTTGCAAGGTCACTAGCCAACCCTATAAATTCATACCTATGGTCAATCGCAAAATCATACAAATCATTGATGCGATCAGTTGAACTATCATCCGCTTTTACCACATTGGGCAGTGTCACCACAAAAACGGTTGTTGAATCATTCAAAAATCTTCCAGCGACATCATCTCCATTTTTATCGTATAGCGCCAAATTCATAACCCCTGCCCTAGCAGGTTCCTCACCTGTTTGGTATTGCCTTGCCCAATTCTCACCAACACGATAATCCGTAAAAGTGACAAGCGGAAGATAATGAAGGCTGTATAGCGAAAGTACGATGCTATATGTAAAAACGTATATCGTAGCCAGGCCTTGATTACGTTCCGTGACGAGTCGCCTCATTCGCCTGGGGTAAAGCGTGACATATCCTGCTATTAATAGCAAAAAGATATTCTTTACCAACGTCACATCTGGAGCAAGTTCCGCCGCGGCACCAAAGCATCCACAATCTGCAATTCCGCCATCTAAATATAAGTAAATGGAAAGCACCGTAAAGCCCAACATCATGAGCAACGTCATCCATACCGTCGTGCGCCTTCTAATACCTAAAAGCAAATATACTCCAAGTTGTAGTTCTACGGCACCAAGGGCAACTGTTCCTACCTTCAACCACAAATCATCAATACTTATTGACCAATGTGTTAAATAAGCTTGTAGTTTATAAACCATCCCCATGGGGTCGGCCAACTTCACAAAGCCCGAAGGTATCATTACCGCAACAAGCAAGAACCTGCAAACATTTACCGTCCACAAGCGAACTTTCATTCTGACACCCATCATGCCTCTTTTCCGAATCCCAACTTAATCAGCGCAAACACGGAGTAGTTCATCATGTCCATATAGTTAGCGGCAATACCTTCACTCACAAGTGTTGCACCTTCAAGGTCTTCGATTTGCTTCGTACGATAGACTTTCATTAAAATCATATCAGCAATGCTTGACACACGCATTTCACGCCATGCTTCACCATAATCGTGATTCTTGCGCTTCATCAAGTCCAATGATTCTGTGGCATATCGATCATAAAGTTCTGTAGCCTCGTCTGCATCTAAATCCGCACGATCAGCCGCACCAAGTTCCAACTGAATCATGCCCATAATGCTGTAATTCACAATAGCGACAAACTCACCAGCAATTCCTTCATCCACCATTGCCTCACGTTCGTGGAGCGTATGTATGCGATTTGCTTTTATATATATTTGATCTGTCACAGAACTTGGACGCATAATACGCCAAGCGCAACCATAGTCATGCATCTTTTTAAGATACAAACTACGGCAGCACGACATTACCTCTTCAAACTCCTGATTTGTAAGTAGGGCATCCATAAGTTAAAATCCTATATTTTCTGCAAATATACTGATTTTTTTCATATCCACCCCTATATACTCCAAACTTTCAAACAGGAATTCCGCACAGATGGATATAAAAAAAGTGGTGCTCCGAAGAAATCTTCGTGCACCAAATATACGATTGCTTTAAGAATCCTCCATAAAGGCGATTCTTGAATATTGCTATGTATTTACTTTACCTTAGCAACGATAGCCTTGAACGCTTCGGGGTTGTTTACTGCGAGGTCAGCGAGGACCTTACGATTGATTTCGATACCAGCCTTGTGGAGCGCGCCCATGAGCTGAGAGTATGACATACCTTCAAGACGAGCTGCTGCGTTGATACGCTGAATCCAGAGAGCGCGGAAGTTGCGCTTCTTATTACGACGGTCACGGAAAGCGTAGGTAAGACCCTTTTCCCATGTGTTCTTTGCTACTGTCCAAACGTTCTTGCGAGCGCCGAAGTAACCGCGAGTCAACTTAAGAATTCTTTTTCTCTTAGCACGTGAAGCTACGTGATTTACTGATCTTGGCATAGTTAATGTACTTTTTGAATGTTAGCGCCGAATCTACATCGCTTTGCGACTAAACGGACTTGCGTTGCTAATCATTCGGTTAGAAATTAGTTTGTTTAGATTAAAAGGGTGCTAATTGTTTGAGAATTAGCGCATGCAAAGGAGTTCGCGAACCTGCTTAACGTTTGTTGTGTCAACGATAGCGTCGTGTACGAGGTTACGCTTCTGCTTCTTTGTCTTCTTAGTCAAGATGTGACTATGGAAGGCATGATGTCTCTTAATCTTACCCGTTCCAGTGAGCGCGAAACGCTTCTTAGCACCAGAATTAGTCTTTACTTTTGGCATTTTCTTTTAAATATTTAATGATTACTATAGTGTGCGGTTAAGTGAGATACCAAACTTAACGCGCTACATTTCTTTTTCTTTCGGTGTGGGCGAGAGCAACCCTTACAAAGGTTTAGAAGTCTTCACCTTCTACGCTGAGCGTGAATTCCTTCTTTGCCTTTTGCTGGGGCGCTTTCTTTTCTGCCTTCTGCACGTTTTCAGTTTCCGCATCGTCGTGTTCAACAGGCTTGTTTGCCTTCTTCACACTCTTGGGAGCGATGTAGATAATCATGCGCTTACCTTCGAGTTTGGGCATGCTTTCTACCTTACCCACTTCTTCGAGGTCGTTAGCAAAACGAAGGAGGAGCACTTCACCTTGTTCCTTAAAGAGGATAGAGCGACCGCGGAAGAATACGTGAGCCTTCACCTTATCGCCTTCCATGAGGAATTCCTTGGCATGCTTGAGCTTGAAGTTGTAGTCGTGTTCGTCGGTTTGAGGTCCGAAGCGAATTTCCTTGATTTCCACCTTCACCTGCTTTGCCTTGAGTTCCTTCTGCTTCTTCTTTTGCTGATAGAGGAACTTTGAATAATCAATCAATCGACAAACTGGAGGCTCTGCGTTGGGTGAGATTTCAACGAGGTCAAGTCCCTTTTGCTCTGCAAGGCGAAGCGCATCACGTGTCGGCACTACTGCTGACTCAATATCGTCGCCTACAATACGCACTTCGCGTGCACGGATTTGTCCGTTGATGCGATGTTGCGCTTTCATTTTGTCATTCTTCATTCAGAATAAAAATCTTACTTATTGATTGATATTTCAGGTTAATACTTCTGCACTTTGGCAGTAATCGGGTGCAAAATTACGAAAACCTTGTGTGTCGGCAAAACTTTTTACCTACATTTTTCACTTGCTTACACACATTTTCTGCTTTTCCACCCCACCCCTTTTATTTACAAGCGTTGAGAACTAAGCAGGGCGCCTAATTCTCAACACTCATTATTATATATGTGTATGCGGGTGATTAGAATGCGAGCATTTCTGCTACTTCATCGTTCACCTTCTTCGCAAAGTCAGCAATGCTCATGCTACCCTGGTCGCCTTCGCCCTGCTTACGCACGGCTACGAGACCTTCGGCGGCTTCCTTCTCACCTACTACGAGGAGGTAGGGGATGTGCTTCATTTCGTTGTCGCGAATCTTACGGCCGATCTTTTCGTTGCGGTCGTCTACGATTGCGCGCACGTCTTGTGCTTCGAGCGCCAAGCGCACCTGCTCTGCATAGTCATTATACTTTTCAGAGATGGGGAGGATGGCTACCTGGTCGGGTGTCAACCACAAGGGGAAGTGACCTGCGGTGTGCTCAATGAGCACGGCGGTGAAGCGCTCCATCGAACCGAAGGGTGCACGGTGAATCATCACGGGACGGTGCTTGAGGTTGTCAGCACCCGTGTATTCGAGTTCGAAGCGTTCGGGCAAGTTGTAGTCCACCTGGATGGTACCCAACTGCCAACGGCGTCCGAGTGCGTCCTTCACCATGAAGTCGAGCTTAGGACCGTAGAAAGCTGCTTCGCCGTATTCAACAACGGCGGGGAGTCCCTTTTCCTGACATGCCTCGATGATGGCTGATTCTGCGCGTTCCCAGTTTTCTTCCGAACCGATATACTTTTCGCGGTTTACCTTGTCGCGGAGTGAAATCTGCGCTTCAAACTTGTCGAACTTCAATGCCTTGAAGATGATCATGATGATGTCCATCACGCGGAGGAATTCGTCCTTCACCTGGTCGGGGCGACAGAAGATGTGGGCATCGTCTTGAGTAAAGCCGCGCACGCGTGTCAAACCGTGGAGTTCACCGCTCTGTTCGTAGCGGTAAACGGTGCCGAACTCTGCCATACGGATGGGCAACTCCTTATATGAACGGGGCTTCCATGCGTAGATAGCGCAGTGGTGGGGGCAGTTCATGGGCTTCAAGATGTACTCTTCGCCTTCTTCGGGAGTGTGGATGGGTTGAAACGAGTCCTTACCATACTTTGCATAGTGACCTGAAGTCACGTAGAGGCTCTTTGAACCGATGTGGGGTGTCATCACCTGCTGATAACCGAACTTCTTCTGAATCTTCTTGAGGAAGTCTTCGAGGCGGAGACGAAGGGCTGTACCCTTGGGCATCCACATGGGAAGTCCCTTACCTACGAGGTCGGAGAACATGAAGAGTTCCATTTCCTTACCAATCTTGCGGTGGTCGCGACGCTTGGCTTCTTCAAGGAGCTGGAGGTATTCATCGAGCATCTTCTTCTTGGGGAAAGAAACGCCGTAAACGCGTGTCATCTGGGGGCGCTTTTCGTCGCCACGCCAGTAGGCAGAACTTACGCTCATCACCTTGAATGCCTTGATGGGAGCTGTAGTCATCAAGTGAGGACCGCGGCAAAGGTCGGTGTAAGCGCCCTGTGTGTAGGTCGTAATCTTACCGTCTTCGAGTTCTTCAATGAGTTCGTTCTTATAGGTCTGACCACGCTCTGCGAAGAACTTGATTGCGTCGGCCTTTGAGATGTCTTCACGAACGAGTGCGTCCTTCTTCTGCACGAGTTCCTGCATCTTCTTTTCAATCTTCGCAAAGTCTTCTTCGCGGATGCTCACGCCTTGAGGGGGCATCACGTCGTAGTAGAAACCGTTTTCAATAGCAGGACCGATACCAAACTGTGTGCCGGGCCAAATTTCACCGATTGCTTCAGCCATCAAGTGCGCAGAAGTGTGCCAAAAAGCGTGCTTCGCTTCAGCGTCTTCCCACTTGTAGAGGTTGATGGTAGCATCTTCAAGAATGGGGCGGTTCAATTCCACCGTTTCGCCATTCACGCCGCATGCCAACACGTCCTGTGCAAGACGACTTGAAATACTTTCCGCAATCTGCAAACCAGTAACGCCGCTCTCGTATTCACGAACGCTACCGTCAGGAAAAGTAATTTTAATCATATCTGTTTTAGTTTATTGTTTCAACGAGTTAAACTTTATCCGTGCAAAGTTAGCAGAAAAAACAGACATGCTGAAGCCTTCAGGTTAGATTTTTTCACATTTTGAGTTTTCAGAGGGTTTGAGGGTGTTATTTGGGAGAAAGTAGGAAGTGGGGAAAAGTAAGAGTGAGTTAGGAGAAAATAAGAGTAAGTTAAGGGGAAATATGTGGGAGTTATTTTGAAAGTGAGGAGAGAGGAGTGAGGAAGTGTCCGAATGACGAAAAAGATCGAACAGAGGGGAAGACCAGATAGGGAAAAAGGTAGCCCGGAAGTACTCTGTTTTCTGTACTCTCAATTACAAGTACAAAGTTACAACACGCTCTACCCCGCTTGTCATTTATTGTCATTTAGCATTTCAACATCGTCTAAAAATAGGAGCCTAATAAATAGATATTCAACATTTTACAAGCGCTGAAAAATTTTTCAAAATTTCCCAGCAACTGAACACGTCGGGGTCCTCACTTGACCTGTAGGGACGCACGGCTCGTGCGTCCTCCTCACGCGGAATTCCCACCGTAATAGCAAAGGGCAAAGAGCATACATTAAGGACGCACGAACCGTGCGTCCCTACCCTGCCAAACATTCGCATCGTAACGCAATCGCAAGGCATGCATGAATGAAGGACGCACGCGCCGTGCGTCCCTACCTGCCAAGTGGAATGCCATTCGGAAAACCAAGCCAATCCCCACCTCGCATTACAGATTACAGATTACAGATTACAGTTATTTTGAAACTCACATGCTCCCCTCAGCGTAAGACATAAAAAAATTGTATTATATATTTAAATATATAATAACTTATTTCTTGTACTATTTTTCAAGTCTCTGACTTATCAAAAATAAAAAAACTGTAATCTGTAATCTGTAATGCATGTTTTATGTTATCCATTCCCTTGTTACATATTGAAAGGAAACTCACGAGCGACGTTTTCCCCATCTACGCGAAGGTAAGTGGGAAATTTTGAAAAATTTTTCAGCTCTTCTAACATACTGTGCTTCTGTTGGTTAAGCACACATTTTCATACATTTTTGCAATGCTAAATGACTATAAATGACAACGCGCCTCGCGCATGTTGTATCTTTGTATGTGAAAAGGGGAAAGAGGAGTATCTATAAAGTCAAGACATAGTTTTGATTCACGCAAAGGCGCAAAGTATCGCGAAGAACTTTGGCAAGAAGAGGCAACAACACATGAGTAAAAAACTTTGCGCATCTTTGCGGCTTTGCGTGAGAATAAGAAGAGGGGAAAGAGGAGTATCTATAAAATCTGAACATAGTTTTGAATCACGCAAAGGCGCAAAGTATCGCGAAGAACTTCTGCAAGAAGACTACAATACATGAGTAAAAAATTTGCGCATCTTTGCGCCTTTGCGTGAGAATAAGAAGAGGCAACAATACATGAGTAAAAAACGTTGCGCACTTGCCCACAAAAAAACGGCCACTATTCAACTGAATAATGACCATTCTTATCTCATCGCAATAGTGCTTTTTTTGCCTCAACAAGAGTTACTTCTGCTCCGCACGCTTAATAATTTTGCGTGTTGCCTCGCTCAATTGGGGTACGGTGGCGGGAATTTCGAAGGGCACCTTAAGACTTTTGTCCTTGTACTCTGCTTTTGCCTGCTCCTTAGAGATGTATTCACGCGAAACGACGTAGTATTCTATCGAGAAATTGATCTTCACGGGAACGTCGGAATTCACCATCTGGCGAAGAAGTTTTCCCTTACCAAGCAATTCCACAACTACACCTGCCTGAATCAAGTCCTTGGGTTGGTATACCGCGGCATCGTTGGCTTTATAAACATACGTCATGTAAGCTTGATGCGCCTCCATCGAAAGTCCCAACATCCTCAACAACCAGGGCAAATTTATGGCATGGTCCTTCTCACTTGCCAACCCGTCTTTATACTCCGTAAAGGTGTGCTCATTCTGCTTTCTGCTATGCGAAATCCCCGATTTGCCCTTCTTCTCATAATATCTGTTCACGCCCATTTGTCCCTTAAACGACTCGCTGGCGTCGACCTCCTCGGCGGTTATTAAGTCTAAGAGCGATTTTGAGCCGGGTTTATTGCTCACCGCAATGCTATCACGGTTGTCTATCTGATAATACTTATAACTACGCGTGTTGCGATAGCGCAAATCGTTCTTTTTGAACTTCACCTTCTTTGAAGCAGGCACGTAGCGGTCGCACATGTGTTCCAGAAAGTGAGTGATTGTGTCAGTCTCGGAACTTATAGTGAAGTATTCGCGCACGTAAAACGTCTGCTTCATCACATCACGCGAAGCAGAAACTACCGCTTCTTCGAGTTCGTAAACCGTGGGAATCATCTGCAATACGGTGTCAACGGGGTGCTCCAAAATGATGTTTTCATAACCAATACAATGTATCGTTATGGGGTATTCCGAGTCAAGAATTTTCGAGAAGTCACCTTCGCTCGAAGTAAACCCAGCCACATTACCTTGTGCATCAAAAATCGTTGCAGACGAAATGGGCGTATCGTCCATCACATCCACCACGCGACGTTGCGCTTCAACTAAATTCCAGCAAAGCAAACCGCCTAAAATCAATAGAAAAAATCTTTTCATAATCTGTCTGAAAGTTTAATTAAGACATCACACCTGCTGGGCAACCACAATAATGAGTGCCACGATGCACATCACCATGAAAATCGAGAAGAGGATGAAGAAGTAGTTGAGGTTCAAGAAGATGGACTTCATCACGGCCTTCCACCACGACGTCACGCCATAAACACGGCGGAAGGTCAGCGTAAGGTAAGCGCAAGCCCCCAAGTGCAAGCCCCAGAGGAGCAAATCTGCGGGAGGATTCACCGTTAGGTAAAGGAGGTAAATGATGATAAAGAGCAGTTCGAGAATTGCCGTATAATGAAGGGCAAAGACGAAGTGGTGAATGTTGGGGCGTCTGTCCTTGCGTTGCACAAGGCGCAAAGAAAGGGCAATGAAGGGCGCTGTAAACAACACCATCATGGGGAAATACTTCGTGCACATCTTTACCAACTGCTCCCACACGGAAGTCAATATGGCAACCCCTTCAACCTTCGTAACCTCATCAGCATTAAAATGATAACTACCATCGGCATCGCTCACAAGAATGCGGTCATCAATCAGCACACGGGGCACCACAGCCTTCCACTGGTCAGTACCCTCGCCCTTCGTATCCTTCATCGTCTCGAGGTTTGTAAGCACCAGAGCATGTTCCTTGGCAAGCGCCAAAGGAGCGTGTAACACAATGGTGTCTCGAGGGTTTTTCTTTATTTTCTCCACATTCGCCTCATCTTCAACATAAGCATCCATCAAGAACACAGGAGCCGCCAATTCATGCTTCGCAAGGTCTTCTGCCGAATGACTCAGTTTATCGGGACTTGAGAAGAACACAAACATCGTGATGAACACGAAGAGCAGGAACATGTTGAGCTTAATGGGGTGCTCCTGAGAGTGGTGTTTACCCTCAAAATAGTCGTTTGTCAGCTGCCCGGGCTTTGTCACCAAGAGTTTCAGTGTGCGGAAGAAGCGAGGGTCCCACACGAACGTATGGTTTACATACACCATGATAAATTTCCAAATGCTGGGCACCTTGCCCACCGCCTCCTGCCCGCAGGCATAGCAATATTTACCCTTCAATTCCGCACCACAATTCAAGCACTTTTCGTAGGGCGGATTTATAGGTTTGAGTTCCTCTGAACTTTTCTTTTTCTTCTCTGTCATTGTTTATGTTGTTGCGTTTGATAATCCTAAAAACATCAATTTGCTTTAAATATGCAAATTTACGTTAATCAACCCATTACACAAAGAATATTCAAAGCTTTTTAGGTCACTGAACGACTGAAATCTCGGAATAATTACCTCGGATGGGCAAGCACATAACGTGTCAGCGAGTTTCACGGCATCCTCCTCGCGTGACATGTGACAACGTGACAACAGTTTTTTTTTCATCCATGCACTACGACGACCTGGGGTGGCATAAAAACGAAGAAGCGAAAAAGATCAGCATCTTCGCACACGAATTACAGATTACAGTTATTTTGAAAACGCCTTCACAAACCACACCGACATACCCAACAAAAAAGACACCCAACGGAGATGTCTCGTTCTCTGCTGGGTGTCATGATTTAAGATTTTGAAGAATCTTTGTCGCTGGGGCGAATCTCATCCTCAGCATTACAATGATGGAAAGCAAAGAGCCACACAGAAAATCAAAAATTTTCTCATAACTAAAAATTTTTTGTATTCAAATATGGACTCAACCTTTTTGGGGTTCTAATTAAAGGGAGATGAATCTTCCCAGAAGTTTGCCCATCCCTTACGACGATTGGTATTGAAATCATCATCGGTACCAAACCCTTCAACAACGCCAATCGACTCTTTCTCTACAACAGAAGTGGGAAGTAGAAGTTCGGAAACGAAGTTTAGAGCTACTATTTGAGGGGTAATATATTCTTTCTTCATATATAATGATTGTTTCCTATCCACGGATGACAAACCACCCGTGGATAGCATCAAAACATGTTACTAAAACAATACCTTTTTACCGTTAACGATATAGAGGTTGCCCTTCTTAGGTGCATAAACGCGACGGCCCTGGAGGTCATAAATCATGTCACCATTCTGTGACTTATTCACTTCGAGGTCAGAAATGCCTGTCGTGCCATCAACCAAGTTCATCTTAACTGATTGTGAAGAAATAGTCACGTCATTACCATTCTTATCGGTCAACATCATATACAAGCGGAAGGGAATCAAAGATGTTTCAGGTGCCATTTTCTGCCATACACCAGTCTTGTTGACAGCATAGACATAGTTTCCACCTTCCAAATACTGACTTTGCGTCTTTGCATAAACACCCTTAATCGCATAGTTGAGATGAGCAGATTCGCCCTTAACCGCTTGTTGCTTTTCGGGTAATGTACTGTGCAAGATGCTACCATTCTGCTGAATAACCAAGCTCATCGCCTCAGCATTCTTCGGTCGGATGACATAAGGATGGTTCGCTTCAAGCTTAGCGATATTCTTCAACTTAATAACGACAACCTCCCATGCATCAAGGACACCATCTTTATTATTATCGTAACCGAGTACCTCATCGATGGCTGCAATGTCATAATTCGCAAGGAAGTCGGCGGTCAACTCCAACTGGAAGGGAAGGTAAAGCGCATTCCACGTGTTGTTGATGCTACGTGTGTAAGTGAGCTCACGCACATACTTCTCTTCCAAGTTCACGAACTCTGTCATCGTACCATCGGCAATCGTTATTTCATCAATGGCTTCATACATCAAGATTTCAGGCTTACTTACACGAGCCTGAATGTAAGCGCGATAAGGAAGAACGGAGTCATCAGCATCCGCCATTATCAAACTATTATCAGCACCCAAGAGGTACATGCCTTGTTGTTTCGCATCTGCTCCTGAGATGGTGGCCAACGTGCTAGAAACGGCGAAGTTTGCACCTTCCACCTTTGGCATGTGGTTCGGAACGGCCAACACCTCAGTTTCAACATTGGTGCCGAGGGTCATGTCTGCGTTAGCTACAAACACATAAGGTTGGTTCGCCTCCATCACGTCGACGGGCTTAATGAGTACGGCATCAGTAATGTCGCCCACGAACTGATAAGCCTTAGCGCCTGCAGGAACGGCCATAGTGAAGGGTAAACTGAGCGTTGTCTTCACGCCCTGCTCAAACTAGCGATCGTAACTGATCGTAGCGGCTTTGAACGTACGGGGCGCAGCAAAGTCGGCGTTGTCCGAGAGAACCAAATGGTCGCACTTCAAATTACCGCCCTTATGATATACAACATTGTTGAGCTGGCCTTCCATTGCGAGGTCCTCGGGAGCATAGATCAGCGCATGCTCGTTGATACCCAACTGAGTGAGTTGGCTTTCTGTGATGACATCCTTCGCGTTGGTCTGTGCAAAGTCAGCCCACAACAACTTCATGTTGTTCGCAAAGGCATTGTTTTCAATTTTCGCAAGTGTAGCAGGAAGGGCAACCTTCTGCAACTCTGTCAATGGCGCAAATGTTGTAGCCTTAACAGTGTCAATGGCTGATTGCTTCAATGAGCTGAGGTCCTTCACACCATTGTGGACGTCAAACCATCCGTCGATGTTGGTCACTTCTCTCAATTGGTCGTTGTTCATCATGACGTGCGAACCATACGCGCGGAACAATGCATCGTCTGCATACTCATGCTTGATTTCCTTTGCGTGTGAGGTGTACTCCGTATCCTCCACATATTGTTTGTAAATGCTGGATGCTACGTACATCTTTTCTACCTGATGGGGTTGGTCAGAAACAGGGTCTGTAAATGCGTCACTATCCATGTTGGGCTTCTCGTTACACAAGAATACAATGTGGTTCAAGTTCTTACACTTACCGAAAGCATTGTTGCCAATCTCGGTTGTAGCATCACCCACTACGATGGTCTGAAGGTTCAAACAATCGTAGAACGCATTGTCCGCAATCTTCGTTGTATTCTTAGGAAGAATCACGGTTTCCAACATGTCGAGTTTCCAGAACATGTGTTCAGGCACTTCGTTGTCGTTCTTAACATAGTCATTGTGACCGTCTCTGTTGAAGCAAATATCATAGTGGTCAGTGCAGATAGTTGCTTCATAGAGGTCAAGATAGTTCATGCGTGCAAAAATAACTTCGTCGGCATCTTCTTCTTCACGACCTCCGAGCATACGCAACACGGCAATATCCTTACCATTGATGCTACCAGTAACCTTCAACGCCTTGATGGAAGTGAAGTCACCACTGATGCGACCAACATCGTCATCGTCATCCATATCCACGGTGAAGCCGAGTTTTTCGCCCAATGTACCAGGAACTGCCACGTGTACTACCTTGATTTCGCTCTCCTTCTTCTCGCGGATACCCTGGATGTGGTCAGCATACTGAGGCCATGCCTTGCGGTAAGCATCTTCCTTGCCGGGTGCTACATAAATCACGAATTCCTGAGGAAGATCCTTGAAGGCATCTGTTGCCAAGGTGGGGATTTCATCGCTAATTACATTGACAGCGGTCAACGAAGTACAGCCACTGAAAGCACCGGCAGAAATGGTTTCCAATGCGCCTGACAACGTCACCTTTTCAAGGTTTGAACAGCCACGGAACGTATTGTCACCCAAGGTCTTGATACCTTCTGCAAACAACAATTCGTTGAAATACTTCACCTCAGTGTTGCCTGTAATCAAATTATCTGCGCTAGTCACCTTTGCAAGGTCGTCAGTAGTGTAAATGCGCTTCTGAGCCAACGCACGCATGAGGGCATCATCCTCGAAGGGAGAAGTCATGGAGTAGGAACGAGTGTAGTAAGCGTGACTACCCATTAAGTGGGTGCCATAAGCATTGGGAGCATAGAAAGTCTCTACACGATTTTTTTTATCCCAAGCATCCTTGTCGGTAGCAGGAGCTTCATTACAAAGCAGGATGACTTCCTTGAGCTTAGCGCATTCATTCGTTACATCCTCGCCAATGCTATTGGTGTTGTCACCAATCACAAGACGCTTCAAATTGTCGCAATTTTCAAATGCGCTCTCCATAATCTTCGTTGCGCTCTTGGGGAGGATAAGGGTTTCCAACTTATCAAGTTCCCAGAACATATAGGTGCCAACGCTGTTGTCCTCGGTAATAAGGTCGTTTGACCCATCCTGGTTGTAATCTTCGCCACCTGCCTTGATGTCGGCATCATAGAGGTCAAGGTACTTCAAGTTACCGGCTACAAGCTTTTCACAGTTGTTCACATCGCGACCGCCCAAGAAGCGGATAACGCCGATGTCAGTACCGTTGATGGGACCCGAAATCTTCAGACTATCATACTTGCTAAAGTTGCCATTGATAACGAGCGGATCGTTGCCAACGGTTTCAAGACCAAGTTGATGCGCTAAAGTTCCTGCTTCAGTAAGCGTTACTTTGAGGATACCTGTTTGCTTGTTGCTTACAGATTTAATGTGGCTGGCATACGCTTCGACCCAAGCGGTCTTATATGCTTCAACTGCCGATTCGGGCACGTAGATAACGTAGTCGCTAGGAATATTTAAGAATACATCAGCTCCTAATGTAGCAGGAGTTTCCGAGAGGAAGGTGATGCTCTTAAGTCTTGAACAACCATAGAACGCTCCATCAAGTATTTCGGTTACGCTTGCAGGAATCACGATATCGTCAAGCGATTCGCAAGAGTGGAAGGTAGAACGATCAATCTTAGTAAGTGTAGAAGGAAGTTCAATGCTCTGCAACTTTTTACATTCCCTAAACATTTCAGGAATTGTAGCGGTAAGATTGATCTGTTCAAAAGCCTTAAACTCGCGGAACGAGATATATTTCTGATAGGCGAACTTACTCAAAAATCCTTCTTTATCGTTTATGTTGCCCTGCATCACGTCGTACACATCAAAACTACCGCCTGTGATGGGCGAGGTGTATTGCAAACCTGCATCCTCAAGTACTTCAGCAAGGGCTGCGTCTTCGGTTATAATCAAAGAGGGCAAGAAGCGGTCTTGATATTGCGCCCACGCAGAGTCAGCCTTGAAGGCATCCACGGCTGTAGTCACCATTTTCACCTTGAACTTATCACTTCCGGCAAACACATCCTTGCCCAATTGTACACGACCGGGGGACATGGGCTCTACGCTGTTATCACCATCGGTGCGGAAGTAGAGCATGTTGATATACTCCAAGTTGGGACAGTTGGCAAAGGCTTCATCGTTGAGCATGAACGAAAGTTCGGTGTAGGAGTCACCAAAACCAGCCAATCCCTTCAAGTCGAACATAGAGATACCCTTGAGGGTTGCGTTGCCCTTGAAGGCACCCTTCTTCACATAGTCAAGTTTGTAGTTGTTGTATTGACCGATGTCGTTGAAGAGTCCGAGCTCACCACCCTGTTTAGTCAAACTACTTTCATCAGGACCGATAACGTGTACGTGCTCAATAGTGTGTCCTCCAGGATACTCCTGCATCTTCAAAGAGTTGTTCTCGAAGCTATAACTATATTGTGCGCCATAAACGCTATGGTCAGCCTTTTCGGGAACGTCCACGACTTCAAAGTTGTCCTTATACTTTTTCCAAGCTTTGTTGTTAACGAAGTCTTCATACTTTTCTTTGCCGATGCGAATCTTCAACTTGCTCATATTGCAACCTGCAAAGAGGTCGTCACCGCAAAGGATGAAGTTTTCGGGACCGAGGGGTATAGAGCGGTTGGTGTAGTTGCTCCACATAATCAAGTCGAGCGTTTCAAGGCTTGTACAACCTTTGAATGCCTGATCAGGAATTACGACAAGCATATCCTCATACATTTCGCCCGTGTTCACGTCCTTGAACTGTATGGTCTTGATGAGGTCCTTGTTGTGGAAAGCTTCGTTGCCAATGGCTACGGTTGCATAGTTGTAGACGGTGCCGATATCGTTGTAAAGGGTAACCGTCTCTTGGTTTGGTGCTTCCTTCACATACATGTGATAGATGGTATGCTTGTTCTCGGTCATCAACCACTGACCGCCATGCAAAGCCCACGAAGGTTCACGACTTGCTTTATTAACTATAGTGTTTGCCAAATAATCCAAGCCGTTCGTAGCGGCAGCCGAACCGATTCCGACACCTATTGCGGCCAAACGAGTCGTGGCTGCTCTTTCCATAAATATACGCATGGCTTCTGAACGAACAACGCTTACCAATTCACCTCCAATTTCATCGACTAACTGGACAGCGCTTTCCTTTATCATCTGCTCAACCATCTCCATTGCAACATCTTGATAGACACCCTGTGATACCAACTGCGCTGCTAATTGTTGCTTACTTGTTATAAGTCCAGAAGTTGTGCCATAAGAGACCAAGGCTGCAGCTACTTCCACACCAATGATGGCTGCATTCCACCATGATGACTGAAGGCGAGTAAGTTCCGATGTAGGCAATGAGTTCAACGTTTTGGCTGCATAGTCGTAAACAACGCCCTCATGGGTAATGGGGTCATATACAGTAGGCAGATAATCCAATGCGACTATCTTGTCGGCATACTGACTCCAGTTGGGGTCGTTCAAAAACGCGTCGTACATGTAGGGAGCCACCTGAATGCGGAAATCGGAGTGGCAACCATCAAACACATTCTTACCGATGAACACATCCGAGGGCTGAAGCATCTTGTAATAGTTGTCTCCTTCCGTAACCAGGTAGAACATATTGAATGTCTTCAGGTTCTTACAAGTCATGAACGCACCATCGTGGATGACCATGTTCAGCATGGTGTTTGCATTGGCTGAGGCGGACGCACAATCCTCGAACACAACTGATTTGATGTGCTCGTTGCCACGAAGGGCCGTACCGTCGATGGCAATGGTCTTGTAGTTGTAGGTCGTACCAATGTCATTATAGATGCGCATTTCGCCATTGAGCTTATCGAGGGCGTTGTTATCCACACCCACAATCTGCATGTACCAAGTTTCTTTATCTGGTGCGGGCGAAAGAAGGTTGTCAACATCAAGGTTCCAGAACTTAGGGACCCAGGGTTCAACCAACTGCTGCATCTCGCTCATATTTTCGCTCGAGAGTTGTTCGCCAAAGTAACCATAGATAATGCCTTTTTCTGTATAAGTAGTAGCGGCACGGGTTACAACATTGGTTCCCGAAGCGGAGCGTGTACGCGTGTCGAAAATTGTGTCGCGAACAACAAAACACTGCGCTACAGAGTCATACTCCATAGCCGAGGCAGGAACAGCCTTGGTGGCAAGAGGATAAGGCAGTGTTTTTCCACCAATATCTTCCTGCACCGCGTTCTTGCTGTCTGCCCATGCCGAAATCGGCAAAACCTGCATCATCAGCGAGACGAAGGCTAACATGTAGAATCTTTTATGCATAAGATATATTTTTAGTAGTAAATAATGTTTAACGTTATTTTTTTACTTCAAATTATGTGTACTTCTTTTTATATTAACTCACTCATAAAACGTCGTTATTCAAACAATGAAAGATGAAGAGGTATATTCCAGAAATATACACTCTTCCCTGGGTTGCGGTCAGCAATTATTCGCCGTAAACCTTAATTGTCTGCTTCATTACGATTCCCCAGAAGTAGCTCTTTGTGTAAGAATCAACGTGAGAGATCTTTGTAATGCCAGCTTCCTTAGCAGCTTTGTCAATACCATTTTCTTCACCCTTAGAACTCCAAGTCCACAAGTAGATAGTGCTTTCAGCAACACCACACTTTGTGCCGAAGGGGTTTGTTGTAACTGCAACAGGATTTGAAACTGTTGCACAACTTGTTACCATTGCGCAAGCAAGTACTGCAGCTGCAGCTTTGAATGTACGCTTCATAATTAAATGAGTTTAAGTTGTTAATAATAGTGTTGATATAAGCATGGGGGATTTTCCCCTTGTTATCATAAGATAGTGAGTGACTGGCGAGTAACTTTGAACTTACTCCGCACGAGTGATGATGAACTCTACGCTATAATAATCAAAGGCTTCTGTAAATGCTTTTTTATAATCTTCCAATGCTTCGTCTGTTACTTCGGGAGCAACACCGCCTTCAAACAACATGAGCGCATAACCGATGAACATATTTGCTACGTCTTCTTTGTCGAACACGAAGTAAACGGTGTTCTTGTCTTTACTCTGCAACACCTTAAATGTTGATTCAATCTCATGCTCAGCTGTTTCGCCACTAACGGTCAAATACAACCCATCAATAGCATAATTCTTTGTCATGGGATAATCTTCACCGTTCGTCAACACATCATAGGTAAATGTACCATCATTCTTAAATTCAACATTACGGAAATAACGTTGTGCGGCATATTTAATAAATTCACCACTGAGTTGTGATGTCTGCATGATTGTGGGAGGCACAACTTGTCCGTTGATAGTGCCACCAGGAATCACAATTTCATCCTTCACGGGTTTTGCGCTAAACGTAATATTAGAATAATCCCATTTGCCTACCAAATCTGTTTCATCAGCCAATCTTGAGTAGGTATAGACGCCATTAGAAGTATTGATGCTCAGCGTGTTTTCTGTAATCGCGAAAGTACCAGACACACGATTGCCGTCTTCAAAAGAAATGCTCAGGTTAGTACCATTTACCGTAAGAACGCCATGAATATCTTCATGAGATTCATAGTTGTAAACTCGATAAGCAACAACACTATTGTCATCGTTGATAATCAAAAGATCTCTGAGCGTTTCTGACTTGCTATACCATCTCCCCTTCAAACTTACGGGCGGAGCAGTGTTGTCATCATCAGAATCACATGCAACGAAACAGACACTCATAAGAATGGCCATCAGAGCCATCACGAACGTTTTTAAATTCTTCATAAATTATTACTTTGATTAAGTGGATTAATGTATCTCGATTTAACGAATAATAAAGACTGTTTATACAACTTTTCCTCGTCAATACGTTCACGGAATCGACTATGCTTCTTGAGTAGATTGTTACAACATCTCACCCATCCTTTTCATATTTTTCACAAATTTACTCTGAGATTTTTACCCCTTAAAATATCAAAATCCTACATTTTAACCTATATTGCAGATATTTATACCCAAAAGTAGGAAATGTAAACATAAATGTAAACAGACAAAACATGACTTACCACATAGAATTTACATAAATTTGCAGTATGTAACACGAAAGATTAACAAATATCAGCAGTGTGTTTACAAGATTTTGTCCCTATCAAATGTCTTGATTTATAAGTTTTGCACAATATCACAAAACAACCACAAAAAAAATGAGTACCCATTTTTGGAGCAAAAGAATCGTTTTATGCCTCTTGGCGACATGGACATGCTGTGCTTGTTTCGCGAATGAAAGTCTTTACCAACAAGCAAGAACTTTACAACGCGAAGGCAAGTTTGACGATGCCATAGCTACCTTTCAAAACTTCTTGACGCAACCCGTAGATGAGAAGGATTTTGACGAGCAACAACAAACGCTTCACACCGAGGCGTTGATGCAACTGATGAACACCTACCAAAGCAAGGGTGATCCTGAAGCGTGTGTCATTGCCCTGCAGGAAGTGTTTAAGACATCACCTGCCCTACAACACCAATGCTTGAGAGATTACTACTCCGTGTTGGGGTACGCTTTGTCGCGCACAGAAAACATGAAGGAGGCGGAAGAGACCATGCTTAAAGCCCTAACCCTCCCCCTTAACCAAGCAACTCCCGAGCGCTATTTCCGCGATTATGCCTATGCGGCGGCGGTGTTTTATAGCAATCCGAACTATCAGAAAGAAGTGATTAATTGGTGCGAAGAGGCGTTGCGCCAAGCTGATTTGTGCAAGAACACTTCGGGTAAACAATGGGTCACAGCCATGCTTGGGGCTCTTTACAAGCGAAACGGACATCTCAACAAAGCCTTAGCGCTCTTTCAACAAAGCAAAGAAGAAGCCGAACACAAAGGCGATAATTTAGGGGTGCTCAATAGCCTTCACGCCTTAGTTGACTTCTTCCTGTATTGGCAAACTCCTGAATATGCCGACATCTATGCTTCCGAAGCCCTGCGCGTGGAGCATGCCATGACTGAAAAGAATCCCATGGTTTCGGCACAGACATTTATAAATAAAGGATGGGTGAAGATGCAACTGGGCGAAGTGGATTCCGTGGCAGTATATACAGAACGCGCACGACAACTTTGCCACTCCCTACCCTACAATAGCGGCATGGCGGATATCAACTTATTGCATGGCACCTACTTAACGGAACAAGGCGGTGATTCTCTCCAACTGGGCATTCAAGAATTATTACAAGTCGCTCAGAAAGCAACACCACACAATCGTGCAAAAGCATATCATCAGTTAGGGTTGACGTATTTGAAACTCGAACAATCTGGCATGGCGGAAGCTATGCTTGATAGCATGTACGTACTGCTCACCCCTAGCGACGCTACTACGTATATCTTCATTGACTACCAACCCATTCTTAACCATTATCTTAAGAACAACAACCATAAGAAGGTTGAGCAATACACCCAACTAATGCTTCAAGAGCGCCAAGCGTTCAAAGAAAAGAAGCTGAACTTCAACATCATTGAGAGCATCGTTAATTTACAAACAGCTCAGAAGCAACAAGAGTTGGAACTCACACAGCTCCGTCAAACAAACCAACTTCTCTTATTTCTTTGTTGCATTGTCATCACCTTTGTTATCATTGCCGTAATCACCATCCGCTTTTTAAAGCAAAGAAAAGCGCATGCGACACAGATGAAAGAAGCCGATGAAAAACTCACTTCGCTCGTAAAACAACTCCATCTCTCGAACGCCGAGAAGAGCATCAGAGCGCAGGAAGTAAAAGAGTTACTCGAAGATAAGGACAAGCAACGAGAGTTTGAATTTCTCACACCTTCTGTGCTTCAAACGAGCGGTGAAACAAAATTCCGCCAATGCTTTGAATTACTCCACCCGTTCTTCCTGCCCCGCCTCCGCGAAAGAGTGCCTTCCATCACACGCCGTGAAGAACTCCTCTCCATGCTCATAATCCTCAAGCAAGACAACAAGCAAATCGCCGAACTCTTGGCCATTGCCCCACGAAGCGTCCTCATGCTTCGCCACCGCTTCCGCCAAAAGATTGGAATGACCACCGAGTTATCACTGGAGGACTTTATCACCGACACATTGCAACAAGAATCCACAGGTAATAACCAGGACACCATCGAATAAGTGTCTTGAGGTCATGATGAACCGCTGAAACGTTACATACAAGTGCGCGAAATTGGAAACTTTTTACTCAATAATACAGAGAAAGTGGCGAAATTAGCAGGCGAAATTAGCAATTGTGTGGACATGGAGGCAAACCTTCATTTTTTAGCACTACACTTCTCAATCGTAGATTTTGACGCATTACATGGTGCTTATTTTTTAACGATGCTTAACTTCTTACAGATTTTATCTTTGCCATCTTAAAATAAAAGCGTACTTTTGCCGAAAATATGAACTAACAGCCCTTGGGCAATTATCAAAATTTCCAACTTTACAAAATGGAACATTCAAAAGAACTCATGAACCGCGTAGCCGACAATATCAGAGTGTTGGCGGTATCAATGGTAGAAAAGGCAAAATCTGGTCACCCCGGTGGTGCGATGGGTGGAGCCGACTTCATCAATGTTCTTTACTCTGAGTTTCTCACCTTCGACCCCGAGTGCCCCACTTGGGAATGTCGCGACCGCTTCTTCCTCGATCCCGGTCACATGTCGCCCATGCTCTACGCTCAGTTGGCGATGATTGGCAACTTCTCAATCGATGAATTGAAGAGCTTCCGTCAATGGGGTTCTCCCACTCCTGGTCACCCAGAAAAGAACTTCAGCAGAGGTATTGAAAACACCAGCGGTCCCTTGGGTCAAGGTCATACGTATGCCGTAGGTGCTGCTATTGCCGCTAAGGCGCTTTATGCACGCACGGGCAACCCCGGATTTAAGAAGGAAAAGATTTACGCTTACATCTCTGACGGTGGCGTTCAGGAAGAAGTGAGCCAGGGCGCAGGTCGCGTGGCAGGTCACTTAGGTTTGGACAACCTCATCATGTTCTTCGACGCTAACGACATCCAGCTTTCAACACCTACCGCCGACGTTATCACGGAAGACACAGGCGCGAAGTATAAGGCTTGGGGTTGGAACGTACTCGAAATTGACGGTAATGATGCCGACCAAATTCGTGCTGCGCTTAAGGCCGCTAACGAAGAAACGAAGCGCCCCACCCTCATCATCGGTCATTGCGTAATGGGTAAGGGTGCACGCAAGGCAGACAATAGTTCATACGAATGCAATTGCGCTACTCACGGTGCTCCCCTCGGTGGCGACGCATATATTAATACAGTAAAGAATCTCGGCGCTGATCCCGCTGATCCCTTCCACATTTGGGAAGAATCTGCCGCGCTCTATGCCGCACGCAAGGAAGAGTTGAAGCAAATCGTTGCTGCTCGTCGTGCTGAAGAGCAGGAATGGGCTTCTGCAAATGCCGAAAAGGCGGCAGAACTCAAGGATTGGTTTGCCGGCAAACTCCCCGAACTCCCCTGGGGCGAAATCGAGCAGGCAAAGAATGCACCCACACGTAATGCATCTGCCACTTGCTTGAGCATGCTCTCAAAGCACGTGAAGAACATGATTGTGTCAAGTGCAGACCTCTGCAACTCTGATAAGACTGACGGTTTCTTGAAGCATACAACGGTTATCACACGCGACAACTTCGCAGGTGGTTTCTTCCAAGCAGGTGTGTCTGAATTGACAATGGCTTGCGTATGTATCGGTATGACCCTCCACGGCGGTATCATCACGGCTATGGGTACGTTCTTCGTATTCTCTGACTACATGAAGCCCGCTATCCGTATGGCAGCCCTCATGGAACTCCCCGTGAAGTTCGTATGGAGCCACGACGCCTTCCGCGTAGGTGAAGACGGTCCTACTCACGAACCCGTTGAACAGGAAGCACAAATCCGCCTCATGGAAAAACTCCGCAACCATAGCGGTTTGGATTCTGTGCGCGTATTCCGTCCTTGCGATGGTCACGCTACAACTGAATGCTGGCGCATTGCGATGGAAAACATGAGCACTCCTACTGCGCTCATTTTCAGCCGTCAGAATGTCAACGACCTTCCCGCAACTACCGATTACTCACAGGTGCGCTTCGGTGCTTACAACGTAGTTGAAGCTGAAAATCCCGATGTAATCCTCGTAGGTAGCGGTTCTGAAGTTTCTACATTGGCAGAAGCATCTTACCTCTTGAAGGAAGACGGCATCACCGCTCGCGTAGTAAGTTGCCCCAGCGAAGGTCTCTTCCGCCGTCAGAGCAAGGAATATCAAGAACAGATTCTCCCCTCAGACAAGAAGATTTTCGCCCTCACCGCTGGTCTCCCCGTGACATTCCAAGGTCTTGTGGGCGCACAGGGTAAGGTTTACGGTCTTGAAAGCTTCGGTTTCTCAGCTCCCTTCAAGGTGCTCGACGAAAAGTTAGGTTTCACACCCGCAAACATGCGCGAAGAAATTAAGAAATTCTTGGCAGAATAATCCTCGGACTTCTGAACCTCAGAACTTCTGAACTTCAGAACCTTGAACTTCTGAACTTCAAAACCTCTGAATTTCAGAACTTCTGAACCTCAAAACCTTAGAGAATATGACTACTATTATTGGACTTGCAAGTGACCACGCGGGTTATGAACTCAAGCAATACGTAAAGCAATATCTTGACGCTAAGGGCATTGCTTACAAGGATTACGGCACGGATAGCGAAGCATCATGCGACTATCCCGACTTTGCTCACGCCCTTGCCAATGGCATGAAGGACGGTGAAGTAAGCAAGGGTATTGCCATCTGTGGTAGCGGTGAAGGTATCTCTATGACGCTCAACAAGCACGCTCACGTTCGTGCGGCTCTTGTTTGGATTCCCGAAATCGCCCACATGACACGCCTCCACAACGATGCCAACGTGCTCGTGATGCCCGGTCGCTACATTGATACGGACACCGCAAAGGAAATTATGGACGAATTCTTGAACACAGAATTTGAAGGTGGACGCCACATCAACCGCATCAATAAGATACCTGTAGCGCAATAAAAAGCACTTTTTTGAGGTCCAAATAGCGTAGTTCGTTGAAAACTAAAAAAATAATCTGCAAAAGATTTCTTCTTATCAAGTAAAAAGTATAATTTTGCACTCGCTTAAACAAAACAAGCATCTAGACTTATAACAAACTATAAAAGAAGAACCTAAAGATGACTAAGGCAGACATCGTAAGCGATATCCAGCAGAAGACTGGTATCGACAAAGCTACAATCCTCACTACAGTGGAAGCTTTCATGGCAAGCGTAAAGGGCTCGCTCGCAGAAGGAGAAAACGTTTATCTCCGCGGTTTCGGTAGCTTCATTTTGAAGAAGCGCGCTCAGAAGACAGCTCGTAACATCTCTAAGAATACGACTATCATCATCCCCGAGCACAACATCCCCGCATTCAAGCCCGCGAAGACTTTCATGGAGGATATTAAGTAATAAGGAATATATTCACTCATTTTAACTACTACTACTATGCCTAACGGAAAGAAGAAAAAAAGACACAAAATGTCTACTCACAAGCGTAAAAAAAGATTACGCAAGAACAGACATAAGAGCAAGTAAACATTTGCTTGTCTAAGGATTTAAGAACAAACTTGATAATCTCTACGGGTGTTCAGGTTTGTTCTTACTTGTATTAAATGATTGGGACTTCACAAAGGGGGAACCGCGGTGACATTTATAGTTTCTATAGATTATATAGTATCTATAACCTCTATAGTCTCTATAAAATATATCCCTCTCCTCCCCTCTCAAGCCACCAATCAATAAACCTAACGACACACAATGAAAAGCGAAGTTATTGTGGATGTCCAACCGAAAGAAATTTCTATCGCCCTTCTTGAAGACCAAAAACTTGTGGAATTCCAACAAGAGGGTCGCGAAGAGAATTTTGCCGTTGGAAACATCTACCTGGCGAAGGTTCGTAAAATCATGCCAGGACTCAATGCATGCTTCGTGAATGTGGGACACGAGAAAGACGCCTTTCTCCATTACCTTGACCTTGGAACACACTACCGAGCGCTTGAAAAATTTACAGACATCCTTCGCGCTGGGAAGCACAACCCTCAAATCTCACGCATCCAAGCAGGTCCTCTTCTTGAAAAGGAAGGTCAAATCCAAGACCACCTCAAGCAGGGACAAGAAATCTTGGTGCAAGTGGTCAAAGAACCCATTAACACAAAAGGTCCTCGCCTCACGTGCGAAATCTCTTTTGCTGGACGCTACTTGGTGCTTATTCCCTTTGCCGACAAAATCAATGTCTCTACAAAAATCAAGAACGATAGTGAACGCGCACGCCTCAAACAATTGATGCACTCCATCAAACCCAAGAACTTTAGTGTCATCATCCGCACCGTTGCTGAAGGTAAACGCGTTGACGAACTCGAACAAGAATTAAAAGTATTGCTGAAGCGTTGGGAAGACACCGTGGCGCGCGCACGTCAAGCACAGCAATGCCCCGCATGCGTATTTGAAGAAACAAGTCGCACCGTCGGAATGATTCGCGACCTCTTTAACCCCTCCTACGAAAACATCATCATCAACGATGAGCACGTCTATAACGAGGTTAAAGATTACGTGACACTCATTTCTCCCGAAAGTGCCGGCATCGTGAAGAAGTACACTGGTCAGGTACCCATCTTTGACAATTATTCAGTCACCAAACAAATCAAATCATCTCTGGGCAGAACCGTCACCTACAAGCACGGCGCCTATATGATTATTGAGCAAACCGAAGCCCTACATGTTGTAGATATCAATAGTGGCAACCGCTCAAAGTCACCCGACGGACAAGAAGCGAACGCCTTAGATGTCAACCTTGGAGCCGCCGACGAATTGGCACGCCAATTACGTTTGCGCGATATGGGCGGTATTATTGTGGTGGACTTCATTGACATGGCATTGGCAGAAAATCGCCAAAAACTCTACGAGCGCATGTGCGAAAACATGCAACACGACAGGGCTAAGCATAACATCCTGCCACTCTCTAAGTTCGGGCTTATGCAAATCACCCGACAACGCGTACGCCCCGCCATGAATATCAATGTCGAAGAAGAGTGTCCTACGTGTGGTGGAACAGGTAAAATCAAAGCGAGTCTCCTCTTTGTCGATATGATTGAAAACAAAATCGACATGATGGTCAACCGCTTAAAAATAAAGAAGTTCTACCTCCACATTCATCCATTTGTAGAAGCATACATCAACAAAGGATTCCTTTCTCGTAAATTGCTTTGGAAGTTGAAATACGGTTTCGGAGTGCACCTCATTCCCAACCAACAACTCTCCTTCCTCGAATACAAGTTCTACGATAAGGATAAACAAGAAATTGACATGAAGGAAGAGAATGAAATGAACTAACATTTCCCCCACCCTTCTTCTTAAACTCATAAAATTAAGGTGCCGCGCCATGCTTGACGCGACACCTTTTTTTGTTTTATATTGCTGTCTGGTAAAATTTGTCTCTTTATTTTAGAGAACACGAATTGCACGAATAACACGAACCGAAGGTCGCGCAAGTCAATCCTTGCGGGGTGTTATTTTTGCTTATCGCATACGAACCAAAGGTCGCGCAAGCAATTGCACGAATACCATCCGGATGGCATTCGGGTTATTCGCCTCTGATTAAGAAATATTCATCCCGCATGGAGATTCGTGTTATTCGTGAAATTCGTGTTCTCTAAAATAAAGAGACAAATTTTACCGGACACCAATATTTGTTTTTAGTTTTATCACCCGTGTTAATGTACACCTCAGAGCGGGTCTGATTGTTGTAAATGAGGATATTAATATTTGCTCCGACTAATCCCTTGATGGATTTACCCAACCAAGAATCCGTAGTACCAGTGGAATTACTATACAGTCCGTTGCTTCTCTTGTTGTATTCAATAAATTCACCCCAAAAATTTTGGCGGTTAGCGTTTCTAATGCGAGAAGTTTCGGTTGCCTGACTCTCCGATTGCTTCTTCGATGCAATCTTTATCGTATAGTCATCGGCATCTTTGATGGGAATTATTTGGTCAAAGTCAAGGAGTAATTTGTCATTGTATTTGTAGGGCGTAACCTTAAAGCACTTGATGCGGAGGTTGAAATTAAGCAACCACATCACCGAAGAGGTAACCTCCTTACGGAAGTTTGCTGCTACGAAAAAGATACGTTGCGAATTACCGACGTTTATCTCAATGTCAGACAACTCCTTGTCGTCAAAGAATTCCGAAAGCATCTCCTCTGCATTGGCAGACGTGCCCAAGTAGCGCTGATAGATTTCAATAATATCTTGCTTGGTAAGACTCGAACAGTAAGATGCGTACTTGATTGCCTGCCAAGTAACGTCGCGCCCTGAATCATCTAACTTGTTTTCGATAATTACAAGGTTGCCCAACTTATCCAAAGCCAGCAAGTCAAGGCGTTCTCGTGTATCAGAAAAACCGTCAAACTCCTTTTGGATAATCAGCAAATCTTCTCCCAAAGAACTGGGTTCTTTAGCAATCCATTCTTGCAAATTGTCGCGTTCGCTCATACCCAAATCTTTGAACGAACACTTTTCAACTCTCACAAGACTGTTATTTTCTTTGTCAATAATGTACATGACGGAAACTATTGGGATGAAAGTTCTTCTTCTAACTCCTGATACAATGCTACTGGACCTAAATGCCAAGTCTTTGTATTCTCCATCTTTAAGCGCTGGTATAATTGGGAGGCGTATACGGTTTGTATTGCCTCCACGATACTCATACCCTTATGCTCAATAAGCAGACATGCTAATCCGCTTACTTTGGAGGGAAGGATGAGGTGTAGATTTGATTGTGTGATGGTGCCAATCATAGGGAAATTTCTTTTGCTTCTAAGAATGAGATAGCTTGAAGTGATTTTTCTGTGTGAAACAAGTATTGGTCCACAAGAGTATAGGTCTTTAATTCAGCAATGAGCATTTGTTTGTCAATCAGTCCTCCTTCATAGAGGGCAAATGCTGCATAAACTTTATCGTTTGCTACGGGACCGTAAACCACATCGTAGTCATGGGTGAATCCGACTCGTGTACGGTTTTGCATCACAAACTCTAACCATTCGTCTGTCGGTTCGTTGAATTTTAGAATATTGAACGTGCTGAGCACCTCTTCGTTCAACTCATAGATATTAACAAAAGCTTTTTGCGTCTGGCGGTTTAATCTGCGTCTAGTCCAGTCTTCTGCTTGTTGATAAGAAGTAGTGGCATAAAACCCTGCTCCGTAATCCAAACTACGATTGGGAATACGGATTTCTGGAGACGCGACAATTTCTATACTTCCATGGTAAATGTTCATAGGACTATTGTTGCTGATTTTTTATAACCTCATCAATTTCTTCCACCAGCCATTGACGCCCCTGTGTGTGCAAAACTTCAAAGTGTTGGCACAAGTAGTCAAGTACTTTATATTTGTTAAACATGGTCATCACTTCTGCCTCACTCATGCCCTTGGTATGCATGTATTGCTCGATGCAGAAGGAGATGAAGTAGGTGATGTCTTTGTTTTTCTTATCCATAGTATTAGGTTTATGGCAAAGGTAATGATTCTTTATTGAATAATTAAAATTGGGAGGGAAATATTCGGGGGAATGGATGGGAAAAGGCGTTGCGTTAATATTGGGGGATCGGGATTTTAAGATTTGAGCGGATGATGATGTTGATAGTGCTTGGATATGGTGTGAAAACAAAAAAGAAGTTCTGGAGCACGGTGGGTGCTTCAGAACTTCTTTTTGTGTATGCGTATGCCGTGGGGGCGGGGTGTTTAAAACATACCGATAAACCAACTGGCGAGGTCGCCTATCCACGTTCCAATTTGGATTACCAAAAGGGTGAGGAGGTAGATTAGAAAGCAGAGGATGAGGCACAAGATGCCCAACCAAATTGCCTTGCGGTTGATTTCGCCAACAATCTTTGGGTCGTCCTCTATGAATCCTGTGAGTAGGCGTGAATTCTTGGTGTAGGACTTGTTGAAGATGTCAAGGATGTCGCCAAGAGCGGGAATCAATCCCACGAGGATATCAAAGAGCGTGTTGTAAATGATGGCCAGTGTGAGGGAGGCGCTTCTCACCTTGAAGATACTGATGTAAAGAAAGGGTAGGTTGAGAACCGACGTGAGGGCATCGCCACAGGCGGGAAGAAAGAGTCCGACAATGGGGTCAAGGTAATACTTGTCCATCCATTGGGTGATGACTTTCGTGAGTTGATAGGTGCGCGAAGTTTCAACCTCCTTGCGGATTGCTTCTCGCTTTGAGTCCTTCAATGTGAATGTGGTGTTTGTGGGCATATATTATTGCAATATAATATGTGTCATCCCTTTCGCTTTATTCATGATACAATAAAGAGAAGGTGAAACGCTCGGCAGTGGGTTTATGACGACTTCGCCCTTTTAGAACTCAAAGTCGGTTTTTGTTTCAGGTTAAATGCCGGAACCTTTTGAGGACCTGCCTTCAGTAGAGGTCTTTTGAAATTTGTAGGTTTGGGTTCCGCAATAGGTGTTACTTCCTCCTGCTTCACTCTTGTCGTTGTCGGTTGGAGTTCCTCTTTTTCTACGGTGTCCTTCTCTGTTGGGTTGGGAGCAGCACTCGACGTCTTCATGGGCATATAACCACTAGTTGTACCCACTTTGTACTGCTTCATCTGTTCGTCACTCTCAAACCAATTCCCGCGGATGAGGCGGTCGGGTTCTTGAAGCGACATGGGCACATGCGAGTAGAAGATGTGTTTGCGCATGTCCCAGTAGAGTTCTTCAGAAGAGTAGGTCACCTGCTTCTCGCGGTCGTTCATCATCACGCGACCACGGAGTTTCCAGAGATACTGGTCGAAGCAGTAGGCAGTGTCGGCAGTGATGTGGAGGTTGACACTCGCATTGTTGTCGTAGCGCTCCAGGTAGACACCCTTGGGGAAGTATTGGCGTTGCGGAAACGTTTTGTCATACACCTGCCACTCTTCAGCAATAATCTTGTAGCGCACAATGCCCGAGTCGGAAATGAGTTTGGACACGCCTCTAGTGGTCATGACGGGCAAAGAGTCACGACAGTCTACCTGTGGTCCCAAGGGGGGAGCATCAGAGGTGCAGGCCAAGGGGAGGAATAGTATGAGGAGAAGGAGGTAGCGCATTTTTTAAGAGTAAAGATAAAAGAGTAAAGAGTAAAGATGCCGTGCGGCACTTTATCAGTAGGTAGTAAGTAGTAGGTAGTAAGTAGTAGGTAGTAGTGAACCGTGCGGAATTACACTCGTTTATCTCGCTGACCTTAATTTGTCCCCCGAAGTTAGGGGGACGAGCAACAAAGTTGCGGAGGGGGTCTGTTTAACTCGTACCTCGTTAACTTGTCTACTAAAATAACGTTTATCTCGCAGACCTTCTTGTCTACTCGAAACTTGTTTATTCGTCTACTTATAAGAGCAAAGATTAATGAGTAAAGACTCCGAACGGATCTTTTATCTTTACTCTTTTATCTTTACTCTTCCAATTATCTCACCTTCCACTTGCTGAACCACATTTCATTGAATGTGATACCCAGGCAAAGGCGGAAGTAGTTTTCGGTAATCATGCCGCTGAACTTTGGTTCAACGCGTTCGTATTGTGCTGCAATGTTAACCACGCTACGGTTGTTCCAACCATTACGGATAGGAATACCCAACCCGAGACTCGCTGTGTAGCGGCGAGGACCGTCTACGCCGTTGACCTTGGTGTAGGGGGTAGACATGGAGAGACCTACGCGGTAGCGAATCTGTTGGTACCAGTAAGCACTATTAGGTCTGCGAACGTATTCTCCCCCGAGGGTGAACGTGTGACTGTTCGTGAAACTATTTGTGGAAACCTGGTACTCGTTGTTGATGAGTTCGGGAGTGCGGCAACCGTCCCAGAGTTGAAGCGTGTAGTCGAAACCTACGCGCAATCTGTTGCGGTGATTCCATGTAGCACCGATACCAAAGGTGTGAGGCAGTTCAAAGGCATTGCTGATGCGTGTGGTGTCTCCCGTTGCTCCTTGTGATGCCGAGATGAGTTGTCGGATGAATGTAGCAGGGCGATTTACGTTATGCCCCAATCCATAGGTCGCCCCTACGACCAACCAGTTTTTGCTATTCACCTGTTGTTCGTACTGCACCCCGAAATCCACCTTAAAGGTACGGATGTCTGCTGTGTAGAAATGGCGGTTGTAATCGGTGTTGTCGCTATAAGGTGCGTAGAAAATATTTTCCATCGTGCCCCACAGGTATCCCACATTCGCACCCACAGACAGTTTTGGGGTAGGACGGTATCCTAAACCGAAGAACACTTCACGCAATCCGCCTTCGCCTTTATATACATCGGTCTGTGTGAGTTCTTGCCTCGTTGTTTCCACCTGCTTGGGGCGTGTGCTCATATTATACCCGATAGTGGTGTAGGGCATCAACCCCAGCGTCATCCCGAGATTGGGTGCAAGTCGGAATCCCGCCATCACATAATCAACGGATGAGTTGTTGGCATTCTTCTTTACCCCTCCCAATTCGAGATTGGCCTTTTGTAAAGTAAAACCAATGTCGAAGATCATCGTGAGTGAGTCGATTGCTGCGTACGATGCGGGGTTTTTGAAGTTTAATTGCTTCGCATCGTTCATACCATAAGCCAATCCTGCCATACCCTTATTGAAACCCTGCGCCTGGTCATTCTGAAGTCCGTAACCATAGCGAGAGTAGGGGGAGTTGGAACCATTTGTTTGTGCTGTTGCACAGAGGGTTCCAAGTAGGAGAACTGCGGAGAAAAATATTTTTTTGTACATCGATAGATGAAGTTGAATGTTTAGGATTGAGTGTTGCTGAGGCGGTGTGGCAAATTATTTTACCAATTCATTAAGTCCGCGCAACACGAGGAAGGGGTCGTGCGTAATGCAGGGTGCCACGTCGGGTGAAAATTCAAACTGGTTACCTCCCGTGTAGAACACATGGATATTTGGGAAGCGCTTTCGGCACATGCGGATGTAACCTTCAATTTCAAATTTCACCCCGTTGATGGCTCCGCCACGCAGGGCTGTCGTTGTGTCATATCCGAGGTCGGGCAGGTCGCCTTCGACGGAAATGAGGGGCAGGGCTGCCGTATGTTCGTGCATCGCCTTCAAGCGCAGTTCTACGCCGGGAGAAATATTCCCTCCTGCGAAGCAGTGGTTTTCATCAATCACGTCAAAGGTGAGGCATGTTCCCGCATCAATGACCAGCACGGGCGTGTTGGGCATCTGCGTTACGGCAGCAATGTCGGCTGCCAGGCGGTCGGCACCAAGTCCTTGCGGAATCTGCTGAAAATAAGGTTGCGCGCAGGGCGACGTGTACGTCAGTCGCAACACGGGGCAGGGGAGTAACTGCAGCGCTCGGTCCAGCGCTTCGTTATGACCTGCAACATTTGACACGGCACAAGCCTTAATGCTGTACGTCGCGCAAAGTTTCCCAATTTCCGTGTGCCAATCCGTAGCGACACGCTCGCTAAAAATTATTTCGTTGTCTTGGAACACCGCCACTTTGGCGGAGGTGTTACCAATGTCTATAGTGAGAACCATAAATAGAGTACAACTAACAGAGTACAGAGTACAACTAACAGGGTACAACTAACAGAGTACAGGGTACAACTGAGCAGCAAAGTGAATACTCAAGAGTAAAAGTCCGGATGGAAGTTGTACTCTGTTATCTGTACTCTGTACTCTACGTTATTCTTCTTCCTTCCACCCCTGCGCCTTGAGCAGGAACTCTTGACCGTCGCGGGTGATGAGTGCTGCGCCGAGGTCGGGGCGGGTGATGTGGCCGATGATTTTTACGTCCTCAAGTTGTGCCACACGGTCGTGCTCTGTGAGGGGTACGGTGAAGAGCAGTTCGTAGTCTTCTCCCCCGTTGAGGGCACAGGTGGTGAGGTTCATGTTAAACTCCTCGGCAGTCACGGCGGTGAGGTAGTCAATGGGGATGCGTTCTTCGTACACGCGACAACCCACATTTCCCTGCTTGCAGAGATGCTTGAGTTCTGAGGCGAGTCCGTCGCTCACGTCCATCATTGCTGTGGGCGTAATCCCCGCTTCGGCAAGTCGCTCGATAATGTCCTTGCGCGCTTCGGGTTTGAGGTAGCGCTCGAGGAGGTATTCGCGTCCGCTGAAATCGGGTTGTGCCGTTTCAGATTCGCCGTGTCTTTGACTTTCAAAAATCGCCTTCTCGCGCTCCATGAGTTGCATGCCCATATAAGCCGCACCGAGGTTGCCACTCACACAAATGAGGTCGGTGTCTTTCGCTCCGCTACGGAGGGTCATCTTTTCGGGAGCAACTTCACCCATGCAGGTCAAGGAAAGGGCAAGTCCCGTCTTCGAACTCGTTGTGTCGCCTCCCACGAGGTCCACCCCATGACGCTCACATGCGAGGCGGATACCCGCATAGAGGTCTTCAAGGTGCTCCACCTCGATGCGACGCCCTACGGCAACATTCACCAGCAACTGCGTGGGGCGACCGTTCATGGCGTAGATGTCCGAGAAGTTCACCATCGCCGCCTTATACCCCAAATGCTTGAGTGGCGTATAGACAAGGTCGAAGTGAATGCCCTCCATGAGCATGTCGGAAGTGACGAGCATGCGCTTCTCTGCCGAGGGGGCAAGCACCGCCGCATCATCGCCCACACCCTTAATGGTTGAGGACTGCTGAGGCGTGATGTCTTTGGTGATATGTTCGATAAGGGCAAATTCGCCCAGTTCTGAAAGTTGCATAGGTGAATGTGAGGTTTAAGGTTTAAGGTTTGAGGTTTTGAGGTTTTGAGGTTTTAAGGTTTTGAGGTTTTAAGGTTTTAAGGTTTTGAAGGTCTTTAAGGTCTTTAAGGTATTTAGGGTCTTTAAACTCTTTAACGTCTTTTCCGTCTTTAAGGTCTGCATAGTCCTTAAAACCTAAGAGCGTAGCGCCCTCATAACCTTATAACCTAATTTAGAAGTACACCCCAAATCCAATCTTGAATCCCAACTCACAGTGGTCCTTAAATTCGTTGTAGCAGAGTTTGTAGTACACAGAGGGTTCTACCGTCACGTGGCGGTTGATGAAGAATGCGTAACCCACTTCCACGGGAGTGTATAAGAGGAATTTATCGTGATAGCCCGAAAACTCGTTCCATTTCACTTCACCTCCAGCACCCACAAAAATGCCGTTGTTGTCGAAATAGTAGCGAGCACCGGCGCCAAGGTTGAACGAACTTACCTCGCTTTGATAACCATAACCCAATTCTCCCTTGATTAGTACGTTCTTGTCAATGAAGTAACCTCCGTTGAGGTTCAAACCAAGGTTGAAATCCTTCATCTTGCTGTAATTCATTTCAACATTTGAGAGTGACGCTCCGATATACTTTTTGCCTTTTTCAAATTGAGCATTAGCACAAAGACTGCCAGTGAGCAAAAGTGCGAGTGAAAGAAGTGCTTTTTTCATAGTTCGTAGTGTTGTAAAAGATGAAACTTTTTTGATGAGTCACGCTCCGTAATATGTCGTGCGTGCGCGCATTTTATTGTTTATATCCGACAAAGATACAACAAAGAAATGAAACGCGGTTTTCTGGAATGCAAAAATCACCAGATTGAGGTGTGATTTAACTTCTGTTAAGGCAACTTTCACCGCAAAAAGGGTGGTTGTGCGCCCCTTGTAACGCCGTTGAAAAGTAAAGGTCATAACCTTGCTGTTATCTGCGTGACCTTTGCCCGATCCATGCTTCGCGTTAATGAGGTTGAAGGCAAAATCGTGGCCTTTTTTGTATGCAAAAAATGACGAAAAATGAGAAATAATGTTGGTGTTAACAAGTGTTAACGGATTTGCATTTCGCTTTGGAATTTTGTATCTTTGTGTTGCGGAAGTGGAGATAGCCCTTGAAATCAGGGTTGTCTCCACTTTTTTTGTCCCGAAAAACCCATTTTTGGGGTCAAAAAATAAGTTACCTTGTTTTTTCAAGGTTAAACAACCGGTTTTTAATGTTACTTATTCTGGCACCGCAAATAGATATTGTTGCAAGGGTGAGTAGTTGGAGTGTTAATGTTTGTTAAAGTTTTCAGCGAAAAATGACGAAAAATGAAGGCGTGGACTGTCACAATTTTTCGCAAAATTTCCAGCTCTGCTTTTGCGCCTTTGTGTGAGCATAAAACCATCCACCCGTTAGGATTTTATACGGGTAGAACCTCGTGACATGCTGGAACAAAACTTTGCGACCTTTTCCAATGGAGTTAACTATTTTTTTTGTAGATTTGCGCTGGGCGCTTTGTATGCCCTTTGTTTAAACTTATCGTTGAGTCATGAAATCTCTTCTTGTCTATAAAGCTTCTGCGGGCAGTGGTAAGACGTTTACACTGGCTGTGGAGTATATTAAATTGTTGATTGCCAACCCCTATGCTTATCGCAACATCCTTGCCGTGACCTTTACGAATAAGGCTACGGCCGAAATGAAAGTGCGCATCTTGGGACAGCTTAACGGTATAGCCAAGCGCCTTGAGAGTTCTGAAGATTATTTTGAGAAGGTCAAGTTGGCGCCCGAAATTAAGGCACTCAATCTTTCAGACCAGGAAATTCGCCGCCGTGCCCAGGTGGCGCTCTCGGCAATGCTTCACGACTACAGTCGCTTCCGCATCACGACCATTGACTCCTTCTTCCAAAGCATCGTGCGTGAGTTGGCTTACGAACTTGACCTTACCGCCAACCTGCGCGTAGACCTCAATTCAAAAGAGGCGCTGGCGGAGGCGGTGAAGAGTATCGTTGACGACATCAACTTCTATGAGGATGATGCCGACAAGCTTGAAAAGCAAAAGTTGATGGGCATCCTAAGAGACTTTATGTTTGAGCGCATTGAGGCAGACAAGGGGTGGAACATTTTGGGCGAGATACAGTCGTTTTCCGACACTATTTTTAAGGAAGAATACCTCAAGCAGCAAGCCGATGTGCGCGATAATATTGGCGACCCACGCGTGTTGGTGCAGGTGAAAGAGCAACTGAAAAAGGTGCCTGAGATGGGTGTGGAAAAAGTTAAGCAACTGGGCGCCGCGCTTTACGCCGACATGCTACCCTTGCAGACTCAGTTGGTGAGACAAAGTACCGGGGCAATAGCGGCAGTAAAAAAGGCGGCGCAAATGGAGGTACACAAGGATTTCAAAACCGCTAAAGCAAACCTGAATAAGTTGCTGACAGATTCGGCGCTGAAGTATGCTGAAGGAATTGAGGGGTGGGCAAAGACCGCTGCCGTTACCGCTCAACTCGAACACCTTGACGCGTTGAATCGATACCGCCAACTGCAGGCTGAAGCTGGGTTGCAGTTGCGCAAGATAACCACGGCGCAAATGATGTTGCTCCACATCAATGAAATGATGATGCTGAACGCGGTCAATACCGTGTTGCGCGAACAGAATAGGGAGAACAACCGCTTCATCTTGGCTGACACGGCGCACTTCTTGAAAGAAATGATTGACGACCTCGACGTCCCCTTCATCTATGAGCGTACGGGGGCGCGCTACGAGCATATCATGATCGACGAGTTTCAGGATACGAGCGAATTGCAGTGGGAAAATTTCAAACCTCTCTTACACAACAGTTTGGCAACCCATAGCCGTTGCCTCATTGTGGGCGATGTGAAGCAGAGTATCTACCGTTGGCGCAACAGCGACTGGCGCACGCTCAACGATATGGAGCATGGAGAGTTTCGCGAGATGATTACCCTCCCGCCGCTCGACACGAATTACCGCAGTTCGGAAGAGGTGGTGAAGTTTAACAATAACTTTTTCAAAAAGGCGGCACGCTACGTCAGCAAGAAGTATAACGAAGCCACGACCTTTGAGGATAAAAGTAACGCCGGTGAAGACCGTGCGCAGGCCATCACTACGGCGTATAAGGAAGTGGAGCAGCAGGTGCCCGAGAAGCATTGTGGTTATGGGTATGTGAAGGTTGAGCATTTGGCTTACCCATCAACTGGCGGTAAAAAGAAGGACGACGCGACTGACGAGGCAGTTGCGGCGGCGGAAACGGAAGTTGTGAAGACGCCCAAGGAAATAATGCTGGAGAGTTTCGGAGCAAATTTGCGCGAACTCTTGGATAAGGGTGTCAAACCCAAAGACATTGCCGTCTTGGTGCGTAAAAACGACCACGGGGTGAAGATTGCCGATTACTTGAAGGAAGAATTTCCCGACCTCAAGGTGGTGAGCAACGAGGCCTTCTTGCTTGATGCTTCGCTGGCGGTGAATATGTTGATTTTGGCGTTGCGCACGCTTGCCAATCCGCAAGACGATGTGTCGCGCTATGCACTTGCAGCGCTTTATCACCGAGAGGTGGTGTGTCGCGAAGTAGAGGGGGCTGACGCAAACAGCATCTTCTCCATGAGTAAGTCACAGATGGATTCCTTGTTGCCACTTGGTGATGAGGAGGCAAGACGTGCGCTCACCGAAGTGCCACTCTACGAACTCTGTGAGCGACTCTACGCCCTCCTTAACTTACAGGTTATTCCGGGGCAGGATGCTTATCTCTATTGTTTCTACGACCAGTTGCTCAGTTTCTTACAAGACAACCGCAGCACGCTGGACGAATTCCTCGAACACTGGGATGAGAAAATGCACGAAACATCTGTGCCGATGGGTTCGGCGGAGGGGTTGCAGATTCTCACGGTTCACAAGTCGAAAGGCTTAGAGTTTCACACGGTTATCGTACCCTTCTGCGAGTGGAACGCAACGGGTGTGCGCAACAGCGGAGGTTCGTTGTTGTGGTGCACTCCTAAAGAAGCGCCTTTCAATGCGCTGAAGATTGCTCCCGTAGAGTATGTCACGGGGATGAAAGATTCGCTTTTCGACAAGGAATTTAACGAGGAATTGTTGAAGCAGTTGGTGGATAATCTCAACATTCTTTACGTGGCGTTCACTCGTGCGGAAAACAATCTCATTGTGCTTACCGGCAAAAAGGAAAATGAACCTGTGGGCGAGAAACTTGCTACCGTTTCGGATATTATCAACATGGCATTGGTGGGAGAAGAGACGGACGGCAAGTGGAATTGGCCCGTTTTCCCGAGTGAGGCGAAGACGTATGAGTATGGTAGTCTCGTGCCTTCTAAGGAAAAAAGTCCAACCAAGAAAGTCGTGGAGGTGAATTACTTGGAACCGAAGTATGAGAAGTGCTTGCAGACGTTCCAATCCCTTCCTGCTACGGTAGATTTCAGACAGTCAAACGACTCTGCCCGCTTCCTTCGAGGCGAAGTCGAAGAGGCTGTTGATGATAAGGAACAGTATATTGAGTTGGGTAAATTCTATCACAATTTGCTCGAGCACATTCAGACTTTAGACAACCTTCCGAATGCCATAGCCGAATTTGAGCGAGAGGGACTTATTGCTGGTGCCGACCACAAGAGAGAAGTGGAAGAATATATGTCTCGCATTTTTGAGAATGAACAAACGCGTGAGTGGTTCTCGCCGAAGTGGCGTGTGCTGAACGAACAGAATATCCTCTTCCCCTTAAATGCAGAAAAAGAAAAGCGATTTGAACGCCCCGACCGCGTTATTTGCGACGGCGAAACAACTATTGTGATTGACTATAAGACGGGGGGCATGAAGACTCTGGACCATTTGACGCAGGTTCAGGATTATGTCAAACTCCTTCAGAGTATGGGCTATCCCAACCCCAAGGGTTACGTATGGTACCTCAAATTTAATGAGGTCGTTCCCGTAAGTTTGTAAGTCCAAGTCCGATGTCGTGGCGTTGGCAATACGAAGCGTCGCCACGACTTCCTCAACCTTATCTCATAACTCCCATCTCCTTGAAAATAACTATGACTCCATTCCTTCAGATAGTAGCCCGCCATCTTTATGCAGAGATAAAAAATAATTCCGAAGGGCTTACCATCATCTTCCCCAACAAGCGTGCGGGACTTTTCTTCAACAACTACTTGCGCCAAGAGTTAGATAATTATGTTTGGGCGCCAAAGTATACGACGATTGACGAAGTGTGGCGCCAACTGAGCACAAAGCAAGTGGCAGACCCCATAGAATTGGTGTGTCGCCTCTATCGTGTGTATCTGAAACAGACAGGGCGCCAAGAAAGTCTCGACCATTTTTACTCGTGGGGTGAAACAATGTGTCGCGACTTTGACGATATAGACAACAGCATGAGTCATGCTGAAAAACTTCTCGGAAACGTACAGGAGTTGGAGGACCTTAAGGACTTCGAATTCCTTTCCGACAATCAGCGTGAGGCATTGAAATCGTATTTTGACCATTATATGGTGAAGAGCGATACAGAACTTAAGCAGAAATTCTCAGCTATTTGGCATCACCTCTATCCCATCTATCAGCAATTCCGCGAGGCGCTCGCCGAGGAGGGACTTGCTTATATGGGTATGCTGAAGCGTGAGGTGGTAGAAAGACTTGAGACGTGCGGAGCGGAAGAAGTGCCCTCGTACTTCCAAGGTCGTCGCTTCGTAGTGGTAGGTTTTAACGTGTTAAGCCCTACCGAGCAGCGCTTGTTCCTTGCCATGAAGCGCATGGCGCCTACCAGTTTTTATTGGGACTATGACCGTGGTTACACCAACCTTGGCGAGGGCAACGACAACCATAGTGTTTTCGAGGCGGGGCAGTTTATTAAAGAAAACATCCGACTCTTTGGCAACGCCCTTGACGCGCTTACAGAAGAGGAGCTGGCTGAGGCGTATGACAACTTCTCAAAACCCAAGCAGATTACTTACGTCTCCACCGCAACCGAGAGTCAGCAGACGCGTTACGTAGATGGTTGGCTCAAGCAGGTGGTAAGCGAGAAGGACGACTTGATAAAGACCGCCGTAGTGCTTTGCAATGAGCGCAACCTCCAACCCCTGCTTCACGGCATCCCTGATAAGTACGGCGATGATAAGCAAATGTTGCTCAACATCACTATGGGCTATCCCTTGGGCGAAACTCCGATGGTGAGTTTCTTGCTTGCGCTCGCCGAACTCCAACTCTTTGGTCGTTCGGGCAATAATTGGCGCTACCAGTACGTGTTGAATGTGCTCAACCATCCCTATGCCCAGCGCCTACATCCCACGGAGGCAGCGCGCCTGCACAAGAAAATTTCCAGCAATAAGTTGTTCTTCCCCGCCGATGCCGACCTGAAATGTGAAGCCCCCTTGCAGGTGATTTTTGAAGTGACGGAGGGCAACACGGCGCTCTTGAAATACCTTGTAGAAGTCACCAAGGCCATCGGTACTACCTTTAAGCAGTCAGTTCATCCCGATGCGCTCGAACAACTTTATTGCGAATCGGTCTTTGCTGCCTACACCCTGCTCAACCGTCTGATTTCGTTGAGCGAAACTCAGGCGTCGGGCGATGCTACTGCCTTGTTTGACGTGCAGGGCAACACCCTCTTGCGTCTCTTGCGCAGTTTGTTGCAACAGAAGTCCATCCCCTTCCACGGCGAACCCGCTGAGGGCATGCAAATCCTTGGTTTGCTCGAAACGCGCTGCTTGGATTTTGACAACGTCGTGTTGCTCTCGGCCAACGAAGACTTTTTGCCGGGCACGAGTCACAGAGCGTCGTTCATCCCCTACAACTTGCGCGAAGCACATGGGATGACCACGCTCGAAAAACAGGTGGCGCTCTCTGCCTATTACTTCTACCGCCTGCTGAGTCGCGCCTCAAACATCTCCTTGCTCTATAACGTCTCCACAGACGGCATGGCGTCGGGCGAAATGTCGCGTTTCCTCTCTCAGTTGCTTGCCGAAGTGGGCGCCCCTGCGGGAAAGCAGCGCGCCTTGCTCTCGCCGCTGACGAAGCCCACCTTCTATACGCTCACTACCAAGAGCGAGTCGAGCGAAACTCCCGCCATCACGGTGGAGAAAACCGACGACGTGCTCCAACGCCTTTGCGACCGCTTTGACGCTACCGACAAGGAGAAACCACGCTACCTCTCGCCCTCGGCAATCAACACCTACTTAAATTGTCCCCTGCAATTCTACTTCCGCTACGTGGTGGGGCTTAACGAAGAAGACGAACTCTCGGAAGAGGTGGACTACCGCCAATTCGGTACCATCTTCCACGAGTGTATGGAGCGCCTTTACAAACCCTACAAAGGCAGAGAACTCACCAAGCATACCCTGCTGCAGATGGCACAAGACGAAGTGGGCATCAAGAACGCCTTGTCATACGCCTTTGCCAAGGTATTCTTCAACATCAAGGACGAGACGCAGCGCGAGAATTACCAACTGCGCCTACAGGGCGAGCAAGAAATCAACCGCATGGTGCTCGAGAAGTACGTGCAAAATCAGTTGCTCTTTGATGCCGAACTCGCGCCGATTAAAATCCTCGGCCTGGAAGAAACCGTAACCCACGTAGAGATGGTCAATTCGGGCAAGCGCACCGTGGCCATACACCTCGGGGGGATTATTGACCGCCGCGATGAAATTATCATGGACGACGCGCCCGTGCAGCGTATCTTAGACTACAAGACGTCGCAAAAAAAACCTGACGGTACGCCTACCGTGAACGGCTTGTTCGACAAGTCGCAGGAGGAGATGTATAAATACGTCTTCCAAACCTTTTACTACAGCTTCGTAGTGGGGAAGGTCTTGCTGCGCAATAGGGAACAGCTCATGCCCTCGTTGATGTACATCAAAAAGGCCTCGGCCATTAAGGGTAAAACCAAGGGCATGACAGACGCCGACAAGGTGCGCCAACTGTATGCCGAAAACATGAGCGTTTCAATAAGGGACGGCGAAGGGGGCGACTCGTTTGTCGTTAAAGACTACTTCAACGATTGCGCCGATGAGTTTGAGAAAAACCTCCGCGAGTTGCTTCAAGAAATCTTCTCGCCCGAACAACCCTTCGAGCAGACACCCTGTAAAAAACACTGCGGCTATTGCGAATTTTTACAGATTTGCGGGCGCAAAATAGAGAAAGACTACTAGTCGCAAAAAAAATAGTAACCTAAAAATATCGTTGACTAATAATTTTGAGGGACAGACTCTTACTTAAACATGTGAGAACGAGAATGTTGTGAAATTAATTGTTTCGTGGCAGTTTTTCGCCTCAGTATGCAGTAAATCCCCCTCACAATGATGATAAATAAATAATGAAAACCGCCATTATAGTAGGTGCAACTTCAGGCATTGGCATGGAAGTTGCCAAACTTCTGCTCGCTGAAGGGTGGACGCTCGGACTTGCTGGGCGACGCGTGGAACTTCTCGAACCGCTCCGCCAACAATATCCCGATCGCGTTGTGACGGAAAGCATTGATGTGATGCTTCCTGAAGCGGTAGAGAAGTGGTTGTCGCTTGCTGAAAAGTTGGGCGGCATTGACTTGTATCTGCATAGCAGTGGAGTGGGGTGGTACAACCCCGAACTCGACCCCGAAAAGGAAATTCGTACGGCGCAAACCAATGGTGAGGGTTTTGTGCGCATGATGACTACGGCATATAATTACTTCAAGACCACCAAGCGCCGTGGACATATTGCTGCCATCAGTAGTATCGCGGGCACAAAGGGACTCGGGCCTGCTGCTGCTTATTCGGCTACGAAAAAGATGCAACATGCTTACCTTCAAGCCTTGGTGCAAAATGCGCGTGCCGACAAGATGCGCCTTACTGTCACAGACATTCGCCCCGGTTTTGTCAGCACGGCGTTTATTGCGGGAGCAAAATTCCCCATGCAGATGCAGGCAGAACGTGTGGCTCAAGATATTGTAAAAGCATTGAAGCAGCGTAAGCGCATCGTGACCATCGACTGGCGCTACCGCCTGCTCGTGGCCGTCTGGAAGTTAATCCCCCGCTGCATCTGGGAACGCATTACGCTGAGCGTTGAGAAGAATTGACTGTCTTTAGTAGACGAGTAAACAAGGTACGAGTAGACAAGATGGTTAGCGAGATAAACGATTTATAGTTGACGAGTAAACAAGGTACGAGTAGACAAGATAGTTAGCGAGATAAACGACTTGTCGTCCCGCATGGTCTTTCTCCTTTCTCCTTTCTCCTTTCTCCTTTCTCCTTTCTCCTTTCTCCTTTCTCCTTTCCCCAAAATGCACACCTACACCCCCCACATAACCCGCTTCAAAATGTGGTCGCCTATGGCGATCACTGTTGAGGTGCGCCTTTATGCCGAGGGTGAAGGTGGTGATCCCCTTGAGCGTTACAATCTTGAAGTGGCGGGTGAAGGTTGGTGGCGCTTGAATGTGTATAAAGATTTGAAGGGGATGTTTTACACCTACCGTGTGCAGACGCAGGACGGATGGTTGGAGGAAACCCCTGGCATTTTTGCTACGGCGGTGGGACTCAACGGACAGCGCGCGGCAATTATAGATTTGCAAGCAACGAACCCCGAGGGGTGGGAGCAGGATGTGCGTCCGCCTGTCGTTTCGCCCGTCATCTACGAATTACACCACCGCGATTTCACCATATCTCATTCATCAGGCGTGCAGCATAAGGGGCGCTTCCTGGCGCTTACCGAGCGCGGTACGCTTTCGCCTGAAGGGTTATCTACGGGCATTGACCACTTGGTGGAACTCGGCGTGACACACGTACAACTTTTGCCTTCGTTTGACTTCTCTTCTATTGATGAGGCGCAAAAGAATGTGCCCCATTACAACTGGGGATACGACCCTCAGAATTACAACGTGCCCGAAGGTTCGTATGCTACAGACGCTGCGACTCCCGAGGTGCGTATTAAGGAGTTCAAGCAGATGGTGAAGGCACTGCATGACGCGGGGTTGCGCGTGGTGCTCGACGTGGTGTATAACCATGTGGCGAGTGTGGCGCAAAGTGCTTTTGAGCGTACTGCCCCTGGTTATTTCTTTCGCAAAAAGAAAGATGGTAGTCTCGCCAACGGTTCGGGATGTGGCAATGAAACCGCCAGCGAGCAACCCATGATGCGCCAATTCATCGTGGAGAGCGTGGCTTATTGGGCTGAGGAATACCACATTGACGGTTTCCGCTTCGACCTCATGGCACTGCACGACCGCACCACGATGCAGGCGGTCGTAGACCGTTTGCACGCCATCGACCCCAGCATCTGCGTGTATGGAGAAGGGTGGGCGGCAGAACAACCTCAACTCCCTTCTTCGCAAAGCATGACGAAGAGGAATATTCATAAGGTGAAGGGACTCGCAGCCTTTGGCGATGAATTGCGCGATGCCCTTCGTGGACCTTTTTATGACGATACACAGGGCGGGTTTCTCTTGGGAAACCGTGAAACCTTGTCCTTCTTAAAATTAGGACTTGCGGGGATGATTTTTAATTCAGAGTTGGGAAACTCGTTACATTCGGCGTGGACAAAGAGTCCCTTGCAAGTCCTTTCTTATGTCAGTTGTCACGACGACCTCTGCTTGGTGGACCGCCTGCGTGCGGTTCTACCACAGATGGACGATGAGGAAGTCGCACGACTTTCCCTGCTGGCACACACCGCTGTGCTGACAGCGCAAGGCACTCCCTTCCTTTTTGCGGGTGAAGAACTCTTGCGTCAGAAGCGTGGGGTGCGCAATAGTTATAAGAGTGTCGATACGGTCAACGCTATTGATTGGCGCAACAAGGCGCACCACTTTGATGTCTTTACTTACCTGCGCCGACTCATTGAAATGCGCAAGGCGCATCCTGCCTTCCGACTTTCTACTGCTACGCAGGTAAAAAAATACCTGCATTTCTTAGACGTGGGCGACGCCTGCACTGTCGCGTTCACGCTCAACGGTAGGGCGGTGGGCGATGACTGGGCGCGTATTGTTGTGGTCTTAAATGCGGAGCGCAAATCAATAGACGTCCGTGTGCCCGAGGGAGATTATACGATTGTTTGCAAAGACGGACGTATGCATCTTGGTAATCGTGAGCACGAGGTGCGAACTGCTTTTTCCGTTCCCCCACAATCGGCACTTATTGCCTGGAGTTCAACTTGAAAGATGTGATTTTGGCACGCACGGCATACTTTTCTCCTATCAAATAAATAATTTTAGGGGATTCTGTGTGTAAAATTTGTTTTATGCAAATTAAATTTCGTAATTTTGCACCTCATTTTGACCCAGGACTATGAGACAACTAAAAATTAATAAGAGTATTACGAACCGCTCAAGTGCGGCGTTGGACAAGTATCTCGTTGAGATTGGACGTGAAGAATTGATTTCTACCGACGAAGAGGTGGAACTCGCTCAGCGCATCCATAAGGGTGATCAGGAAGCCCTTGACCGCTTGACCCGTGCGAATCTTCGTTTCGTGGTTTCGGTTGCAAAGCAATACCAGAACCAAGGTCTTGCTCTCAATGACTTGATTGACGAAGGCAACTTGGGATTGATTAAGGCGGCACAGAAGTTTGACGAAACGCGCGGTTTTAAGTTTATCTCGTATGCCGTATGGTGGATTCGTCAAAGCATTCTTCAGGCGATTTCAGAGCAGAGTCGTATTGTGCGTATGCCCTTGAATCAGGTGGGTTTCCAGAGCAAACTTTCAAAGGCTATTGTTAGTTTCGAACAGGAGTTTGAACGTCGCCCCTCCGCGCAGGAATTGGCAGACATTCTCGATACAGACCTTGTGAAGGTTCAGGATGCGCTTGGCACAAACGGTAAGAAAGTCAGCGTGGATGCTCCCTTCCAGGATGACGATTCTAACTGCTTGATTGACGTGATGCAGGATGAATCAGCACCTGGTACTGATAACTCTATGGAGCGCGAATCGCTTTCTTCAGACCTCGAAGCAGCGCTTGCAGTGCTTAACGAACGTGAACGCACCGTGTTGAAGATGCTCTTCGGTATTGGTCGTAACGAAATGACTGCGGAAGAAGTGGCGAACAATATGAGTCTCACACGCGAACGTGTACGTCAGATTAAGGAACGCGCTCTTCGTCGCCTCCGTGAAGCTGATAATATCAATATTTTGATTAAGTACCTCGGATAAAAAAATAAAAGGGTAAAGACGCACGCGTCTTTACCCTTTTGTTTTGGGAATAATAGAAGTGTTGTCGGAGAATAATTATCTCAACCTTTCTACCGACAGGTGACTTCGTTTGTTTTATTCGGACATGAATGACCACTCTAATGCGCACTAATATCCATCCCGACCTAAGCCACCCCACAAGGCAACGGTGATGATTCGTGCACTTGTGACTCAACTCATACTATAACAAAATTTAGGTAAGGGTTATTCGTGGACAATATCTATATTAGTGCTTTTATTTTTCTTTAGTTTCTGCCGTATCTGTTGCGATACGCACCCGGTGTCATACCATTTTTCTTAAAGAATGCACGACGAAAAGTGCAGATGGAATTGAAACCAGACTTTGCTGCAATCTCGCTAAAATTGTCGGTAGTTTCACACACCATCTTTTCTGCTACTCCAAGGCGGAACTCATTCACGAAATCGAAGAAGGATTTGCCCAATACTTCATTGAGATAAACAGAAACATACGTGCGATTCGTACCCAACATGTTCGTCAAATCAATAATGGAAAATTTCGGATTGAGGTACGGTTTGCGTTCCTCCATAAGGGTGTGAAGGCGCTCTAACATACTCAGATTCTTTATGTCAAATTTGCGGTTCACGGACTCTTTCATAAATCGAAATATTTTTGTACACTGCAAATATATTCTTTCAAATCTAAAGTTAAGGAGCACAAAATAAAAATTTCACATTTGGTATGTAAAATTTATTTATGTTAACTAACTCCTTGCAAATGTGTAACTAGCAAGTGGAGTTCATTGAGTAAAAAGTTAGAGTCAATGGGTAAAAAAGTAAGGTTTTGATAAGGTAATTAACCCATTAAAATTAACGAAACAATATAGGAGTTGGTCCATTGCTACAGCCTCTACGCCCTTTGGGCATTTGACTTTGCAAACTCGAACGTCCTCCTCCTCGTAAGGCAGAGTGTAAATAAGTTTATCCTCAGTTCTTGCTTCGAGCATCAGGTTCCCCCTACGCCCTCCTCCTGCCCAAGGGCGATACTCCCCCTTGAAACTAATTTTTGTACACATTTATTTCAGAAGTATTGCTGTCCGGTAAACTTTTTGAGGAGTAACGGCCTGAAAGGCCAATAAGCATCCAGCCCAGGGCAACGCCCTGGGCTAATGGCTTTATCCCCTTTCAGGGGAATCAATGCAAACTG